>JBPOFE010000003.1:0-54266 GCA_051252035.1 Sulfitobacter sp.
CGAATTTGCTCTGCATAGTTCTTCATGTAATCCGTGGCGGCGATGATCGGGCCTTTGGCCTTGCTCAGCGTCTTGGTCACATAAGGCACTTGCTTTTCATCCAGCGGATTCAAACGGTTGTGCCGCGCGGCATCCTGACCATCACGGGCAAGCTCGTTAAAGCTGGTGGCCGACCAGATGTCACAAGTAACACCAAAGTCCTCTTTCAGCATTGCCGCCGCCTTGATCGCCTGCACCAAGATCGTGCCAGAGCCCATCAGATTGACGTGTTTCTTGCCCGGCTTTTTGGTCTCATGCAAACGATAGAGGCCTTTGATGATCCCATCCTCTGCCCCCATCGGCATATCGGGGTGTGTGTAATTTTCGTTCATCAGCGTCAGGTAGAATGTGACATCTTCTTGATTGACAAACATCCGTTGCAAACCATTGTGCATGATCACCGCCAATTCATAGCTGAACGTCGGATCATAGGTGACACAGTTCGGGATTGTGCCAGCCAAAATATGGCTGTGGCCATCTTCATGCTGCAAACCTTCACCATTGAGCGTCGTCCGACCCGCCGTGGCCCCAAGCAGGAACCCCCGCGCACGGCTATCGCCCGCCGCCCATGCCAGATCACCCACACGCTGATGCCCGAACATCGAATAATAGATATAGAAAGGGATCATCGGCACGCCGTGGTTGGAATAGGACGTCGCCGCCGCTATCCAATCGGCCATCGCGCCGGCTTCGTTGATGCCTTCCTGCAAAACCTGCCCATCAGTGGTTTCTTTGTAGAACATCATCTGGTCGGCATCTTCGGGCGTGTAGTTCTGCCCCAGCGGATTATAAATCCCCGCCGAGCGGAACAGCCCCTCCATCCCAAAGGTACGGCTTTCATCCGGTACAATCGGCACCACGAATTTGCCGATCTTTTTGTCGCGCAGCAAGGTTGTCAGGATGCGCACATAGGCCATGGTGGTCGAGATTTCCCGCTCACCGGTACCTTTGAGCTGTGCTTCAAAATTGGATAGCGGCGGAATTTCCAGCTTGGGCGCATCGCGCCATGTGCGTTTGGGGAATTCACCGCCAAGCGCCGTGCGACGGTCGGCCAGATAAGCTTTTTGTGCGTTGTTTAACGACACGAACGGCGCTTTCGGCAGGTCCTCGTCCGACACTGGGATTTTAAATCGATCGCGGAAATCGCGCAGTTGGTTATCGGCAAACTTCTTGGCGGAATGCGTGGTGTTTTGACCTTCGCCCGCCGTGCCCATGCCATAACCCTTGACGGTCTTGATCAGCAAACAAGATGGCTGACCCTTGGTATCACTGGCATGTTTGAACGCGGTATAGACCTTTTGCGGATCATGCCCGCCGCGGCGCAGCGCCCAGATCTGATCATCAGACCAATCGGCGACAAGTGCCGCCGTTTCAGGATATTTGCCAAAGAAATGCTTGCGAATATACGCGCCATCCTTGGATTTGAAGGTCTGGTAGTCACCATCAACGGTCTCGTCCATCAACTGCTTGAGCCGTCCGGTATGATCGTTTTCCAGCAGGTCATCCCATCCCTTACCCCACAGAAGTTTGATCACGTTCCAGCCCGCGCCACGGAAATCACCTTCAAGCTCCTGCACGATCTTACCGTTGCCGCGCACCGGGCCATCAAGACGTTGCAGGTTGCAGTTCACGACGAAGATCAGGTTATCGAGACCTTCTCGCGCAGCCAGATCAATCGCACCGCGTGATTCCGGCTCGTCCATCTCGCCATCCCCAAGGAACGCCCATACTTTGCGGTCGGCCATGTCGATGTGGCCCCGGTTGTGCATATATTTCATGAACCGCGCCTGATAGATTGCCATCAATGGACCAAGGCCCATCGACACGGTCGGGAACTGCCAATAATCCGGCATCAGCCACGGATGCGGATAAGAAGAGAGCCCGCCGCCCGACACTTCCGAACGGAAATTTTCAAGCTGCTCTTTCGAAATACGCCCTTCCATAAAGGAACGCGCATAAATGCCAGGGATCACATGACCTTGGAAAAACACCAGATCTCCACCGTGGATTGCAGATTTGGAACGCCAAAAATGGTTCAGCCCAATGTCATACATAACAGCAGACGATGCGAAGGAGGCGATATGCCCGCCATATTCGCTGCTTTCCTTATTGCGCTGTACCACAGTCGCCATCGCGTTCCAGCGGTTGATCGTGCGAATGCGCCATTCCATTTCCAAATTGCCGGGAACCTCAAGCTCATCATCCGCGGGAATGGTATTTTGATAAGGGGTCGTCGCGGAAAACGGTAAAGTCGCACCAGCGGCGCGTGCCTGCTGCACCGCTTTATCAAGCAGATAATGCGCGCGGTTTGCGCCATCTTTTTCGATGACGTCTTGGATCGCTTCCTGCCATTCCTGACTTTCAACCGGGTCAATATCAGTGCTGTTTATCGTCATTTGATCTCTTGAACCTTTCCGGGTCGACACACGGTACGCGGCAATACATGCCCAATCAGGCGCGGACCGCATGGTGCCTGTTTGGGTAACTTAGAATTTTGATTTTAGATCATTGCTTGAGGTTTGCGCATTGCACGCAAGTTGTCCAGCCACCAGTTGCGGCGGCTGGACAGTGTTCTTAGACGTGATCGTCTTTTGGCAATGAACCTTTTGCATGTCCGGCCATACCGCCCGACACTTCTTCTGTCGCCTCATCTGACAATTGTTCTGGCAGCAGCAGGTTCAAAACAATCGCAATCAATGCCGCTGGCAACAGTCCAGAGGTCATCAGAATGCGCAATGTATCCGGCAGATATTGAACTGCTTTGGGATCCAGTTGCAGGCCAAGGCCCACAGACAGTGCAATCGCAAAGATCACCATGTTGCGACGATTCCAGTTCACATCTGACAACATCGAAATACCCGCAGCGACAACCATACCGAACATCACGATCACACCGCCACCAAGGACTTCGATCGGGATGGTGCGGATCAAGGCACCAACTTTGGGGACCAGTCCGCAAAGGATTAGGAAAATCGCCCCGATGGTCACGACATGGCGCGACATCACGCCGGTCATCGCGATCAGACCGACATTCTGGCTGAACGAAGTATTTGGGAAACCACCGAACACACCAGCAATAGCTGAACCGATACCATCGGCATATGTTGCCCCGGTGATTTCTTCTTCGGTTGCTTCACGTCCCGCGCCACCTTTGGTGATACCGGACACGTCGCCGACCGTTTCGACCGCGGACACAAAGGCCATCAGACAGAAACCGACGATCGCGGCAAAGCTAAACTCAAACCCGTATTTGAAAGGAACCGGGAATGCGACGGGCGCCGCACGGCCCCAGCTGGTAGCGATGCCTTCGATTGTGACCATACCCATTGCCATGGCATAGAAATAGCCAACAAAGATACCGATCACGACGGCAGATACCGCCAACATGCCTTTGGCATAGAACTTAAGCGCGAGTGTCACAAAGACTACCACCAAGGCTGCAGACCAGTTCAAAAGTGAACCGTATTCGGGCTTGTCAATCGCGGGCACACCGCCAGCGGCATACTGGATGCCAACCTTGACCAAAGCCAAACCAATCATTGTCACCACAAGTCCTGTCACCAATGGCGGCAGCGCAAAGCGGATCTTACCGATGAAGGTGGCAATGAACGTATGAAACAGACCACCAATCAGAATACCGCCAAAAAGGGCCGGCATAGCATCTAGCCCCTTACCCGCAACCAGCGGGATCATGATCGGAATAAACGCAAAGCTGGTGCCTTGCACAATCGGCAGGCGCGCGCCGACCGGCCCAAAACCGATGGTCTGAAACAGGGTCGCAACACCAGCAAACAGCATCGACATCTGGATGAGGTAGGTCATGTCAGGAAAACCCTGCGCCCCCGCATCAGAGCCGAAGCCGAAACCAGCCGCACCCGCGATGATGATCGCCGGGGTTACGTTAGAGACGAACATCGCCAAAACGTGCTGAATCCCCAGCGGAATTGCGCGGTGCAGCGCCGGGGTATAATTTGGGTCGCGGAGCTGTTCCGGGGTCCCGATGGATGCATCTGTCATGGTGTTGTCCCTCCTATGTGATGCGTTAAGCTGGCTTTTTGATGTGCCAGTCTTGCTATTGTTCGATGATGTAGGGTTGGTCGAACCAGTGTTCCTCAAGGTTCGCGCCGTCCCCAATACGGTCAATCACGGCAAAAATGCCCGGCTCTGACAGAGGTGCCAAAACGCCGTGCCATGTCCCGCGATGAAAGTTGATTGCCTGCCCCGGTGCGGTCAGAAACGCGCGAGGTTCTTTTGGGGTGCCACCTTCATCGCTGGCCACTACCACCAGAAAGCTGTCCGCGGACATTGGCACAAACGCCTGACTGCCCTCGGGGTGGCGCTCAACCAGTTCCAGCTTCAATGGCAGGGTTTCTTTTTCGCCCTGAAAGATGCTGATCCCGGCCCGGCCATCGGAAAAATCCAAGGTCGCGCAGTCATGGAAGCGCCCACATTTGCCTTGGTTGATCATTTTGTCCGGCGTGCCAGACGCGTCCATCAGATCGCCAAACGGCGCAAATGCTTCAGCGGTCAATGGTACGACCTTGATGCGCTGCGTCATGTTGAGAACTTCTCGATCAGGCGCAATTCTGCGATGCGCTCAACCTGTTTGCAGGCCTCGGTAAATTCCGTGTCCCGGTCATGGTTGATACGGCGCTTGAACGCCTCAATGATCGACCCCTTGGTGTTGTCTCGCACCGCGATGATAAAGGGAAACCCGAACTTTGAGGTATAGGTGTTGTTCAGATCAGTCAGCATCGCGCGCTCCTGATCCGTCAACTCATTCAACCCAACCGACGCTTGTTCAGCTGTGGATTCCGCCGTCAATTGCTTGGCCTCGGCGAGTTTACCCGCCAGATCAGGGTGCGCAGTCAGCACGCCCAGCCGTTTGTCCTCGTCCGCGCCGCGAAACACCCGCGCCAACATCTGGTGAACACCTGCGGCACTGTCATGGGTCGGACCAAGCTCCAGATCATACGCACCGTCGGCAATCCAAGGGCTGTGTTCAAAAATACCACCAAATTCAGCAACAAATGTATCGCGGTCCATTTCGGATGGGCGTGTCTGTGGCATCGGCGGATTCTCCTTGGCCCAATGTTGTGCAATCTCAAGGCGCGTGGCGAACCAGACGCCGTCATGGGATTTGAAATGTTCAATCGCGCGGCGCAACGCGGCGGCGCGGCCTGGGCGACCAATCAGACGGCAATGCAATCCAATCGACAACATCTTCGGCGCGCCTGCCTGACCTTCGGCATAAAGATAATCAAAGCTGTCCTTGAGGTAGCTCTCAAACTGGTCGCCGTTGGTATAGCCCGCCTGAATGGCAAAGCGCATGTCGTTGCAATCCATCGTGTAAGGGACAATCAACTGATCGGTGCCATTAAACTGCATCCAATAAGGCAGATCATCGGCATAGCTGTCCGCGACATAGGCGAACTGCCCGGTTTCGGCTGCCAGACGCACCGTATTGTTGGAACAACGCCCGGTATACCAGCCACGCGGCGGCGTACCTGTCACTTCGGTGTGCAACCGGATTGCCTCGGCGATCTGTGCGCGCTCCTCGTCCTCGGGCATATCCTTGTGTTCGACCCATTTTAGCCCATGACTGGCGATCTCCCAGCCTGACGCAATCATCGCTGCGACCTGTTCGGGGGCGCGGGCCAAGGCCGTGGTCACGCCATAAACGGTAATCGGCAGGTCGCTGAGCATCCGATGCACCCGCCAAAACCCGGCGCGTGATCCGTATTCGTAAATTGATTCCATGTTCCAATGGCGCTGGCCGGGCCACGCGGATGCTCCGGTGATTTCAGACAGAAACGCCTCAGAAGCCGCATCCCTGTGCAGGATGTTATTTTCGCCACCTTCTTCATAATTAAGGACAATTTGCACGGCGATCTTGGCACCACCCGGCCAGTTGGCCGCTGGTGGGTTGGCCCCATAACCTGTCATGTCGCGCGGATATCTGTTCACGTTTGGCTCTCCTAGCTGGCATACTTGTATTTCAAAACAATAGATTTGTTTTTCAAAAAATACACGAAACAGCCTTTGGTCAGCAACGCTTTGCCGCCGCACGCCCCTTCTGTCTATAACGAGGCATTGATTGAGGAGAAAAGCCAATGACCGGATATCTGACAACACATGTGCTCGACACCGCGCGCGGCTGCCCGGCGGAGGGGCTGAAAATTGAGCTGTTCAAGATGGACGGCGACACGCGCACCCTACTCAAGACTCTCAAGACCAATGACGACGGCCGCACAGATGAACAGATTCTGCCAGCAGATCAGTTTGAGCTGGGCATTTATGAGTTGGTGTTCCACGCAGGTGATTATCTTGACGCCAGCGGCACACCACCTGAAGAGCCGCGTTTTCTCGATGTGATTCCACTGCGCTTTGGCATGTCAGAGGCATCACATTACCACGTGCCACTGCTGTTGTCGCCGTTTGGGTATTCTACTTACCGCGGCAGCTGAACCCGAAGTGAGCTATCGCGCACGGCCTCGGTAATGCGCGAAATCACATATTCCATGAACAACCGCGTCTTGGGATCTTGCCGCCGACGGTGAGTAAACAAACACGCCATCTGAATGGGTTCAGGCGGCGTTGCGGTGGCCACCGGCACAAGGCGGCCCGCTTTTACATGCTCTGCCACCTCAAAGATCGGCTTCATCGCAATGCCGTTGCCCGCCAGTGCCCAATCAGTCAGCACATCCCCATCATCAGATTCGTAACGCCCGGAAACACCAAACCGTTTCGGACCATCAGGTGTCTTCAACTGCCACTTAAATTCCGTCGCCCCCGGAAACCGCAGGTTCAGGCATTCGTGACTGCCCGCCATCAATTCTTCGCCCGACGCAGGATTGCCATGCGCGTCGATATAGGACGGGCTGGCGCATAAAATACGCTCCACATCCGCAATCTTGCGGATGCGCAGATTGCTGTCCTCGGGCTGGCCCAGAAAGAATGCCAGATCAAGCCCCTCGGTGGTCAGGTCAACCCGTCGGTCGGTCAGCCGCAACCGGATTTTGACTTCCGGATATTCCGCCAGAAACCCCGGCACCAGCGGCGCAATCAATCGCCGCCCCACCCCAAGCGGGGCCGCCACATAAAGCGAACCTTTGGGATTATCCGTGATGTTAACAACCTGCGCCTCGGCACTCTCCACTGCCTCCAAAATCTCGCTCGCACCGCCATAAAACGCTTTGCCCTGCTCCGTCGGGGTCAAGCTGCGTGTGGTACGTTGAAACAGGCGCACGCTCAGATGTTCTTCGAGTTGTGATATCCGTGATGAGGTGACAGCTGGCGAAATCCGCAAATCCCGACCAGCGGCGGACATGCTGCCCAACTCATAGACACGGACGAATGTGCGGATATTATCGAGATATGACATTATATTGCTTTTTTTGATGGTGCTTGGCTCTTTGTGACAATACCAGAACAATTACTGGTCGCCTAGAGTGGTCCTAATTTCGAATCTTGGGAGGTTTCCATGTACGACTTAGCAATCATCTGGGACTGGATCGCTTTTGCCGTCCGTTGGCTCCATGTCATCACAGCAATGGCGTGGATCGGCGCGTCATTCTATTTCATCGCGCTTGATCTGATGCTCAAACCGAACCCAAATTTGCCCAAAGGTGCGCATGGCGAGGAATGGGAAGTCCACGGCGGTGGATTCTACCACACCGTCAAGTATCTTGTGGCCCCAGCCGAAATGCCAGAGCACCTGACCTGGCACAAATGGCAAAGCTACATGACCTGGGTTTCAGGTGCTGCATTGCTGATGATCGTTTATTGGGTGGGTGGCGAATTGTTCCTGCTCGACCCGACCAAGGCTGACTTGTCGCTGTGGCAGGGCATCCTGATCTCTGGTGGCTCGCTGACCATCGGCTGGCTTGCCTATGATGCGATGTGCAAATCCAAGCTGGGCGAACATGCCACGTTGCTGATGATACTGCTGTTCGTGATCCTTGTTATCATGGCGTGGGGGTATAACCAGATCTTCACGGGTCGCGCTGCCCTGTTGCACTTGGGTGCCTTCACTGCAACCATTATGACTGGCAACGTGTTTTTCCAGATCATGCCGAACCAGCGCATTGTTGTCGAAGACCTCAAGGCAGGTCGGACACCCGATGCAAAATACGGCAAAATCGCCAAGCTGCGCTCAACCCACAACAACTATCTCACGCTGCCGGTTGTGTTCCTGATGCTATCCAACCATTACCCGCTGTCGTTTGGCACGGAATACGCCTGGATCATCGCCAGCCTGATCTTCCTGACTGGTGTCACGATCCGTCACTATTTCAACACCATGCACGCCACGGGCAAAGGCCCTCACTGGACATGGGCCGTGACAGTGTTGCTGTTCATCTTCATCGCCTGGCTATCGACCATGTCCGGCACCGAGACATTAGAAGAAGCCGAGGCGCGCGCGCTGACACCTTATGAGCAGCAGTTCGCTTCAGCCGCCGGATTTGAGGACGCCTATGACACGGTGCTGGGCAATTGTTCGATGTGCCACGCCCGCGAACCGGTTTGGGAGGGGATCAGATGGGCACCCAAAGGCGTGGTTCTGGAAACCCAAAGCGATGTCGCTCGATACGCCGACCAAATTTATCTGCAGGCCGGGGTCAGCCATGCAATGCCGCCACCAAATGCGGTGCAAATGGACAATGAGGCCCGCGCGACGATCGTGGCATGGGTCAAAGCAGCAAAAACCGAATAAAACACCAGATAGAAAGGCACGAGCATGATCGAACGGATTGAAACCGGGTTGCGGTCCTCGAAAATTGTGAAACACCGGGGTGTCGCATATATCACGGGGCAAGTCGGCGAAGGTGCGACCATTCAGGATCAGACCACCGAATGCCTGCGCCGGGTTGACGCGTTGCTCAAACAGGCCGGATCATCCCGCGAACATATGCTGCGTGCAACCATCTGGCTGGCTGATATGAGCGACTTTGACGGGCTGAACGAGGTCTGGAATGCCTGGGTGCCATCGGGTCACGCCCCTGCCCGCGCTTGTGGCGAAGCAAAACTGGCCCGTGCCGAGCTGAAAGTCGAGATCATAGTGGATGCCGCTTACGAGGATTAAGATAGGTAACGTTTAGATTCCGCCTTGCATGGGTCTTACCTTCTGCCGGGCGAACATCTAGCATGTCGGTATAAATCGAGATCAACCCAAAGGGACAGCGATCTTGCAAGCCGCAACTGTATCTCCGTTCTCGGTTCCGATTTTCCGCAACATCTGGCTTGCGTCGATGTCGTCTAACTTTGGCGGTTTGGTGCAGGCGGTTGGGGCATCTTGGTTGATGACCTCACTGTCGGATTCTCCCAAGATGATTGCGCTGGTTCAGGCGTCAACGGCGCTGCCAATCATGTTATTCTCGCTGTTGGCGGGTGCCATTGCGGACAACCTTGATCGACGTATCGTCATGCTGTGCGCGCAAATCTATATGGTCTGCATCTCAATCACTCTTGCATGGTTTGCGTGGTATGATTGGCTGTCGCCTTGGGGCTTGCTGGGTTTCACCTTTGCCATCGGTTGCGGCACAGCGCTTAACAATCCGGCGTGGCAGGCATCAGTTGGCGACATGGTGCCGCGCGCGACATTGCCGGGGGCCGTGGCACTTAATTCGATGGGGTTTAATATTGCCCGATCCGTCGGTCCTGCAATCGGCGGTGCAATTGTCGCTGTCGCCGGGGCCGCGGGGGCATTTTTGGTCAACGCCCTCAGCTATATCGGCGTCATCGTGGTATTGCTGCGCTGGCAACCTGACATCAAACCCCGCGCCCTGCCCCGTGAACGGATCATCACTGCGATGTCCGCGGGCATTCGCTATGTTGCGATGTCTCCAAATATCCGTGTCGTGCTGCTGCGCAGTTGCGTTTTCGGGTCTGCCGCTGCTGCGGTCCCCGCTTTAATGCCAATTGTTGCGCGTGATCTGATCACGGGTGGGCCACTCATCTATGGCATCTTATTGGGGGCCTTTGGAATCGGTGCGGTTTGTGGCGCGATGACAAGCGGACGCATCCGGTCGCGACTAAGCACAGAAAACATCGTGAGGCTTGGATCATTTGCGCTTGTTCTGGGCGGTATTGGCGCGGGGTTGAGCACAAGTATGTGGCTCACGGTTCCAGCGCTGATGATCGCAGGATCAGGATGGGTTCTCGCCCTGTCGACGTTCAATGTCACGATACAATTGTCCTCGCCACGCTGGGTCGTGGGGCGGGCCTTATCATTGTATCAGATGGCGACATTTGGTGGCATGGCGGCGGGCGCTTGGGGCTTTGGCACAATCGCGGGCAGTCACGGCGTGACCATCGCCTTGCTTTCTGCCGCAGCCCTGCAAGCAGGCGGCGGTATGTTGGGGCTGATTGCGCCTTTGCCCAAAAGCGGTGACGACGATCTGGCGCCACTGAACCGCTTCAAAGAGCCACAAACCGCCGTGCCAGTGCATGCGAGGTCAGGTCCGATTGTCGTAACCATCGAACACCGGATTGCACCCGAAAATATCCCTGAATTCGTTAAGGTCATGAACGAACGCCGCCGGATTTGTCTGCGCGATGGCGCGCGCCGCTGGACGCTGCTACGTGATTTGGCAGAGGCTGACCTGTGGATTGAGCGTTATCATGTGGCGACATGGCTCGAATACGTTCGCGACAATCATCGCCGCACCCAAGCCGACCTGGCCAATTTTGAACGCATCAAGGCATTGCATATCGAAAACCACGAACCCTGCGTTCACCGGATGATTGAGCGGCCCGTTGGGTCAAGTTCAAGCGAACATGCACCAAGCGGACGCGAAATAGGTGATCCGATGACCGATCCAACGCGCGCCACCTAAGGGCTATGATGCTTCAGATACTAGCCGCATGCCCAAATGCGCTGGGGGCGCACCAACGGCACAACCACCCCGAGCCGGGTCTCTGACCAGATAGGACATGACCGCCTCGTGCTCTCCGCCCATTACGAAGGCGGGACAGCGGGTAATATCAGTGTTCGCGCCTTGGCCACTGGCCCCTGCATAGCAATCTTGAGTCCATTCCCAGACATTGCCATCAAGGTCTTCAACCCCTGTCGAGGTCGCACTAAACGCGCCACTGGGCCGCAATGCCCGCCCCGTGCGGCTTGCTTCGGTCAGGTATGTTGACGCCCAGGTCAGCGAGGGATCGGTGAATATCGGGTCAGGTTTCTCGGGCATAACCTCAGCGGCCATTTCGAACCATTCAGCGGCTGTCGGCAATCGCCATGCCACATTACTTTGGGAATTCAGCCATGCGACATATTGCATGACATCTGGATAACTCAGGCCCGTCGCTGGATAATCCTCGTCTTTCTCAGCAGAGGATAGATCAAGCGTGCAAAATCCTGCGTGATGGCATGCCTGCCATTGCTGCACCGTTACTTCGCGGGTCTGAACGTTCAGTTTGCGCCCATCTTGCAAGGTCACAGGTGTGGTTGGCAACAATTGTACAAACTGCGGATCGGGGCTGCGCATCACCTGCGCAACCCCGAATGTTATCGCGACCAAAGCGATAGCCGCACAGAGGACTACGACAGTCTTGTTTGGTATGGCTCTGGTCAGCGTTGTCATGGTCGTTCCTCTACCTCATCAGGTTTCAAAGGTACGCGGGGCAACCACCTGTTCCATCAGGGCATTGTCCCATTCGCCATCGACCACAAAGTGTGCTGTCGCACCCAACAGGGCCGCTTCGATCAGGTTATGGTTGACGTAGGCATACACACCCGGCTGCTCGAAGGTATACATCGACGCCATCGCGGTGCCGCCACGGACAAACCAAGTCTCGAGCCCGGTCAGGGGATCATCGCTGAAAGAGGTTTCCCAGACGTAGTTACCGTGTCCGCCGATCAGGTGAGGCCGCGAGTCGCGGTTTGCCTGATTGTGGATCATCAGCACGGTTTCACCGACACTGAATTTCAGCGCATTTTCACCGGTCAAGGCACCAACGGCACCGTTAAAGACACTGTGGGTCGGGGTCAGGGTCCGCATTGCATCAATGCTGTCCGCATAGTCTTCGCCTGCCACTTCGTAGGTCTTGTATTCACCGTCTTCATCTTTTGGCAAATAGTAATCCTGCTCACCGATATAGGCGATTTTGTCATACTTCAGCGGATTGCCGTCCTTATCCTTAAGGCCATCACGCGGCAGCACCATCACCGCACCGTTCATGCCGTGGGTGACGTGATACGGGATCATCGCGCCGCCAGGGGCACAGTGATAGGTAAAGCAGCCCGGCTTAGTGGCTTTCCAGCGCAGCACGCATTCTTCGCCGGGATAAACGTGGGTCAAACCACCGCCACCTAGCGCCCCAGTTGAGGCGTGAAAGTCAATGTTGTGCTCCATCTGGCTGTCGCTTGGGTTGCGCAGGGTCAATTCGACCATGTCGCCCTCGTGGCAAATGATCAGCGGACCGGGTACCGACCCGTTATAGGTCAGCGCCCAGACGGACGCACCGGTATCCTCGTCCACCACCATCAGACGCTCACTGGTGTCCATGGTAATCTCGATGATCTTTGGACCACCGGTTGCGACCTGTTCATGTTCTGGCGCAAAGGGTGGCGCGACCAATTCTTGCTTAACGCGGGTATAACCGGACAGATCAGCAGGCTTTGCGGTTGTTTCTTTGACCTGTTCAGCCGCGGCCTTATACAGATTTTTGGAAGTCGCATTTGCGATGTTCAGCTTGGGTGAACGTGATGTCGCCATAGCGGTGGCACCAGTCATAGCAGCGGCGCCAGCCAAAACCGACCCACGCAATACATTACGACGGCTGGTTTTCATAAGTCCGGGATTGGTGAATTTGGTCATAGCTCATTTTCCTTGTGATCAAATAATGATGTCAAAACGCGATCCGCGCCTTGTTCGTTCAAAGGCCGCTCAACGCCTCTTCAAAGCGCGCCTTGGCCTTTTTAGGGATGCGGCCTTCCATAAAGCTTTCAGGCACGTCAGTCGCATCGCCGACGGCAATCACCATCACCATGCCCATCGCGTAATGCGGCTTGCATTTGACGCCATAAAAGCCCGGTTCGGTCAGGGTGACTTCGATCTCTTCGTTGATCTTACCAACGAATTCTTCCGCGCCTTCAGGCATCATGCCATCAACGGATTCCGCATTGTGCCCTTTGCTTGATGCGAGGAATTTTACGGTATCGCCAGCTGCCACGCGCAGAGACGCAGGTTCAAAGATCATAGTGCCGCCTTCGCCTTTGTTCAGCATCTTCACCTCAAAGGTCTCTGCTGCGACAGCGCCGCCCATTGCGATGATTAGGGCGGCAGAGGTCATAAGGGTTCGAAACATTGTGATGTCCTTTCGTTTCGATATTTGTTGACACCAATATTATGGGGCTTTGCCGCATCAAACGTTGCGCAATAGCAAACTTTAGGCATATGACATCACCCGCACCTGACCGCTGGCAGTTTGGGCGCAATGCCTTTAACGTCGTTCTGGGGAAGTACTGGGAAATTACTGTGCATCGATTGGACGAAAGCCTGCTGGCGCCACTGCCGCCGTTCTCAATGCTGGACCGATCGCAGATCAGGGCCATCCTTGATCGCGCAACCAGCCGTCGCTTTGACGCTGGTGCGGCGGTTTTTGAAGAAGGCGGTGTGGCCGATCGTTTCTTCCTTTTGCTCGACGGGACAATCCGTGTGGTCAAAACCACCCCAGATGGTGAACAGGTCACATCACTTCATATCCCGGCAGGCCAATTGTTCGGGATCGCTCAGGCCTTGGGCCGCGATACCTATCCCGCAACGGCGGTCGCCGCGTCAGAGGTTTTGGCCTTGTCCTGGCCAAACGCGCTTTGGCAAACATTCGTGGCCGACTACCCCGGTTTTGCAACCCAGACCTACAAAGTGATCGGCGCTCGGATCAACGAAATGAACACCCGCATCGTGGATATGTCGACACAGCATGTCGAACAACGTATCGCGCGCGCCTTGTTGCGCTTGGTCAATCAGTCGGGGCGGCGCACGGCGCATGGCATCGAAATCAGCTTTCCCATCACCCGGCAGGATGTGTCCGAGATGACTGGCACCACGCTGCACACTGTCAGCCGCTTGCTGAGTGGCTGGGAAAAAGACGGCTTGGTCAGCAGCAAACGCAAAAAGATCGTCGTCTGCGATCCGCATCGCTTGGTCCTGTTGGGCGGTGAATGATCAGGCCTTGATGGCCTCGTGCAGTTCCGCACGAAAACGCCGTTCATCCAGGTTGTATTCAAGGCAGGCATCCATGACCGTGTGAAACGGCCCCACCATGCAGCCAATGCAAACCATATTATAGCGCAGAAAAACGGCGATCGTTTCCGGCCACAATGTCATCAGCGTGTCCAATGCCAAATCGGGATCGTCGAGGTCTTGCTGTCTCATTGACGGACTCCTCATCTGTAATATCTGTGTAAAGCGCCCAATCCTGTCAAACGTTGCGCAAGCGCAAACTTCTGCAGCGCAGCCCCTGATATTGCTCAGCCAATATTGAATCATTGGAGGGCTGAGGGATGGCCGAAATCCTGACGAAGTCACGGGCACGCAATATTTTCTACGCAGGATCGCTGTTCTTTGTGGTCATATTTATTGTGCTAACCGTGCAGTCACACCGCTATGTAGTGAATGTATCAACCGCTGGTATGCCGCTGAGCGAAGAGGTCGTTCTAGGCAAACATGTCTGGGAACGACATTCCTGCATCAACTGTCACACGCTGCATGGCGAAGGTGCCTATTTCGCGCCTGAGCTTGGCAATGTCATGACCCGCTGGGGCGTTCTGGAAGACCCTGATGACGCTGCCGAAACGCTGGGCGCATGGATGGAAAGCCAACCCAGCGGCATCGAAGGCCGCCGCCAGATGCCGTTGTTTGAACTGACCGAAGAAGAGGTCCGCGCCTTGTCAGAATTCCTGCGCTGGGCCGATCAGACCGACACACAGGGCTGGCCGCCCAATGAAGCGGGTTAAGGAGAAATCCCATGAAATATCAAACTCAAAAAGTCGCTTATGCCTACTTCGTCTGCGCCATGGCGCTGTTTGGCATTCAGGTCATCGGTGGCTTGCTCGCGGGCTGGGTCTATGTCTCGCCCAACTTTTTATCAGAGCTGCTGCCGTTTAACATCATTCGGATGATCCACACCAACGCATTGATTGTCTGGCTGTTGCTAGGCTTCTTTGGTGCCGCCTATTTCCTTGTGCCAGAGGAATCTGAACGCGAGATTTATTCGGTCAAACTGGCCTATCTGCAATTGATTATCCTCATGGTTGGCACTCTGGGCGCGGTTGGATCGTATCTTGTCGGTATCCACGGTGGTCGCGAATTCCTTGAACAACCGCTTTGGGTGAAATTTGGCATTCTGGTCGCCGCGTTGATTTTCCTGTTCAACATCTCAATGACCGTACTTGCAGGTAAGAAAACCGCAATCACCAACGTCTTGTTGATGGGGCTCTGGTTGCTGTCCCTGCTTTGGATCTTTGCCTTTATCAACCCTGACAATCTCAGCTTGGATAAAATGTACTGGTGGTTTGTCGTCCACCTTTGGGTTGAGGCAACTTGGGAACTGGTGATGGCGTCAATCCTTGCCTTCATACTTCTCAAGCTGACAGGTGTGGACCGCGAGGTCGTCGAAAAATGGCTTTATGTCATCGTCGCCACGGCCCTTTTCTCGGGCATCCTTGGCACTGGCCACCATTTCTACTGGATCGGCTTGCCCGGATATTGGCAGTGGGTTGGGTCCATTTTCTCAGCCTTTGAAGTGGTGCCATTCTTCTTGATGATGTCATTCGCCTTTGTCATGGTCTGGAAGGGCCGCCGCAATCACCCCAACAAAGCCGCCCTGCTTTGGGCGCTAGGGTCGTCAACAGTCGCCTTCTTTGGTGCTGGGGTCTGGGGTTTTCTGCACACGTTCCATGGGGTTAACTTCTATTCCCACGGCACACAGATTACTGCCGCCCATGGTCACTTGTCATTCTATGGAGCTTATGTCGCGCTGAACCTTGCGATCTTTACCTATGCAATGCCGATCCTGCGGGGCCGTGACCCGTATAATCAAGTGCTGAACATGGGGTCGTTCTGGTTGATGACCGGGGGCATGGCGTTCATGACCTTTGTGCTGACCTTTGCGGGCACCATCCAAACCCACATGCAACGTGTGGTTGGGGATTATTACATGGATGTGCAAGACAGCCTGAGCCTGTTTTACATCATGCGCTTTGGTGCAGGTATCTCTGTGGTGATCGGAGCGTTGTTGTTCATCTATGCCACACTGGTGATCCGCAAGCGTGAGATCATTGAACCCGGCCCTGCCAACCCTGTACCGGGGGAATAAGCCATGAATGACATGTCACTGGCTCGCGCGGCACCGCAGTACCATCCCGTGGGCCATGAATGTACGCTGTTTGAAACAGCTCAAGCCAACCGTTTGCCCCTTCTTTTGAAGGGGCCGACGGGCTGCGGTAAAACCCGGTTTGTTGAACACATGGCCGCTAAGACCGGACGCAAGCTCTATACTGTGGCCTGCCACGATGACCTTTCAGCGGCGGATCTGATCGGGCGTTATCTGCTCAAAGGTGGTGAAACCGAATGGGTCGACGGTCCCCTGACCCGCGCTGTACGTGAGGGCGCGATTTGCTATCTGGATGAAGTGGTTGAAGCGCGCAAAGACGTGACCGTCGTGCTGCATCCGCTGACGGACAACCGCCGCACCCTAATGATTGACCGCACTGGCGAAGAATTACAGGCCCCCGACGGCTTCATGCTCGTGGCCTCCTATAACCCCGGCTATCAGAACGTGCTGAAACGCCTGAAACCTTCAACCCGACAACGGTTCCTTTCGATCAGTTTTGATTTCCCCAATGCCGAGATTGAAACCGCAGTCGTCGCGCAAGAGAGCGGCATAGACACCACCCGAGCCGCTGGGCTGGTGCGTCTGGGCGGGGCGATCCGCAAACTGTCGGGCATGGACCTTGAAGAGGGCGTATCCACCCGCCTGCTGATCTATGCCGCCACTTTGATCAACACCGGCATGTCTTTTGATCACGCGATTGAGGCGGCTGTGATTGAGCCACTCAGCGATGATGCAGACATCCAAAATGCGCTGCGTGACCTCGTCGCGGTTACTTTCGGATAAATATTATGGCGTGGCACCCTTTTGACCTGATGGAGCCGGAGGAAACCGTCGGTAAACTGTGGCACGACATGGCCGAGGGCATGGGCGCTACTGTTCATTACCCCGACGCGGGCATCCCTCTTACGGATGTTCGCACCAGCCTCAGCGTGTTGTTCCGCGCCCTTGGCGGTGCGCCGGGGATCGAACTTTCAGAGGCGCCTGCACAACTGGTTCAACACCGCCGCAGCCTGCGCCGTCAGATCGCCACGGAGCGCGACAAAATCCACATTGCCAGCTTTGATGGCGATGTGCTGCGCCTACCGCCTCTGATCAACTGCTTCAGTGAGCGCGCGCTAAACCGCGCCGCTTATTTTTGGCTGACCGCGCTCGCGGCTTCTGTCGACCTTGAAACCATGCCTTTGCCAGCCGCTGATCTTGATCCCTATGCCTTTGATACAGAACAGATAAATTCCAATGCTGCGGCGCAGATCCGCGCGTATCAACGTTGCGTGGGGCTGCGCAAAGCCTATGATGCCATGGCCCAACAGGCGATGTCGCAACGTCCTCGCCAAACCTTGTCCGAGGCGGAGGCAATGATAGAAACCGCCATCCGCACTCACCTTTCTGGTGATGGCATTGCCCCCACAACCTTGTCGGCACCCCGCAACTACACGCCATTTCAACCCGTCCCGATCTGGCTCCGCTTTGTGGCGTCGGGCGCGGGGGATGCCGCCGCTGAAGCCACTGAAACAGACGCGCCACCACCACCCATCGCCGCAACAACCACACGCAAACTTGGCCTGCGCAAAGATCGGGGTGAGGCGAACCGCAAAGACAGCTTTATTTTGCACCGATTTGAATCGATCCTGTCATGGGTGGAATCGATGAACCTGAACCGTTCTGTCGACGATGATGACGATGAAAACGCTCAAAAAGCTGCCGACGATCAGGACAACATCACCCTGTCGAAAGTCGACAAACGCGCCGCGACCCGTCTGCGCTTGCATCTTGACCTATCTCCCGCCGATGCCGATCACGAAGCACTGGCCGGGGAATTCACCTACTCCGAATGGAACCACCGCAGCCGCAGCTATATGAAGGATCATTGCCGCGTGCTTGAGGCACCACCGCAAGATACAGGTGAAAGTTTCACACCAGATCAGCGCCGTATCCGCGAGGTGCGCCGCCAGTTCGAAGCCCTGCGCCCGCGCCGTATCCTGCGCCCACGACAGATTGATGGACCAGAGCTGGACCTTGACGCACTGATCGCCAGCCGCGCCGAAATTGCGGCAACGGGTCAAGGCAGTGACCGCATCTGGCAAGCCACGCAGCAGATTGAGCGTGACCTTGCCGTGGCTTTCCTGATCGACACCTCGCGCTCAACCGAAGCCGCGGTGGGCGACACATCCGTGATCGACGTGGCCCGCGATACCTTGACAGCCCTTGCAGGCGGGATTGATGCCGCTGGCGACAGATTCGGCATCTGGGGGTTTTCATCCCTGCGCCGGGACCGGGTATTTGTGACACGCTGCAAAGGATTTGACGCACCGATGTCACCGCAAATCATCCGCAACATCGGAGCGCTGAAGCCCAGCCATTACACCCGCCTTGGCAGCGCAATCCGTCACGTCAGCGCGCATCTGGCCAAAGAAACCGCCGCCCGCAAATTGCTGATTGTATTGACTGACGGCAAACCCAATGACCTGGACCACTACGAAGGCCAGCACGGCATTGAAGACAGTCACATGGCCGTGCGCGAAGCCCGCCGTGCCGGGCAGACCCTGCATGGGGTGATCATCGATGAAGACGGTCAGGATTGGTTCGCCCGTATCTTTGGCCGGGGCGGATTTTCGCTTTTGACCAATCCCGCGCGCCTGACCCGCGCGTTGCCCGACATCTACCGTCAACTTACCCAGGAGACCTGATATGAAATACCTCATCACATTCTGCACCGTCGCTCTGCCCGGCTCAGTATGGGCAGAAGCATTCAGCCGCCCGATCCCGCAAGCACAATCCGCCACCGCCGAGCTTTGGTTCGCGGGTGCCTCGCTTGCCCTGATCGCCGCATTGTTTGCAGTTGCGCGGCTGGTCGCGAAACGATGAAGCAAAATGGCTGGTCCACACGCACCATTGCGATTGTACTCTATCCCTTTGGGGTTGGGGCGATGGCGACAAACGTGTTCTTTGCCTCGCTCATCGGCAGTTGGGTCGGCCTTCCCGTGCTTTCATCCGTCTGGTCGATCCTTATCGGGGCGCTTATAGCGGTGCCAGCAACATGGGCGTTCGCCCGGCACATCCGAAACTTGATGGACAGGTCCGAACCATGAAGATCGACCTCACACAACCAAACCCGACAATCGACGCGGTGGACCTTGGCAAGATGCTGGATATGGACCCTGCCGATGTCATGGCCTTGATGAAATCCGGTGCAATCACCAGCCGTCTTGAAACAGGGGTTGATGAACACGCAGGCACACATCGTCTGACGTTTTGGCATGGTGAGACCAAAGTGCGTTTCACCTGTGACGCGCAGGGCAACGTTGTCAAAACCACACGCACCACATCACAGCGAAAACCATGACCTCATCCGAACAAATGCGAAGCTGGCGTGGCCCGGCACTTTTTACCTACGGGTTCCGCCCGTTCTTCCTGTTTGGTGCACTATGGGCGGCGTTGGCGATGGTGTTGTGGATCATGATGATTACGAACATTGTTGATCTGCCGACGCAGTTTGACCCGGTCTCATGGCACGCCCATGAGTTTCTGTTTGGCTATCTTGGTGCAATCATCGCGGGTTTCTTGCTGACCGCCGTGCCAAACTGGACGGGCCGCTTACCCGTCGTCGGTTGGCCATTGGCCGGATTGTTTGGGGTTTGGGTCGCAGGAAGGATAACCATCGCGTTCTCCGCCCTGTTGCCGACGGGCCTGCCGCCTATCGTTGATCTGCTGTTTCCCGTTGTGCTGGGTGCGATGATTTTGCGCGAGATCATCGCAGGGAAAAACTGGCGCAATCTTGTTGTACTGATCCTGCTTGGCATTTTTACCCTCGCCAACTTGATGTTTCATATTGAAGCTGCACGTGGCGATGTTGCCGCCCAAGGTGTCGGTCTGCGTCTGGGCATCGCGACGGTGCTCATGCTGATCTCGCTGGTCGGAGGGCGCATTGTGCCATCCTTCACCCGCAATTGGTTGGTCAAAGCCGGGCAATCCGACCTCCCGACCCCACCGATGCAACGGTTTGACAAGGCCACACTGCTGCTGACCGCGATCATCCTGACACTATGGGTGATCCAGCCGTATGAAGCGCTAACCGGCTCTGCGTTGGTGGCACTAAGCGGCGTGCATTTTGTTCGCCTTGTACGCTGGAAAGGCCACCATACCTTTTCTGAGCCACTTTTGTGGGTACTGCATCTGGGCTATCTGTTCATTCCTTTGGGCGCGTTAACCGAAGGGTTCTCCCTGCTCCGACCCGACATTCTAGCCCCGGGCAGCGCCCAACATTTGTGGATGGCGGGCGGTTTTGGCCTGATGACACTGGCTGTCATGGCTCGCGCCACTTTGGGTCACACAGGTCAGGAACTGCACGCAAGCCCCGGGACAATTCTGATGTTTCTAGCTGTGATCGGCTCGACCCTGACACGGCTGTGCGCGGGTCTTCATCCGCCGCTTTCCATGCCACTCTACACAGCCTCGGCGATATTGTGGATCTGCGCGTTTGCCTGCTTTAGCATGCTTTACGGACCATCATTATCAAAAGCCAAAACGCACTAGCCCTTACCGCGCGCCTTGGCCGTGACCTCATCTGGCCTGTCATCTTCATGCCAGACACCAATGAATAGCCCCACCGGATCAGGGGTTTTGTCCCGTGAGCCAATCAAGTCTTCATCGCTCATCGTGGTGCGCTGTGACGGGCGGCGCGCCCAAGCCGACAACCGTTCGCGGAACATCGCAATCACGTGCCCGTGGGCGTCACTCGCCCCCAAATCCACCAGCTCGTTCGGATCATTGCGCAAATCAAACAACATCGGGCGAAAGCCACCATCCGCGAAAATGCACTTCCAGTCATGATCGACCAACATGAACAATCTTGCCTGCTTGGGATGCAAGTCCAGCACATTGGCCTCTGGCGTGGCGGAATAATCATATTCGCTGACCGCAAATTCGCGCCATTCCGCAGGCGGCGAACCATGCAGGAACGGCAGCAATGACCGCCCTTCAATAATATGGTCCGGCACGTCGCCCCGCAGGTCGATGAATGTTGCGGCCATATCAATGCTTTCCACCAAGGCATCACACACAGTACCGCGCGTGGCGTCCGCCTCGGGTGATGGATCATAGATAATCAGCGGCACCCGCACAGATGGATCATGGAAAAGGTCTTTTTCGCCCATCCAGTGATCGCCCATATAGTCACCGTGATCTGAGGTCACGACAATCATCGTGTCATCCATATGACCCTCAGCCTCAAGCCATTCAAACAAGCGGCCCATCTGATCATCGGCCTGTTTAATCAATCCCATATAGGCAGGAAGCACGGTTTCACGCACGCCATCACGGCTGAATGTCTGACCGACTTCGTTGTTCATGAACGCCGCATAAACGGGATGCGGATTTTCCTTTTCTGCTGCGTCCCGGACCACTGGGATCAGGTCGTCGGGTCCGTACATGTCATGATAGGGCGCCGGCACAATATAAGGCCAATGCGGTTTGATATAGGATACATGGCACAGCCATGGGCGCGCATTTTCTGCGGATTTTTCGTCGATGAATTCCATCGCACGGCCGGTCAGCCATGGGGTTTCGCTGTCCTCTTCTGCAATGTTCGCCGCCTTGTCCGCGTGGCGCATAAACCAGCCTGATGCAATTTCACCGTCCGCATCCAACCCGGCATTTGCATTATGCAACCATGGGTTTTCGGCCTCGTAGCCTTTGGATTTAAGATAGGCATTATAGGGCGAGGGTTTCTTGTCATAACTCCCCGCCGGGCCTTCGCCCCACAACCCATCATCGCGGTCAAACACGTCGAACCCACATTCACTGACCCGCGCGCCAATCACGCTGTCACGCGAAATACCCAAGCGGTCCAATCCGGCCCCATCAACCTGCATGTGGGTCTTGCCAATCAGCCAACAGTCCATCCCCCGCTCTCGCAGATGATCGCCCAAGGTGATCTCGCCCACCTTTAATGGGAAGTTGTTCCACGCGGCCCCATGGGAATGCACATAACGGCCCGTGTAACAGCTCATCCTCGACGCGCCGCAAATCGGGGATTGGACATAGCAATGCGAAAACCGCACGCCCTTGGAGGCAAGTCGGTCCAGATTTGGGGTCTTAAGATGAGGATGGCCAGAACAACTTAAATAATCATGCCGCAACTGGTCAAACATGATGTAGAGAACATTCTTGGCAGCCATTTTGAATCCTTTTCCCACGATACCCAGCGCCATTCAGCAATCAATCATCGACAGCGCAGTTTACGTAAACTCAGCGTCATTGATCGCGCCGTCAACCCTTGAAGCACTGCGTGTCTGGTCAACGCCATAGCAGCGATCCCCACCAACGAATACCCCCGCAGAAAAGACCGGAGTTTAGCACCGCCTCATAACAATGCCGTCGACAGCGACGCAAAATAACTAAGTAATACCAGTACAATCGCCACCGCAATCAGGAACGGCCAAAGCGATTTCAAGATTGCGCCCGGCGGCGTGTTGCTTACCGAGGACGCAATATAAAGCCCAATGCCGACCGGCGGTGTCAAAAGCCCAAGCGTCAAGTTCAGGCACATCACGACGCCAAACTGGTAGGGGCTGATATCATAAGACCCCGTGGCAATCGGCAGTAGGATTGGCGTGATCAGGATAATCGCCGCGATCCCATCAATCACCATCCCGATCAACAACAAAGCCACATTCACGATCAGGAAAAATACAAACGGATTAGAGGTTACTGTGGTGATCAGCGCGGCCATTTTCTGGGGCACTTCCTCATAAATGATCACCCAGCCAAACACACTGGCCGCTGAGATCATGAAAATAATCATCGACGCATTTACAGCGGTGCGTTTGAACATCTGCGCCAGATGCGAAGGTTTCAGTTCTCGGTAAAACAACCACCCCACCAGAAACGCAATCAGCGACGCGATAGCGGCAGATTCCGTAGGTGTCGCAATGCCCAACAAAATGCCACCAATGATCGCAAAAGGGATCAGCATCGCAGGTAACGATTGCATCAGCGCCCTGCCCGCCTCTTGGAATGTCATCCATGAACCTTTGGGGAATTCACGGCTCCATCCGATGAAGGTGATCACCAGTGCAAATGCCACGGTCAGCAGAATGCCGGGGATAATCCCTGCAATGAACATCTCGCCAATCGGCACCTGCGCCAACACGCCATAAATCACGAACATCATGGATGGTGGAATGACCGGGGCCAACAAGCCGCCCGCCGCTGTTGTCGCGGCGGCAAAGCCCTTGTCATAGCCTTCTTCTTCCATCGCAGGCACCATCGCACGCGACATCACCGCAATCTGCGCCGTGGCCGACCCGATGATCGCAGCCATAAACATATTGGCAAGCAGGTTGATATAAGCCAACCCACCACGAAACCCACCGACGAACACCCGCGCCATATTGATCAGGCGCTTGGTCATGCCGCCCTCGTTCATCAACTCGCCAGTCAGCATGAACAGCGGGATCGCCAACAGGCCATAATTCTCAAGCCCCGCAAACATTTTCTGCGCGAAACTGTCGTATAAAACGGTGTTGCCGCTTTCCCAAATGTACCAGATTGCCGTCACCGCCAACACGATGGCGACCGGGACGGACAGGAACAGCGCGGCAAGAAAAACGATAGGGCTCATAAGGGTTTATCCGTCGCAGCGCGCGAGAAAAGATGCATTGTGGAATGCAGCGTGGCGCCCAGCGCAAAAAGCCACATCACCAGCCAAAACAGGAATTTCGGCAAACCCAGTGTCAGCGTCGGCTCAGCATAGACAAAGTTAAACGTCTGACCCTGAAACGCCATCACATCAAAACCTGTGCGTGCCAGACCCAGCGGTAAGAACCAGCGCCAGCAAAACCACAGCATCAGAACCGCAAAGATAAAAACGACCACATCGACAATCTTGCGAATGATCGCTTTGTACTGGTCCGACAGGGCGTCGGGCAACATCGTGATCGACACCGAACTGCGATAGTGAAATGCGGCAGATGCGCCCAAGAACGTCATCCACGCCATCGCGTAAATCGCCAATTCATCGACCCAAAACAGCGCGGCACCCATGCTGCGCGTCACCACATTGAGCAGGATCAGCAAAGTAATCGCCAACGCCAATGTCGCCGCAGCCCAAAGCTCAACCCGCGCCCAAGCCGCCGATATCCGAAATAACATGCCGCCCTCCTCATCGAAAAACGCGCGGGATTGCCCCCGCGCGTATCTCATTTGCGATCAAACGCTTATTTGGTATCTGCTGCGACTTTCCGCAGAGCGTCAAGCGATGCGGCCTTTTCCGACCAAATTGCATTCCACTTTTCAACCGCATCACCAAAGAATGACGGATCAACTTTGGTATAGGTCTTACCAGTGCCTGCGACTTGCTCCAGCCACACCGGGTCTTTTTCGATATAGCTGTCGATGGTTGTGTCGACATGTTTGGCCATCAATTCACCAATCATCGCGCGATCTTCTTCTGACAACCCACCCCAGACCTTGGCCGAAACCAGCCCGACCATCGGGAACATCATGTGATCAGATTGCACAATCGTATCTGCATGTTCGTAGTACTTCAGCACCCAGATCAATTCGGCATCCATATCAATCGCATCGACCTGACCATTGGCCAACGCGTCATAGACATCAGGCAGCGGCATTGGTGTTGGTGCTGCCCCCACGGCGTTGTAAAAATCAAGGATCGGCGCAAAGGGTGTGATCCGAAGTTTAAGACCCTCAAGGTCTGCAGCACTGTTCACTGCACCCCGGCTGACAATCTGGCGCAGCCCGGCCATACCATAGCCCAGACCGACAACACCCACTTGACCCGGAAGGGGTTCCAGCATTGATTTTGCTGTATCAGAGCGCAGAATGCGTCCGGCATGACCAATATCACTGGCCAAATAGGGCGCATAAAACGCCCCCAGATCAGGCACGCGGTTCGACACTTCTGCAACCGTCATAAAGGCCATATCAAGGGCACCGGTTTGCAGTTGCTGCAACATCTCGGCCTCGTTACCCAACTGCCTTGATGGGAAAACTGACACGCTGTGCGCGCCACCGCTTTTTTCGCTCAACTCTGCCCCAAAGGCTTCGGCGGCCTTGGTCCAGATATGCGGCGGGGGTGTGATCAGACCCAGACGGAATTCATCAGCCTGAGCAGTGAACGTCGATGCGGCAACCATGGCCGCCGACGCGAGAAGTTTCAGTGTATGTTTCATGTTCTCTCCCTATTTTTATCGTTGGTCGTCTTGGTGATTATAGTGTGACCCAACCCGCTGGCGGCTCTTTCCCCGGATGCACCGCCTTGCAGTTCGGGCAGGTCCGGTCCGCTTCCGAGGCATAGAATTTCTGATAGACGGGCGGCAGGTCATCGACGATGGATTGTAGTTGCAATTCCGCGCGATGAACAAGGGTGCCGCATTCAAAGCAATACCACTCAACCGCATCCAGCTCGCCCGTCTGGCGTTTGGGTTCGATCACCAGACCAATCGAGCCTTCCTCCGGCCGCTGCGGCGAATGGCGCACATGAGGCGGCAAAAGGAAGATCTCGCCCTCGCGGATTGGCACATCATAGAATTCTTCGCCATCATAGAGCTTGAGCACCATGTTGCCCTCAAGCTGGTAAAAGAATTCCTCAACCGGGTCATCGTGGTAATCGGTGCGTTTGTTTGGCCCACCGACAACCGTAACCATCAGGTCGGCATCTTCCCATATCTGCTGATTGCCAACAGGCGGTTTCAACAGGTGACGATGCTCATCAATCCATTTCTGGAAATTGAAGGCCTTTAACTTGGACATGATCTCCTCCTTCTCACTGATTTCAGTGGTGTGGCAAGGCATGGACTACGTGCACAAAATTACTTTAAGCTCAAAATGTTTAAACTCAAAGCATTTTTTAACTCTATGTTTCCAACCCTGCACTCGCAAATTCGTGACGTATCAGTTTTTTCTCTGTATCCGTCAGTTCCAGCATGGGCGCACGCACCCGTCCGCCAACCTGTCCCAATAATTCCTGCCAGTATTTTCCAAACGCCTGCGGCTTGTCTGCCGGGCGCGCGCGCTTCATCGCCTCGCGAACAGGATTCAGGCTGTCGCGCACCTTGCGCGCCTCGTCAAACTTACCGTCAAAGGCAAGCTGCGTATATTCGTGCATGCGCTTGTCGTTCGCCGTCTGCAAATGGTAGGGCGGCGATGAACAGAGATAAAGTTTCCAACCCAGCTCTTCGATGTTATCCAGCCACTCTTCCTCAGCCGATGTTGAGACATGAATTTTGTCCCCCAACATATGGCTCAACTGCACATACATTTCGCGCGGCACCGAATATTTGATCGCCACGATATTTGGCAATTCCGCAATCCGCGCGCATTCCTCTGGCTGCATCAGATACCCGCTGTCTGGATGACTCCACATCGCAATGCCAATATCCAGTTCATCACAGAACCGTTTGTAATATTGATACAAAACCTCACCACGGTCATGCACGAAACTCAACACCGGGGCATGCACAACGATATAATCCGCACCACAATTCTGAGCATGATGCGCGAGTTCCAGCGCGGTATTCATGTTCTGATCCGACACGGAAACGATCACACCCGCCTTGCCCGCGCATTCATCAACCGCGATCTCAAAATTGCGCTTGCGCTCTTCCAAACTCATCGAGAAAAACTCGCCTTGCTTGCCCGCAATAAACAATCCCTGAATATCCAGATCGTCGATCCAATGCCGAATGTTGGCGCGCAATCCCGCCTCATTCAGTGACATATCATCGTTGAACGGGTTCAGCGCCGCCGCCCAGATACCCCGCATATTTTCGCGGGCATAGTCTTTGGCTTCATGCTTTGTATACTTCATCTGCTTTGGCTCTCAACATGGAAGGTCAGGTGTTACCCTACCTAGTTGCGCGTAAACCTGTCTAACAGCCAATCTGAAACTACCAATCTAGGTATCAAAAAATAGTATATCAAAACCGTCTGAAGTCAGTATATCTCATAGACAATCTCTACGAACCGCTTGGGGGTAACAATGAAAATTGGTCTGATTGGCAACGGCGCGATTGCAGGTTTTGCACGCACAGAACTCGAGAAACGCGGGACCAGCATCGCGGTGATTCTGACGCGCCCAGAAAAAGTCGCGCAAAATCCGGCTCTCTATGTGGGGATGGTATCTGACCTTCCTGATGATCTTGAGCTGATGGTAGACTGCGCCGGGCACAGTGCGTTGTCGGCGTATGGGGCCGATATTCTGGCGCGCGGCATTGATCTGGTGACCGTGTCGCTCGGTGCCTTGGCCGACCAGGATGTATATCAATCACTTATGAATGCAGCCAAACAAGGTCAGTCGAAATTGCATTTGGCCAGCGGTGCCATCGGCGCATTGGATTGTCTGCAAGCGGCACGTGTTGGGGCGTTGCACAGTGTCACATATGTCGGGCGCAAGCCCCCTTTGGGCTGGAAAGGCTCTCCCGCAGAAGACACATTAGACTTGGACGCCATGACACAAGGGGCCGAGGTGCATTTCACTGGTACTGCACGCGCCGCTGCTTTGGCCTATCCGAAAAACGCTAATGTTGCCGCCGCCGTGGCGCTTGCCGGGAACGGTTTTGACGAGACCCAAGTGCGGTTAATCGCCGATGCCGATGTTACCAAAAACATCCATGAAATTGTCGCGACAGGTGATTTTGGCACGCTACAGTTTCAGATCACGGGCAACACACTGCCCGACAATCCGCGCACCTCGGCCCTCGCCGCGATGAGTGTGATCAGCAAGATCGAAAACCTCAGCCACCCTATCGGGTTTTAAGGCCCACCATGAACGCCCGCTATTCCCGCATCGTTGACCGCGCCCTGACCCGGCTAAAGCTGCGCCAGTTACGTTTGCTGGTTGCCGTTGGACGTCACGGCAACATCCAGAACGCCGCCCGCGAGCTAGGCATCTCGCAACCCGCCGCGACCAAGATGATCCAAGACCTCGAAGTCGATTTCGAAGTCAAATTGTTTGACCGCACCAACCGCGGCGTGATCCCAACCGTGTTTGGTGAAACCCTTATCCGCCACGGCAAACTGATCTTTTCGCAGGTCTCCAGTGCGGCACAGGAACTTGATGATCTCAGTGAAGGCAACAGTGGCCGCGTGGTCGTTGGCACCCTGCTCGCTGCCTCACCTGATCTTTTGCCAACCGCCATCGAACTGCTGCTGACAGATCGTCCCAAGGTCGCGATCAAAATCCACGAAGGCACCAATGAAATCCTGATGCCCGCGCTTTTATCGGGCGAGATTGATCTGGTCGTGGGTCGCCTGACCTCGCGTCGATATCGCGACCGGATCATGCGGCAAAAGCTGTTTGATGATGGCATCACAGCGGTGGTCGGGGCGCAACATCCCTTGGCTGAAATCCCGGACGTCACTTTTGAGCAGACCAAAGAATTTGGCTGGGTTTTACCGCCTCTAGAAACAACACTCAGGCGGCAAATTGACCAATATTTCGTCCGTCAGCAGCATTATTCACCACCTCTTGCAATTGAATCGGTCTCCTATCTGGCAAACCGCGCATTGCTGCAATCGCGTAATCTGATCGGCCTCATGCCCTCCGCCGTGGTGGCTCAAGACATCAGTTCAGGCTTCCTCGCCCGCCTGAATTGGGATGTACCATTTGGCCAAGGCCCGGTCGGCGTATCTTACCGCAGCGAAGACAGCCTGTCGCCCGCGGGCCGCGCATTGTTGGAGGCTCTGAAAGACGCAGCACAGATCATCCGTTGATCTGGTATTCCGCAAAGTAATATCTGTATTTGATCAATTCACTTGAACTTATGAGCAGATTTAAATGATCTGAACGCACATGCATATGGTGAAACAGCAAAAAGGCACGTTGCTCATGTATCCTGATCTGGGGCTTTTCATTGCCGGAAAATGGCGCAAAACCGCAAAAGACATGCCCGTTGTGAACCCCGCGACTGAGCAAGAGATTGGTCGTCTACCCTGTGCCAGCCAGTCTGAACTGGACGATGCCCTTGCCGCCGCCAAAGTTGGATTCAGAATCTGGAGCCGGACCTCGCCGCGCGAGCGTTCTGACACCATCCTGCGGGCCGCCCGCCTGATGCGTGAGCGCCAAGATGAAATTGCGCAGTCAATCACCCTCGAACATGGCAAACCACTGGCACAGGCCAAGCTCGAAGTCATTCGCGGTGCGGAATTTTTCGAATGGGACGCGGGCGAAGCGATGCGCACCTATGGCCGGATCATCCCCGCCGCCCACGGCCATAAATTCGCCGTGCATCACCAACCCATCGGTGTTGTCGCTGCGTTTTCACCGTGGAATTTCCCGATGAGCCAACCCGCCCGCAAAATTGGTGGCGCACTGGCGGCGGGCTGTTCGATCATTCTCAAGGCTGCCGAAGAAACCCCCGCCGGGGCGATCCATATTGCCCGCGCCTTCGAGGATGCTGGACTGCCGGCTGGGGTTTTGAATCTTGTGTTTGGTGATCCGGCGGAAATCTCAAGTTATTTGATTGCCGACGATGCCGTGCGGCTTGTCGCCTTTACCGGGTCCACTGCCGTGGGGCGGCATCTGACCACATTAGCTTCAAACCACATGACCAAGGTTCTGATGGAACTCGGTGGCCATGCCCCGGTGATCGTTTGCGAAGACACCGACGTGCAAGCGGCAGCGATCTCTGGCGCGGTGCGCAAGATGCGCAATGCCGGGCAGGTTTGCACCTCACCCACTCGGTTTTTTGTGCATGAAAGCATCTTTGAGGAATTCAGCGCCGCCTTTGTCAAACGCGCAAAGGCAACCATCGTCGGCGACGGTATGGAGGCGGCAACCGAAATGGGTCCCTGCGCCAATGACCGACGCATTCCGACCCTGACCGCGTTGGTTGATGACGCCCGAACCAAAGGGGCCACCGTCGCCACAGGCGGCGCGCGCCACGGCAACAGCGGCTATTTCTTTCAACCCACCGTCCTGTTGAACGTACCGGATGATGCACAGATCATGCAGGAAGAACCCTTTGGCCCCATCGCGGCGATCAACCCGGTGACCTCGCTTGATCACGCAATTGCACAAGCCAATTCAGTGCCTTACGGGCTGGCGGGTTATGCCTTCACCAATCGCGCCGATTATATTGACCAATTGGTGGACGAGGTAGAGGTGGGCAATCTGTCGATCAACACGCTCGAAGCGTCCATGCCGGAAACCCCGTTTGGCGGTGTGAAGTCCAGCGGCACAGGCCGCGAGGGTGGATCGGAAGGTCTGGACAATTATCTGAGCGTAAAAAACGTCTGGCACTCGGTGAAAATCACCTAATCGTGGCCGTCCAACTCTTCCGCCCAAGGCGGGTTTGCACCGGGGCGGCTTACCGTGATGCCCGCAACTTTTGCGCCCATCGCCAAGGCCGCTGCGACCTGATCCGCCGAGATGTTTTGCAAGGCTGATTTGCTCAGCAACCCCTGCTCTGACAACGCTGCCAGCACGCCAGCATTAAACGTATCGCCCGCACCCACGGTATCGACCACCACCGTGCGACGTGCCGGAACCTCGACAACGCTGTCGGTGCCAAACACGGCGGTCGCGCCCTCGCTACCCCGGGTTACGATCACAACGGCTGGCCCATCCATTAACAACTTATCGGCCTTTTCCAGCAGTGACAGCGGGCCGGGCACGATCCAATCCAGATCTTCGTCTGATACTTTCACAATGTCAGTATGGGCAATCAACCGTTCCAACCGGGCACGGTATGCGACTTCATCAGTCACGAAATTCATCCGAATGTTCGGATCGGCCATGATCACACGGCGCCCCGCCTCGCGCATCGCCAGCGCCACATAGAAGTCCGCCGCAGGCAGGTTGATCAGGCTGATACCACCAAAATACAGCGTCGATGCCGCGTCAGGAATGTCTGGTAAATCGCCGGTAAACAACATCCGCCCGGCAGAGTTTTCATCAAAGAAAAGATAGCTCGCCTGCCCGCTCTTCAGCGTCACAAACGCCAACGTGCTACGGCGGTCTGACATCACCACGTTGCTCGTATCGACATTGCTGTCCGCCAACCCCTGCCGCAATATATCACCAAACAGATCCGTCGATATGCCCGAAATGAAACCGACGGGCGCACCCAACCGCCCCAGCGCGACCGCAGTATTAAACACCGCGCCCCCGGCATGGGGCGTAAACGCTTGTTTCCCATCCGGGTCCACGGACGGGATCATGTCAATCAATGCTTCGCCGCAACAAATGATCATAGCGCGCCCCTTTAGACCCAATATTTTGATGTTAGTGGCAAGCCGAGGCTCAAGCCAGATAGGATTTCAACGTCGCTTCGGTGCCATTCGTTTCGACCGATTTCAAAGCTGCCGCAAACGCCGCGATAAACCCGTCGTTGCGACCCAGATCGCCATAGATATCCTCTTGCGACAACCACGCCTTGGGGTCGTCCGACGCCCGATGCGCCGCCTTTTGCAGATTGGCCCAATCGGGATCATTGTCAGGAATACTCACGCCCGCATCCGTCTGCCCCTTGCAATAGTGACACCACAGCGCCGAACTAAGCGCCAGACCGTGTGGCACATGTCCGGCCTTCAAGCCATCACGCACCGATGGTATAATGAATTTCGGCTGTCGGTTCGACCCATCATGACACAGCCGCGTCGTGGTATCGGCGACACCGGGGTTTTCAAACCGACCGCAGATCGACACCAGATATTCCGCCGGAGTAAAGCCCGGCACCGGATCAACATGCTGCATCACGTCTTGCTGCAAAACTTTGCGCAAATAGCTACGGATCAAATCACTGCCCATTGCGTCATGTACAAACTCAATCCCCATCAACGCCGAAGGATAGGCCAATATTGCATGTCCGCCATTCAACAACCGGATTTTCATCCGTTCAAATGCGTGGATATCGTCGGTCAGCGTGACACCAACCCGCTCAAATTCTGGTCTGCCATTGACGAATTTATCTTCCAGCACCCACTGCCGGAACGGTTCACAGAACACCGGGAAATTATCTTTTATGCCGAACTGTGATTGCAGCAGATCGCGTTCCCGCGGACCTGTGGCGGGGGTAATCCTGTCGACCATACTGTTTGGGAAACTGACGTTATCGCCCACCCATTTCGCCAGATCAGGATCAAGCACTTGCGCCATTTCCATTATCGCCGCACGTGCCACATCGCCGTTGCCGGGCAAGTTGTCACAGGACATCACAGTAAACGCCGCCACATTCTCGCAGCGCCGCGCGGCAAGCCCGGCAAGGATCGCACCAAACACCGTATTGGGGGCCGACGGATTGGCGATATCGGCGGCAATCTGTGGGTGCGACACATCAAAGGTCCCGGTTGACGCATCGACGAAATATCCGCCTTCGGTCACGGTCAACGACACGATTTTGGTTTGTGGGTCTGACATCGCAGCAATCAGGGCCGCGTTACCTTTGGGCGCGACCTCAACAAAATCAATCATCGCACCGATGATATCAGCCTGATAATTCTGGTGATCGACCTCGACCACGGAATAAAGCCAATCCTGATCCAACAACATCTGCCGCATCTTGGCGTCTGGTTCGCGCACCCCCGCGCCGCGAATGGCCCACGCCGGATCACCACCCGCATTCAGCAGATCATTCAGATAAACACCCTGATGCGACCGATGAAAATTCCCAATACCAATGTGGAGAATACCAGCGCTCAGGCTGTCGCGCGCATAAGTTGGGCGATTAACAGCGGCAGGCAAGCGATCAAGGATAGATTGGTTCAACGAAAATGTCATGTCAGCTCATCCATTGGCCACCGTCCACATTATAGGTCTGCGACACGATGTAATCGGCGTCGGACGAAGCAAGGAAAACCGCCATACCCGTCAGGTCAGCAGGCTCCGCAAACCGTCCCGCTGGCACCGATGCGGCGACTTCGGCTTTTTTCTGACCGGGATTTTTACCCTCCAGTTTGGCAAACATCGCATCGACATGGTGCCAATGCGCACCGTCCACGACACCGGGCGCGATGCCATTCACGTTGATCCCGTATTTGATCAGGTTCAGGCCTGCACTTTGCGTCATGGAAATCACTGCCGCCTTGGTCGAGCAATAGACAAGGACCAGGCTTTCACCGCGCCTCCCGGCCTGAGATGCCATATTGATGATCTTACCGCCATGGCCTTGGGCGATCATCTGTTTGGCCGCGGCCTGCATGGTAAAAAGCGTACCAGCAACGTTGACCGCATAAAGTTTTTCATAACTCGCGCGGGTGATATCGACCGTTTCCGCCGCGTCAAACAGGGCGGCGTTGTTGATCAGGATGTCCAGCTTGCCAGCCTGTGCCACCACTGACGTGATGGCGGTATTGATGCTGTCCTGATCGCTGACGTCGATCTGCACGGCATAGGCTGCATCACCCAATTCCCGCGCAGTTTGTTTCGCCGCTTCTATATTGATATCCGCAATTGCGACTGTCGCGCCCTCAATAAGATAACGTTCAGCAAACCCACGACCAATGCCCCGGGCGGCGCCCGTGATCAAGGCGGATTTGCCCTCCAGTCGCTTCATTCAATCCGCAGTCCCTGCGCATCAAATTTGTGCATTTTGTCCATGTCCGGGGACAAATAGATGGTGTCGTTGTGCCGCACATCCAGATCACCGGAAATCCGCACAGTGACCATTTCGGCCAACCCCGTGTCATGCACGTGGACAAAGGTGTCAGACCCCAGATGCTCTGCAACGCCAACCCGGCCTTTCCACAGACCTTCAGTTTTGGATACCAGCATGTGTTCGGGGCGGATGCCGATAGTATCCGCACCATGCTTTTTCGCCTCATCGCCCGTGAACAGGTTCATGTTTGGCGATCCGATAAAGCCCGCAACAAAGGTGTTTTGCGGTTTGTGATAAAGCTCAAGCGGGCTGCCCACCTGTTCAATATTACCCGCCTGCAAGACTACAATCTTGTCCGCCATTGTCATGGCCTCAACCTGATCGTGTGTCACGTAAATCATCGTGGTTTCAAGCGTGTTGTGCAGCTCGCTGATCTCAAGGCGCATGTTCACGCGCAGCGATGCGTCAAGGTTGGACAGCGGTTCGTCAAACAAAAACGCCGCCGGTTCGCGCACAATCGCACGGCCAATCGCCACGCGCTGACGCTGGCCACCGGAAAGCTGGCCGGGGCGGCGATCAATATAGTCAGCAAGGTTCAGAATGGTTGCGGCATGGTCGACTTTGGCTGCAATCTGATCCTGCGGCATTCCCGACATTTTCAACGGGAATGCAATATTTTTGCGCACCGACATATGCGGATAAAGCGCATAGGATTGAAACACCATCGCCAGTCGGCGCTTGGCTGGTGGCAAATCTGTTGCGTCTTGCCCATCGATGCTGATTGAGCCGGATGTCGTATCTTCAAGACCTGCAATCAGGCGCAAAAGCGTGGATTTACCACAGCCTGATGGCCCAACGAAAACAACAAACTCGCCTTCGTTGATTTTAAGATCCAGTGGCGGAATGACCTGCACGTCGCCAAAGCTTTTCGTGACTTGGTTGAGAGTAATTTGTCCCATGTGTCAGGTTCCCTATTTAACCGCGCCAAATGTCAGGCCGCGGACAAGTTGTTTCTGGCTGAACCAGCCAAGGATGAGGATCGGCATGATCGCCATTGTGGATGCCGCACTGAGTTTCGCGTAAAACAGGCCTTCTGGGCTTGAATAGCTTGCGATAAATGCGGTCAGCGGCGCAGCCTTTGCAGCTGTCAGGTTGAGCGTCCAAAACGCCTCGTTCCATGCCAGAATGAAGTTCAACAACAAGGTTGACGCAATACCAGGGATCGCCATGGGCGTCAGCACATAGAGGATTTCTGACTTCAGCGTCGCCCCGTCCATGCGCGCCGCCTCAAGGATTTCACCAGGAATTTCACGGAAATACGTGTACAGCATCCACACAATGATCGGCAGATTGATCAACATCAACACAAAGGTCAGGCCGTATACATTGTCCAGCAAACCCAGCTTAATGAACAGCAGGTAGATAGGATAAAGCACACCAACCGCCGGCAACATCTTGGTTGAGAGCATCCAGAGCAAGATGTCCTTGGTCCGCTTGGAAGGGACAAAGGCCATCGACCACGCGGCAGGTACCGCAATGATGATGCCAAGGATGGTCGACCCACCCGCGATAAAGATCGAGTTCCACAGGAAACGCCCGTAGTTCGACCGTTCCATCACCGTTGAATAGTTTTCTGTCGTCCAGTCAAAGAACAAAAACAGCGGTGGATCGGCGATGGCCTGCGCTTCGGTTTTGAAGCTGGTCAGGATGGTCCACAAGATCGGGAAGAAGATCAGCAGACCGATGATCCACGCAAGTGTCGTGTTGAACGCCTTACGTTGGTTGGAAACTGCACGTGCCATGGTCGTCCTCCCTCAGTTGTCCAGGTTCTTGCCGACGATGCGCATCAGGAAGATGGCAACGATATTGGCAAGGATGATCGCATAGACGCCGCCCGCGGAGCCAAGCCCGATGTTCTGGCTTTCCAACACGCGTTGGAAGATCAGGTAGGACAAAGTCCGTGTGCCGAATGCACCACCAGTTGTCACAAAAATCTCAGCAAAGATCGCCAGTAGGAAGATCGTCTGGATCAGAACCACGATGGTAATTGCCCGGCTAAGGTGTGGCAGCGTGATATAAAAGAAGCGCGACAGCGGCGGTGCACCGTCCATTTCAGCAGCTTCAAGCTGTTCGCTGTCCAATGACTGAATGGCGGTGAGCAAAATGAGCGTTGCAAACGGCAGCCACTGCCAAGAGACAATCAAAATAAGCGACGGCACTGCTGCATCTGAAAGCCAACTGACTGGATCCGCACCAAATAATCTCCACAGGTGCGCAAATAATCCGTTTGTCGGGTCCATAAAGATGTTCTTCCAGACCAAAGCCGAAACAGTTGGCATGACAAAGAAGGGCGCGATGACAAGAATACGCACAGGGCCTTGGCCCCACATCGGCTGATCCAGCAAGATCGCCAAAAGAACACCCAAAGCAATCGTAATGACCAGGACACCGCCCAAGATAATGAGAGTGGTCGAAATGGCGGGCCAGAATGCGGACGATGTAACGAAGCGGATATAATTATCAAATCCTGTCCAGCCTTGATCACCGCCACGCAGCGGCAAGTAAGTGCGGAACGAGAACCACAATGTCATGATCAGGGGGACCAACATCCAGCCGAGCAGCAAGATCACGGCGGGTGCCATCATTAATCTGGCGGCGGATCGGGAAGCTTTGGTGGCCATTGGATGCATCTCCTCCGTTGATGGGCGGCAATCCTAAAACCCCATCATTACGTATTTTTGGAAAGCGGAAACAGTACTGTAAGGAGAATCAGAGGGCAGTCAGCCCGCCCTCTGATCTGGTGACAGCGGCTTACTTGTAGCCAGCTGCTTCCATAGTTTCGTTGGTGATCGCCTGAGCTTTCGCCAGCGCTTCTTCGACGGTCTGCTGACCAGCATAAGCGGCGGAGAATTCTTGACTCACTTCTGTTGCCATACCGGCGAACTCGGGAATTGCAACAAACTGGATACCAACATATGGCACCGGATCAACTGTTGGGTTGGTCGGATCAGCCGCGTTGATGGAGTCCAAGGTCTTCTGAGCAAATGGCACCTTCTGGTACTCTGGGTTTTCGTACAGCGACGTACGCGCACCCGGAGGCACATTTGCCCAACCTTCGTTTTCCGCAACCATCTCAATGTAGCCTGTGCCTGTGGCCCATTCGATGAATTGCTTGGCTTCAGCTTCCTGCTGTGTACCAGCAGGGATTGCCAACGCCCATGCCCACAACCAGTTTGCGCGCTTTTCAACGCCTTCGTGGTTTGGTGCCAAAGCGAAACCAACGGAGTCAGCAACCGTGGAGTCATCACCCGTGACGAAAGACGCCGCAACAGTCGCGTCGATCCACATGCCACACTTACCTTGGTTGAACAGTGACAGGTTTTCGTTGAAACCGTTGGTCGCATAGCCTTCTGGGCCATAGTCGTTCATCAAGTTGACATAGAAGTTGAGTGCCTCAGCCCATTCTGGCTGATCAAACTGGGCGTTCCAGTCTTCGTCGAACCAGCGTGCGCCAAAGGAGTTGCCTGTAACGGTGATAAATGCACCACCTTCACCCCAACCAGCTTTGCCGCGCAGGCAGATACCGTTGATGTCGTTCTCAGGATCGTCCATGCCAGCAGCTGCTTCACGGATGAATTCCCATGTCGGTGCATCTGGCATTTCAAGACCGGCTTTTTCCATCAAGTCCGTGCGGTACATCACCATAGAGCTTTCGCCATAAAACGGTGCTGCATAGAGTGTTCCGTCATGCGACAGACCGTCCCGCATGGCGGGCAGGATGTCATCGACGTTATATTCAGCCGACAGATCGTTCAGCGGAACAAGCCAGCCATTTGAGCCCCAGATTGGGGTCTCGTACATGCCGATGGTCATGATATCGAACTGACCACCTTTGGTGGTGATGTCCGTAGTAACACGCTGGCGCAGTGTATTTTCTTCCAATGTCACCCACTCCACGGCAATGCCGGATTCTTCGGTGAATTGGTCGGTGTACTTTTGCATGCGCACCATGTCGCCGTTGTTCACGGTGGCGATGGTGATTGTTTTTGAATGGCCATCTGCAAGCGCCATCCCGGCAACCGCACAAAGCGTTGTCGCACCCAATAGGGCGCGGAGTGAGTAATTCATGGTTTCCTCCCATTAAGATTTTGAGCTTTTGCCCGCTATCTAAGCAATTACTCACAAAAGGACGGCAGTTTGTCAATATTGTTTTGCCAACTCACGCGTGTGGGGCGTGGCTTTAGTTTTGTAACAGGAATTCCGCGCAGGCTTCATCAGTGACCAAGCAATTGATCAACTTACCTTTTAACGCCGCTAAAAGGCTGGCATGTTTTTGCTCGCCCATTGCAATACCAATGTTTGGCTTGTCGGATGGGTCGACCCGAACGCCATTGGTGCATTCATTAATTCCGCCCTTGATGTAGCGCCCATGCGAATCAAACGCCCATCCGGCGATCTCTCCCACACCGCCAGCTGCCACCAAATCATCCATCGCATCCGGAGTCATAAATCCATCCAGCACCATAGGTGCTTTGGGCCCCAATTCGCCAACACCCACCAACGTGATATCGCAATTTCTGGCGCGTTCTCTGACATGTGCTGCATGTGGCAACTGACACAGAAAATCGCGTTCTTCCGGGGATTTCGCAATCACTGGCAAAGGCATCGGATAATACCGCGCACCAATCTTTTCTGCGAACCGTTGCAACACTTCATAAAACGATGCGGAGCCATCAAAGTTCGAATTGCCGATCAGAGATACAAGTTTATGGCCCGGACATTCCATATCGGTCATCTCGGTTGCCACCGCCCGTAACGTTCGCCCCGTGCCAACCGCGACCGTGAGCTCCGGTTCTTGCAGCAATACCCGCTCGACCTCGCCCGCACCAACGGCTGCCACGGATCGAAATGAATCTGATCTGTCAGGCAATGACGGTGCCACGCGCGCGAATTTCAGACCAAATTTCTTGGTAAGGTCACGCTCCATATTCAGGCAAGATGCAATCGGATGATCAAGCCGCACATGGATCAATCCATCTGCGATCGCCCGTGCCACCAAACGCTGTGCCCGTTGGCGTGACAGATCCAATTCCTCGGCAATTTGGCCTTGGGTCATACCCGCGAGGTAATACATCCACCCTGCCCGCGCCGCGAGGTCGTCTTTTGATCCATCAGCTTTGAGTTTGGTCTTCATCAGGTGGGTCCGATCTTTAATCAGGCAGTGTGCCTAGCGGACATGAATGGGCGAAAACAGGCGATTTTTCAACTGCTTTTGATTTTGGCCCGTTACACTCTCAGCCTAAAAGCGATGCAATATGGCGTGGTTTCCATGTGGTTTGATCCAGATGAATGATACCATTGTCCCACGCACTGATCCGGCCCGCCCCCATATCGTCACGCAGCAAATCCGCTGGAACAGACGTGGCCATGCCCAGCGCATCCTGCACAGACAAACCAACTTGATCCACCAACACTGAAATCGCCCGACCAAACTCAAGATCCGCCCCGGCCAACGTGCCATCATCCAGTGTCAGCCGCCCATTTTCACGCCGCACGATCCGGCCATTCAGGGTGAATTCTTCAATGTCACAGCCCCCAGTGGCCATCGCATCAGTCACCAAAAACACCCGGCCCGGCCCTTGCTTGCCCACCGCTGATTTTGCCGTCAGCGCCATCTGCATTGTCGCGGGATGCACATGAACCGCATCCGCAATCAGCCCTGCACTCACTGCTGGATGCGCCAGCGCCGCCCCCACCAATCCCGGTTCCCGGCTGCCCAACTGGCTCATCGCGTTGAACAAATGCGTAGCACAGCGCGCACCCGCATCAAACGCGGCCATGCATCGGTCATAGCTGGCGTCGGTATGGCCCAGCGACACAATCACCCCGGCCTTTGCCAATTCCGCAATCTGATCATCACGGACATTCTCCGGGGCTACCGTCAGCATCACATTGGCAAGCCGGTCCGCCGCATCCAGAAACACCGTCATATCCGCATCTGTCATTGCACGGATCAAACCGGGGTCATGCGCACCCTTACGCGCCACCGACAGGTGCGGCCCTTCCAGATGAATCCCAATGATCCCCGGCAGCTTTTCATCAATTGCGCGCACCACCGCAGCAATCGCCGCCTGCGTTCTCTCAGCCGTATCAGTGATCAAGGTTGGCAATAACGCCGTCGTCCCCGTGGTCGCATGCGCCTCCGCCATGACCTGCAATGTTTCGACCGTTTGTGCGTCATTGAACATGACACCGCCACCGCCGTTGACCTGCAAATCGACAAATCCGGGCGTGATAACACCGCCGCCAATGCGGTGCAGTTCACAGTCCTGCGGCAGATCGCCCTCTCCAACAATTGCAACCACCCCATCCGCACGCCTCAAAAGCACGGCATCAGAATGCAGCGTCACACCATCAAAAATGTCCGCGCCGATCAGGGCTGTGTACTGCGCAGTCATACGGTTTCTGTCACTTTTTTAAGGTGGCGTGGCGCATCCGGGTTAATGCCACGCGATGCCGCGACCTGTTCCACCATGGCATAAAAACTGGCAATCAAGGCAATCGGATCCGTCAGCGCATGCCCGGTGCGGGTGATCGGCAATGCATGCGCCATCTTAACTTGATCCGTCGTCGCAAACACGGCCGCCCCTTTATCGGCGATCTGATCCGCAACCCCCGCCAAGGCCCGCTCCGCCGCATCCGCCGCACACAGCGCCAGCACCGGAAATCCCGCGTCCACAATCGACACAGGCCCATGCAGAACCTCAGCGGAAGAATAAGATTCCGCATGCAACTGGCAGGTTTCCTTGAATTTCAACGCCGCCTCGTTCGAGATCGCATAAGATGGACCACGCCCCAGACAAAACAGCGAATTACGGTCGCCGAGTGCGTCAATGGCTCCCGACCAATCCTGACGCACGGCGTGTTCCAACTGCGCAGGCAAACCCCGAATGGCGGCCAATAATGCATCATCACGCGCCCATTCGGCCAACAACCAAATCCCGACAACAGCGGAATTCACAAAGGTCTTGGTCGCAGCCACGCTCAACTCCGGTCCGGCATCCAGATATAGCGTATGATCACTGACCTTTGCCAGCGGCGACGCCCGATCATTGGTGATCGCAATCGACAACGCCCCCTGTTCTTGAGCCATTTTCGCCATCGCAACGATGTCCGGGCTTTGACCCGACTGTGACACCGATAAACACGCGCTGCCTTTGAGTTTCAGATGACGCTGATAAACCGACGCAATCGACGGGCCGACAGAGGCAATCGGCGTCCCGCTCAACAACTCCGACGCATATTTCAGATAGGTCGCCACATGGTCCGATGACCCACGCGCGACGCTGACTAAAAACGCCGGATCGCGGGCCCGTAAAGCATCCGCTGCCGCACGCACGGCTTCCCCCTGATTGTCCATCAACCGGGCCACGGCTTGCGGAATTTCCAATACCTCTTGGCGCATTTGGGTTTGTTTGGCAGTCATAGCTAGGCATCCTTCGCAAGACGCAGTTCGGCTACAAAGTTGTAGGCGTCACCGCGGTAAATCGATTGAGTGAATTCAGCGATGCGGCCATCCGCAAGGTACGAGGTCCGCTCAATCCGCAACCCCGCCTCGCCCTCGTCGATCGCCAGTAGCTTGGCATCGGCAGCGCCCAGATTGATCGCTGATATCTTCTGCAAAGCACGCACCGGGCGCAAGCCCGATGCATCCAGCACTTCATAAAGTGAGGTGGTCACTTCCAGTGGATTGGGTAAAATCGTCGTCGGCAAGGACGCACGCTCAATCGCCATGGGTTTACCATCTGCGGTGCGCAGCCGGGCGACCCGCGACACCGATGCATCAGACGACAAAGCCAGCGCCAGCACTTCGTCCGGGGAGGGCATAAAAACACCGCGCTCCAACCACAGGCTGGCTGATGCCATGCCACGGCGTGTCATGTCTTCAGTAAACGAGGTGAGCCGCGACAGAGATTGTTCAATCTGTGGCGTATCATCCGCCACAAATGATCCAAAACCCTGCTTCTGAACAATGATCCCATCTTCGGCCAGAGACTTGATCGCTTTGCGCACCGTGACACGCGATAAATCCGTAATCGCTGCAATAACCCGCTCTGGCGGCAAGGCCGCGCCGGGCGTCAGCACAGCTTGATCAATGCCATCGGTCAATCGCTGGCGCAGTTGTATATAGCGCGGCCCCGCATCAGGGCGCAGCCAAAGCGCCGGGTCCAAAAAATCAGGGATGTTCATGCACAGCCCCTTTTCAAACAGGAAACGCGCACCTCAGAACGGGAACCACGCACGAGCGATATGTGTTTAACGGAATCGAACATATAATACCTTTAAGATACCTATGCTTGAATTGAAAGCGCAAAATTGCTTATTTTAAGCCATATTTGGCCAAACTAATAATATCTGGACAAATGGTATTATAAAGGTATTGTATCTCAAAGGGGGAGAGAATCGCATGCCATTGCGCCAAACAGAAAACCTGCCAGACCACCCCGCCATTGATGCGGTTGATGCTGAAATGGCCGCGACTTTTATGCTGGACAGTCAAGTTGCAGCCGTCCGTGCTGTGCGCAATGCCTTACCCGAGATAACCCAAGCGGCTAAACTCATGGCCAATTGCATCGCATCCGGCGGCACGCTGATTTATGCCGCCGCAGGCAGCTCTGGCTTGATGGCGCTGGCCGATGTCAGCGAATTGCCAGGCACGTTTGGTATCCCTGCACAACAACTGCGCCTGCACATGGCGGGCGGGGTTCCGATTGATGGCCACATGCCCGGCCAGACCGAAGATGACACGGCCACGGCACAAGCAATTGCCGATCAAATTAACCAAAACGATTGCCTGATCGCGCTTAGCGCCAGCGGCTCAACGCCCTACCCTGTTGCGATCGCTGAAATGGCCGCCACACGCGGCGCATCTGTCATCGGCATCGCCAATAATCCAGATACGCCGCTGTTGAATATCGCCAACATCGCTGTTTGCCTGCCCACCGCGCCAGAGGTACTTGCCGGGTCCACCCGGTTGGGCGCTGGCACCGCACAAAAGGCTGCGCTGAACACGATGTCGACACTGATGGGCGTGCACCTTGGCCATGTCTTTCAGGGCCGCATGGTCAACCTGATTGCTGACAATGCAAAACTGCGGTCCCGCGCCTCAGGGATCGTGCGCGACATCACCTGCGTGACGGACACAACCGCGCAAGCAGCCCTTGAAACTGCAAGCGGAGATGTCAAACTTGCCATCCTTATTGCCTCGGGCCTGAACCTCGCAAAAGCCAACGCAGCCTTGACCCGACACAAGGGCCAGCTTGGCCCCTGCCTGACACCAAACGACTGAGATCAACAAAGACCACTAAAGGGAGAAACGACATGACCAAACACACATTCACCGCCACATTGCTGGCCACAACCATGCTGACGGGAGCGGCCTTTGCCGAAGACGTCACGCTGACGATCGAAAGTTGGCGCAACGATGACCTTGCCATTTGGCAAGATAAAATCATTCCGGCGTTTGAAGCCGAGAACCCTGGCATCAAAGTTAAATTCACGCCTTCCGCACCTGCTGAATACAATGCTGTGCTGAACTCCAAACTCGACGCAGGGTCCGCCGGTGACATTATCACATGTCGCCCGTTTGATGCGTCCTTGGCGCTTTATGAGGCTGGCCATCTTGCCGATGTGACCGATCTGGAAGGTATGAAGAACTTCTCAGATGTGGCCAAATCCGGCTGGAGTACGGACGATTCCGCGACACAATTCTGTGTGCCAATGGCATCTGTGATCCACGGCTTTATCTACAACAAAGACGCCTTCGAAGAATTGGGGCTCGAAGTACCCAAGACCGAAGCTGACTTCTTTGCCGCTCTCGATAAGATCAAAGAAGACGGCAGCTATATCCCAATGTCGATGGGCACCAACGACCAGTGGGAAGCCGCCACAATGGGTTATAACAACATCGGTCCAAACTACTGGAAAGGTGAAGAAGGCCGCCTTGCCCTGATGTCCGGCGACCAGAAACTAACCGATGAGGCATGGGTTGCCCCTTACCGCCAGCTTGCCAAATGGGGTGAGTATCTGGGGGACGGATTCGAGGCGCAAACCTACCCTGACAGCCAGAACATCTTTACCCTTGGCCGCGCTGCGATCTATCCGGCGGGCTCATGGGAAGTGTCCGGCTTCAACAATCTTGTCGATTTCGAAATGGGCGCGTTTTATCCACCGGTTCAGGCCGAAGGCGATACCTGCTATATCTCGGATCACACCGATATCGGCATCGGCATGAACGCCAAAACCGAACACCCCGAGGCGGCGAAAACCTTCCTCAACTGGGTTGGCTCGACAGAGTTCGCAACACTTTACGCAAACGCCCTGCCCGGCTTCTTCCCACTATCCAATGGCGAAGTGACGCTGGAAGATCCATTGGCGCAAGAGTTCATCTCTTGGCGGGGTGAGTGCGAAAGCACGATCCGCTCCACCTACCAAGTGTTGTCACGCGGCACGCCGAACCTTGAGAACGAGACATGGAATGCCTCCGCTCAGGTGATCAAAGGTGAAGAAACACCAGAAGATGCAGGCAAGCGCCTGCAAGAAGGTCTGGCCAGCTGGTACGAACCCCAGCAGTAAATCAACGCCTTGGCGGGCCGGACTTATACGTTGGGCCCGCCACTTATCACCATCCACCACAGAAATCAGGTTGTCCGCCGCACATGGAGATGTCCAATGATCATGCGTATCTATCGTTGCTCCGTCGTTGCAGGCATGGAGACCGAGTTCAGGGAATTTTGCATTTCGCAATCGCCACCCTTGGCTTCGGGAAAAATCTGGCTTGAACGCTTTTTACGCTGGAAGGCCGATGCCGGATACCGACGATCGCACGCGTTGCATGGTTGAGCTTTGGGACAGCCCTGAAGCCATCAAGGCGGCACTTGGACCTGACTGGCGCAAGACCCCGCCACTGCCAGAAGATGCCCGCGCCTTTATCGAGGCCGCAAACGTAGAGCACTATGAAATAGCCGACCAATTTCGGGCAGACGCACGACCCGAGGCCATCACCTAAGCCGTCGATAACAAATGGATTTTTCACATGTCAATTGAGCCACCCAAGCGCCGCACCCGCTGGCACATCGCCGTGTTTCTGGCCCCTGCTGTGTTGGTCTACACGGTCGTCATGATCTATCCGCTGTTCAACACTTTGCGGCTCTCACTCTTTACCGAAGTTGACCAGAGCCGCGTGTTTGTCGGCCTTGAAAACTTCCGCACCCTGTTTGGCAATACCATCTGGTCCGATCAGTTTTGGAATGCGCTTGGCAACAATTTTTGGTTTTTCATCGTGCACATGCTGGTGCAAAATCCCATCGGCGTGGCCCTCGCCGCGATCCTGAGCCACCCGCGCCTGCGGTTCGCCGCCTTCTATCGCTCCGCCATCTTTATTCCGACAATCCTATCCTTTGTGATCGTTGGGTTTGCATGGAAACTGATCCTGTCGCCAATCTGGGGCATTGCACCGGATATGCTGGCTTCCATCGGCCTCAAATCACTATATGCGCCATGGCTGGGCAAAGAAGAATACGCACTCACCGCCCTGTCGCTGGTGTCGGTCTGGCAGTTCGTCGGCATCCCGATGATGCTGATCTATGCCGCCTTGCTTTCGATCCCCGATGAAATTCTTGAGGCCGCTGAGGTCGAAGGCATCACCGGTCTCGCCGCGTTCTTCAAAATCAAACTGCCACTGATCCTGCCTTCCATTGGCATCATTTCTATTCTGACCTTTGTGGCGAACTTCAACGCATTCGATCTGATCTATGCCGCCCAAGGCGCGCTGGCCGGGCCAAATTTCAGCACCGATATTTTAGGCACATTCATGTACCGCACGTTCTTTGGCTTCCAGCTACAGCTCGGTGATCCACACATGGGCTCCACCATCGCCTCAGCCATGTTCGCGATCATTCTCGTTGGTGTCTGCCTGTATCTGTTTGGTATTCAATCGCGCATGCGCCGCTATCAGTTCTGAGGAGAATAGACATGCAAGCCCGTCAAAACCGCCTCAACACACTGGCCGCCCACGGCGCGTTGATCCTTTATACGCTGATCGCGTTGTTCCCGGTGTTCGTGATCGTGATCAACAGTTTTAAGACCCGCAAGGCGATCTTTCGTGAACCCCTGTCTCTGCCTGACGCAGACAGCTTTTCGCTGATCGGCTATCAAACCGTCCTGAAACAAGGCGACTTCTTCCTGTACTTCCAAAACTCGATGATCGTGACAGTTGGTTCGCTCACCCTGATCCTGCTGTTCGGCGCGATGGCCGCCTTTGCGCTGGCCGAATACCGCTTCAAGGGCAACACCTTGATGGGCCTTTATCTTGCCCTCGGCATCATGATCCCCATTCGCATCGGCACTGTCGCAATTTTGGAGATGATGGTGCAAACGGGCCTTGTGAACACGCTTTGGGCGCTGATCTTGGTCTACACAGCCCAAGGACTGCCGCTCGCCGTGTTCATCTTGTCAGAGTTCATGCGGCAGGTCAGTGATGATCTGAAAAACGCAGGCCGCATTGATGGTCTTTCAGAATACCGCATCTTCTTCCGCCTTGTGCTGCCGTTGGTGCGTCCCGCCATGGCAACCGTCGCGGTGTTCAACATGATTCCGATCTGGAATGATCTCTGGTTCCCACTGATCCTAGCCCCCGCCGAAGAGGTCAAAACCCTCACCCTCGGTTCCCAAGTCTTTATCGGGCAGTTTGTCACCGATTGGAACGCGGTCCTGTCAGCACTGTCCCTTGCGATCCTTCCGGTCATGGCGCTCTACGTCATTTTCTCGCGCCAGTTGATCCGGGGCATCACATCGGGAGCGGTGAAATGAGGGTTCTTATTGCAGGTCTGGGCAACATGGGGTTGAGCCATGCCTTGGCCCATCACAATCACCCGGACGCGGAAATCGTCGGATTGGTTAACCGCTCTGGGTCTGTCGATCATGTCGATCTGAAAGACTATCCAGTCTTCACCGATTACCACGCGGCACTCCGCGATACCAAACCAGACCTCGTCGTGATCGCTACATATTCCGACAGCCACGCTGCATATGCCATCGCCGCGATGGACGCTGGCGCGCATGTGTTTGTGGAAAAACCGCTGGCGACAACCGTTGCCGATGCGCAGGCCGTGGTGGACAAAGCCACCCAAACCAACCGCAAACTCGTCGTCGGTTACATCCTGCGCCACCACCCCTCATGGCAGCGCCTGATCGCTGAGGCGCGTGATCTGGGTGGGCCTTATGTGTTTCGCATGAACCTGAACCAGCAATCGGATGGCCCGACATGGGAAACTCACAAAGCGCTGATGCAGACCACATCGCCACTCGTCGATTGCGGTGTGCATTATGTTGATGTGATGTGCCAGATCACCGACGCCAAACCCGTGCGCGTCAACGGCATGGGCCTGCGCCTGTCGGATGAAATTGCGCCCGATATGTACAACTACGGCCAGCTACAGGTGACATTCGATGATGGATCGGTTGGCTGGTACGAAGCCGGATGGGGTCCGATGATGTCCGAAACCGCGTTCTTTGTGAAAGACGTGGTGTCGCCAAATGGCGCCGTGTCGATTCGTGACGCAGACAAATCAGACTCCGATAACGTCGATGGCCACACCAGCGTCGGCACCTTGTTGGTCCACACCCCTGATGGTGACCGTACCATAGAAACGCCGGATGAACCGGGCCACCAAGCGCTGTGCGATACCGAACAAGCCTTCATCCTAAACGCCATCAAAAACGACATTAGCTTGGCTCGCCATATGTCTGATGCTGTTCAATCTTTGGCCATTTGTCTTGCCGCTGATGAAAGCATCCGCACCGGCCAACCCATCACTCTGGGAGATTCCAAATGACCGCTCTGAAACTTGATAAAATCTGCAAATCCTTCGGCACCGTCGAAGTGCTCAAGGACATCGACCTGATCGTCGAGGATGGCGAATTTGTCGTCTTTGTCGGCCCGTCGGGCTGCGGCAAATCCACGTTGTTGCGCGTGATCGCGGGGCTGGAGGACGCGACCGCCGGGACCGTCGCCATTGGTGGTGATGTGGTTAACAACGTGGCCCCATCGAAACGTGGCATCGCGATGGTATTTCAATCCTATGCGCTTTATCCGCACCTTACCGTGCGCGATAACATGACACTGGGGCTGAAGCAGGAAAAGCAGCCCAAAACAGTGATTGATGAACGCGTGAACAAAGCCGTTCAAATGCTTGATCTAACTGACTATGTTGATCGGCGTCCTTCCGATCTGTCGGGCGGCCAACGCCAGCGCGTCGCCATCGGGCGTGCCATTGTGCGCGAACCGAAACTGTTCCTGTTTGACGAACCACTGTCCAATCTGGACGCGGCCTTGCGCATGAACACCCGGATTGAGATTGCCGATCTGCACCGCAAGCTCAGCGCCTCAATGATCTACGTGACCCACGACCAGACCGAAGCGATGACCTTAGCCGATAAAATCGTCGTGCTGCGCGATGGTCGGGTCGAACAGACCGGATCACCGATGGAGCTCTATAACAATCCGGCCAATCAATTTGTTGCAGGTTTCCTTGGCTCCCCTTCGATGAATTTTCTCACCAAATCAGTGACGGGCCTGCCAAACGGCGTGACCCTTGGTGTGCGCCCCGAACATCTGCGACTAGATGATACGGGCCAAATCAAAGGCACCATCACCCATGTCGAAAATCTGGGCGGCGACACCAATTTGCTAATCACAACCGCGCAGGATGAAACCCTGACCGTACGCCTGTTTGGGCAGCATAGGGCCTGTGTCGACGATGCGGTCAACTTGGGCTTTGATGATGCGCATACATTCCGGTTTGATGCCCAGGGACAGCGGATATATGAACAAAGTGCCGCCGCATAACTGATAAGGACCGCACCAATGTTTGCACGTGACCATATCGAGTACAAAGCTGTTCCCTTGCCCGACCGGATGGACTTGAGCGATGCCGAAATGCTTGCGCAGGCAACGGCATTTTATGACGCAATTAAGCGTCGTCACACGGTCCGCGACTTTACCGACCGTCCCATTCCACGCAAAGTGGTTGAAGAATGCGTGCGCGCCGCTGGCACTGCGCCTTCGGGGGCCAATCATCAGCCGTGGCATTTTGTGGCGATCTCTGATCCCGAATTCAAACACCAGATCCGGCTGGCAGCTGAGGAAGAGGAGCGAAAGTTCTACGACGGCGGCGCAGGTGATGAATGGCTCAAAGCGCTTGAGCCCATCGGCACCAATGACGACAAGCCGCATCTGGACATCGCGCCATGGCTGATCGTGCTGTTTGCCCAGCGTTGGGGCCATTTCGATGATGGCACCCGGTTCAAGAATTACTACGTCCCGGAAAGCGTCGGCATCGCGACGGGTTTCCTGCTGGCGGCGTTACATCATGCCGGGCTCACCATGTTAACACACACGCCTAACCCAATGAAATTTCTTAATAAATTATTGGGCCGACCCGATTCCGAAAAGCCGGTGATGATCATCGCCGTGGGCCATCCTTCGACAGAGGCTCAGGTGCCAAAGGTTGCCAAGATGAAAAAGCCGTTGGATGAGATTTTGACCGTCGCCGAATGACGCGGAGTGTTAAGTGATGTCACCAACGTGGCTGCGGATCAAATCTTTGTACAACCCCTGAATGGTTTTGGTGAAGGGCCGTTCGCCATCGCCAATCACCTTGCCATCAATATCCGCCACCGGGGTCTGCGCTCCAAACGTCCCGGTCAAAAACGCCTCATCCGCGCCATAGGCTTCATAGAGCGAAAAGTTCTTTTCATAGACCGGAATGCCATTGTCGCGGCACAGATCAATCACCTTTTGCCGCGTCACACCGTTCATACAATAATCCCCCGTCGAGGTCCAAACCGCGCCGCGCCGCACGATGAAGAAATTGCAGGCGTTGGTGGTGTTCACAAACCCATGTGGGTCCAGCATTAGCGCTTCATCCGCCCCCGCAGCCTCGGCTTGCAGGCAGGCGATGATGCAATTCAGTTTGGAATGACTGTTGAGTTTGGGATCTTGAGAATTCGGCAGACCCCGCACCTGCGGAACAGACGCCAACCGTATCCCCGCCGACTGCAAGCGATCCACAGGTTTGGAATGCTCCATAATAATCACCAGCGTCGGACCCGAGGTGCTTAACCCGGGATGTTGAAACGGTTTGTCCTTAACCCCCCGCGTCAGCATCAAACGGCAATGCACATCCGTTGTCATATCGTTTGCTGCCGCCGTGCGCGTCAGCGCATCCATGATCCCCGCCTTGTCCATGCCCACACCCAAATCTATGGCTTTGCAGGAGTTGAAAAACCGATCCATATGTTCGTCAAAAAACGCCCATGTCCCATCATAAAGCCGCATGCCTTCCCATATTCCATCTCCCAGCATGAACCCCGCGTCATAGACCGACACCTTCGCTTCATCACGATGCACGATGTCACCATTCACATAGATTTTGATATCGCGGTTGCGCGTGTCATCATCGGCGTCATGGGTGGTTTTATGGTCGGTCATGGGGCGTCCTCTGGCATGGATACGTTGGCTGAGCTTGGCAATTGCCCGCATTGATGCCCCAACCGGACAGAAATCAAAATGGGCAATCGGTATGGCCCATACCCAATCCGCGACAGGGGGCGCTGCAAAATGTCGTATTCTCCCGGTGAGCCGCCGCACCAGTTTCCTATAATCAAAAGGCACCTTGGCCCGCAAAGGACCCTTCATGCCCACTACTGCCACACTGCCCACCGCGATTGACGCCTTTATCCGCACCAGCAAAAGCGCCGACATCCCGGCCCCGGTGCTGGATCAAGCCGCCCTGCTTTTGCTCGACACGCTCGGCATCGCCATCGCCGCCACCCCGATGCAAGCCGGGGTGCTGGCCCGTGAAACCGCACGACGCATCTATGGCGCAACCGATCCGGCAGACACCGCATGGATGATGTTTGATGGCCGCAGCGCCAGCCTTGCGGGCGCATCCTTTGCCAGCGCCAGCCAGATTGATAACCTCGATGGGCACGATGGCTATAACCCGACCAAGGGCCACATCGGGGTCGCAGTCGTGCCCGCACTTGTATCCTTTGCCCAACACCTGCCAAACCTCAGCGGGCCAGATGCCCTTGCCGCATTGATCGTGGGCTATGAGGTTGCCGGACGTGCAGGGATCGCCCTGCACGCCACCACGACCGATTATCATACCTCGGGCGCATGGAATGCCCTTGGCGTTGCCGCCCTTGGTGCGCGGTTGCGTGACACCCCCGGCGATCAACTGCGCGAGGCGCTTGGTATTGCAGAATACCACGGCCCCCGCAGCCAGATGATGCGCGAGATTGCCAGTCCGACAATGCTGCACGATGGCTCTGGCATGGGCGCACTGGTTGGGGTGTCTTCATTGATCATGGCCGAGATTGGCTTCACCGGTGCGCCCGCAATCACCGTTGAAGCGGTGGAGGTTGCAGAACATTGGGCCGACCTCGGCAGCTTCTGGCAAGTCTCACATCAATACATCAAACCCTATCCGATCTGTCGCTGGGCGCACGCCGCCATTGATGCCGCCCGTGAGATTTGTCTGGATCATAACGTCACCGCCGACCAGGTCGACACCATCGACATTCACAGCTTTCACAACGCTGTACAGCTTTTCCCAACCATGCCTGACAGCACCTCAAAGGCGCAGTATTCGCTGCCTTTCGCCGTCGCGACAATGATTGCCCATGGCACCATCGGGCTGGACCATATCTCGGGCGCCGGGTTGTCTGATCCGATTGTCGCGGGCCTTGTTGTCCGCACACGGATGATTGAGGCCGAAAAACACACAGCGCGCTATCCAAACGGCCGCTGGGCCGATGTGACCCTCACCCTCAAAGATGGACGCGCCCTGCATTCAGGGGATGTTCATGCGCGCGGCGGGCCGGAACGCCCGTTTGACGCGGCGGATATCATTGCAAAATATATGAGCTTTGCCGTTCCCGTGGTTGGTGAAGCCCGTGCTGCGGCCATCCGCGATGCCTGCCTGTCTCTGCCGCACGGCTCTACACCCTTCTCGGCACTGCTCAATCATTTACGCGATGCGCCTTGATTTCAAAGCCTATTGCGCCTCCAAAAACGCCAGCATCCGACCCTCAGCAGCGTAGAGGCCGGACATTGCATGCCCCTCATCCAACACTGGCTCTGCCCCGGCAAGATCAATCACCGCCGGATGGATATAGCTGTTCCGGGCGATGGTTGGTGTGTTGTGCAGACGGTCCGCCGCGGCCTCCGCCATCGCCTTGATCGTCGCCGCGCCCTTTTCGGCAACCTCGAACGCTGCCAGCGATCCGGTCCATGTGCGAAATGTTTTGGCCGTGATGCCGTCCGTTCCCGCTGCCTCCGCCAAATAGCCGTTCAACCCCGCTGAACTCAGCCGATGCGGCGTGCCGTCGTCATCCAACCAACTCAACACCTCGGCCCCCGGCAGATCATTGATCTTGCCCAAAATCCGCGCCAGCGTGCGGTCGTTCATCTGGCGGCGTACTTTCTTGCCACCCTTGGCCTTAAACCGTAGTTGAATGGTGTTACCGTTCAGTTTCAAATGCTTGCCACGCAAGGTTAATGCACCATAGCTGCCGTTCTGGCGGGCGTAATCCGGGTTGCCGACACGCATCGAAGTGCGATCAATCAAGGCGACAGCACTGGCCAGCGCGAAACTCTGATCGCCTGCCTCGCCTTTCAGATCACGCTGCACATGGCGTCGAATTCGGGGCAGCACATGACCGAAGTCGACCAATCCGGCGAATTTGGTTTCGGCCTGTGCCGCAGTCCAATCGACATGATAGCGATATTGCTTGCGGTTGCGCGCATCGCGCCCGGTGGCCTGCAAATGACCGTTGGGCAAGGGGCACATCCACACATCTTCATAGGCGGGCGGCACGGCCAAAGCCTCAAGCCGCTGGCGTTCAGGACCGCGCGCAATCGTGGTGCCATCCGGCGCGACATAGCTATATCCACGGCCACGCTTTTGGCGCGTAATCCCCGGCTGATCATCCGTGACATAGATCAGATTGGACGGTGCCATCTGTGTTATCCTTTGCGCACTTCCGACGACAGTTTGAGCACCCCATCGCCATCTTCCTGTTCGATATATAGTGCGGGATCGTCCTTCGTCCCGTTACGCGTCACCTTGCTGCCTTTCAGTGTTCTGGTGGTTTTGCGGGAATAGGTTTTGTGAACCGTGCCTGTCGCGGTCCCATTGCCCCAATCCCACGCGACTTTGTCACCCTTGGAAAACACAGTCATGTTGATCCCCTCGTCAATTTGACTACCTATTTGAAACACATATTGGGTACGCTTGGTTGCCGCGTTCGGATCATCACGCAATATTTGGGTTGATGTCCGTGCCGCTGGTCTGGCCATTCACTTTGGCCTATGGCACGACGTTGACATGAAAGTTTTCTCTGCCAAATCACGCCCCGTCCACTTGGGTGCCTATCCTGCTGAGCGCTTGCGCCGCTTGGGCCAACCACTGAGCCGACTGCCTGACCTGCCGTTTCCTGCCTTAAGTTTTGCGCGCCCGGATCGCCCTGAAAGCATCATCAATGCGATGGGTCCGTTTCAAGCGATGATGGATGTGTTGCGCAGCGGCAAAGTGAACCCGGCACGCGCCAATATCCCGAGTGACCCGGTGCTGCGCGCGCATCACCTCAAGGCCTTTGGCTATTACAACGACGCGTCGATGATGGGCATTTGTGCGCTGCCCGATGCAGCGCGCCTTGCCGCACCGCGTCACAACCCAGAAACCGACCGTTTAGCCGACGACCTAAAGACGCGCCAAACCAAGACCTTGGCGGCGGGCGTTGATGTGATCATGGCCAACCTGCGCGATGCGGCGAACACGCCCGTGTCACGGCTGGGCGACCATAGCCACGCGCTGGTGGTCCTGACCGCCTTTCCCCGCGATCCGCGCAAAGGTGAGCCGGGCAGCGATTGGATCATGGATGCCCAAGCCCAACGCGCCTGTCTGCGCGCCACCGAAAACGCCACGGTGTTAGGCGAGTACATCAGCCAGCTTGGGTTCGATGCGCGGGTGCATTCCGCTACCACATCGGACGTGCATCTGGGCAAGCTGGCCCTCGCCGCCGGGTTGGCGGTTTGGGAAGACGGCGCGCTGACCGCCCCTTGGATCGGGACGCGCTTTGGGCTGGCGGTCGTCACCACCGACATGGCGCTGGCCCCCGACCTGCCGCTGGCCCCGATGAAAGATCAACCATGGTCCGCGCTCAAAGGCCCGCATTGGCAGCTTGGCACCCATGGCGGCG
>JBPOFE010000030.1:0-25061 GCA_051252035.1 Sulfitobacter sp.
GCAAAGGCCGAAGGTGAAGGCCTGAAAGTCATGGAAATCTCCGAAGCCGCCGCATGGGCCGACGTGATCATGTTCACCATGCCCGACGAATTGCAGGCGGAGACATATAAAAAATACGTGCACGACAACATCCGTGAAGGTGCGGCGATCGCCTTTGCCCACGGGTTGAACGTACACTTTGGCTTGATCGAGCCCAAAGAAGGCATCGACGTGATCATGATGGCCCCCAAAGGCCCGGGTCATACCGTACGCGGCGAATACACCAAAGGCGGCGGCGTGCCATGCCTTGTTGCGGTCGACAAAGACGCCTCTGGCAAAGCGCTGGAAATCGGTCTGTCCTATTGTTCCGCCATCGGTGGTGGTCGTTCCGGTATCATTGAGACTGACTTCCGCGAAGAATGTGAAACCGATCTGTTTGGCGAACAGGCGGTTCTGTGCGGCGGTATCGTTGAATTGATCCGCATGGGTTTCGAGACACTTGTTGAGGCCGGTTACGAGCCCGAAATGGCGTACTTCGAATGCCTGCATGAAACCAAGTTGATCGTTGACCTGATCTATGAAGGCGGTATCGCCAACATGGATTACTCAATCTCGAACACGGCGGAGTACGGTCAGTACGTGTCCGGCCCGCGCATCTTGCCCTATGACGAGACCAAGGCCCGTATGAAAGCGGTTCTGAGCGACATTCAGTCCGGCAAATTCGTCCGCGACTTCATGCTCGAAAACGCGGTTGGTCAGCCCACGATCAAATCGTCACGCCGTGCCAACGATGAACACCAGATCGAAGTTGTCGGCGGCAAACTGCGCGACATGATGCCGTGGATTTCCGCTGGCAAAATGGTCGACAAAGCCAAGAACTAAGGCGATCCTGCATAGTTCGCCCCAAAGCGAACCAATAGCGATTGACCCCGGCCAAGTGTCGGGGTCTTTTGATTTCATCTCAAAGGAATGGCCATGATGGATAGCCCACAAATCACTGCGAAAAGTTGGCTCATGGTTGCCCTTTTGGGTCTCGTTTGGGGGGGCACATTTCTGGTTACCGAAGTCGCCCTGACAGGCATGACGCCGTTCTGGCTCGCCGCCTCGCGCATTGGTTTTGCAGCTCTGGTCATGAGTGTGATCTGGGGTGCTCGGGGGTTTTCGCTGTTCGACGCCTGCCCTTCAAAAAGCCACATCGGCGCAATGCTGTTTATCGGCGCGGCCAGCTCCGCGGTTCCTTTTGCCTTGCTGGCATGGGGCCAGCAATATGTCACCTCCGGGTTTGCCGGGGTTTCGATGGCTTCCGTGGCTCTTATCGTACTGCCCGTGGCGCATTTTTTGGTGCCCGGTGAACGTTTAACCTGGCGCAAAGCGTTGGGGTTTGTCGTGGGCTTTTGCGGTGTGGTGATCCTGATCGGAGGCCAAGCCTTTGAAAGCACTGGCACCGCCCTCGAACTGCCGGGACGCATGGCCTGTATCGGGGCAGCCAGCTGTTACGCGATCAGTTCGATCATCATGCGCCGCTTGCCCGCCGTTGACGCGATCGGGCTTGCCACTGTCCTGCTGATCATTGGCGGCTCAATCGCAATTCCGATGGCTTGGATTGTCGAAGGGCCACCACCCATCCCATCCGCTAAGATATTGATGGTTCTGGCTTTCCTCGGCCTCGTCCCCACAGCCGCTGCTAACTTTCTGAGGGTGCTGGTGGTGCGCAGCGCGGGACCTGTGTTTATGTCGCTGGTGAATTATCAGGTGCCGGTTTGGTCTGTGGTGTTGGGCGCGTTGATCTTGTCCGAACCGTTGCCCCCATCGTTGATCTACGCCATGGCGCTGATCCTCGCCGGGGTCGGGTTAAGCCAATATGGCGCGCTCAAGCGTTTGTTTTCCTCGCGCCGTTAGGATCAGACTTTAACGGCTTGCTCAACGGCGGCGACGACACTGTCCACCGCCCGCTCCATCAGGCCCGCGTCTTCGTGTTCGGCCATCACCCGGATCAAGGGTTCAGTGCCAGAGGTGCGGATCAATAACCGCCCTTTGCCCGCAAGATCAGCTTCGGCTTGGGCGATGGCGGCCTGCACATGTGCATCTTCTAACGGGGTCTGACCCACGGCAAAGCGCACGTTTTTCAACAGTTGTGGCACCGCGTCAAATTGATGCAACAGCTCTGACGATGGTTTGCCCGACCGCACCATTTCGGCCAAAAACTGCAACCCCGCCATCAACCCATCGCCAGTGGTGGCATGATCGCTCATCACAATGTGACCCGATTGTTCGCCGCCAAGGTTGAACCCGCCCTGCCGCATCCGTTCCACCACATAGCGGTCCCCGACATTGGTGCGTTCAAGATGCAAATCACGGGCTGCGAGAAATTGTTCCAGCCCCAGATTGCTCATCACGGTCGCAACCAATGCCCGCCCCTTAAGCCGGTCTTCGGACGCCCAGCGCGCCGCCAGCATCGCCATGAATTGATCGCCATCGCCAACCTTGCCGTTTTCATCCAGCAAAATCACCCGGTCCGCGTCACCATCCAGACAAAGCGCCACATGTGCGCCATGGGCAACAACGGTTTCGGCGGCAGATTCCGGATGCGTCGATCCACACCCTTTGTTGATGTTGTGACCCGTCGGGTTCACACCAACTGGAATAACTTCCGCCCCCAGTTCCCACAATGTTTCGGGCGCAACCTTGTAGGCGGCGCCGTTCGCGCAATCGACCACGACTTTCAGGCCATCCAGACGCATCTGGCGCGGGAATGATGTTTTGACCCGCTCGATGTAGCGATAGCGCCCGTCATCAATCCGCTTTGCACGGCCAATCTCACTGGCTGCGGTAAGTTCAACCCCGTCGGCCACCAGCGCCTCAATGTCCGCCTCCATCTGATCAGACAGTTTGTAGCCATCAGGGCCAAAAAATTTAATGCCATTGTCATGTGCGGGATTATGGCTGGCCGAAATCATCACCCCCAAATCCGCGCGCATCGACCGCGTGAGCAACCCAACCGCTGGCGTTGGCACTGGCCCCAGCAACAGCACGTTCATACCCGTGCTGGTCAGCCCGGCAGTCAGCGCGTTTTCAAACATATAGCCCGACAGCCGCGTATCTTTGCCAATCACCACCCGATGTACGCCTGACCCGTCACGCCGGAAATACCGCCCCACGGCGGCCCCAATACGAAGCGCCATTTCGGCGGTCATGGGATGGGTATTGGCCGTGCCGCGCACCCCGTCGGTGCCGAATAGTTTTGTCATGTCACTGGTCCTGTTATGGCTGCCCGCCACAATGCGATTGCTTGTTGTGTCTGCGGCACATCATGCACACGTAGCATCTGAATACCATGGGCCAGCGCCGCCAATGCCACGCCAATCGACCCCGGTGCGCGGTCTGTCGCCTGCGGCGCGTTGCCGATGGTACCAATAAAACGTTTGCGTGATGCCCCCAACAGGATCGGCACGCCAAGACCGTGAAACAAGCTCAGCCGCGACAACAGGGCCAGATTATGCTGCTGGTTTTTGCCAAAACCAATGCCGGGATCAGCGATAATACGGCCGCGTGATATACCTTCGGCCTCCAGCATCTGAATTTGCCGCTCAAGGAAATCATAAACATCCAGCAGCACGTTCTCATAATGCGGATCCTGCTGCATCGTTGCGGGGTCCCCCAGTGCATGCATGACACAGACGGGCAGGTTTTGAGTTGCACAATAGGGTGCCAAACCTGCGTCAAAGGTAAAGCCAGATACATCATTGACCAGATCGGCCCCCGCCGCGTGGGCCGCGCCCGCTACTGCAGCCTTGCGCGTATCAATCGAAATTGTGCATGTCACGCCCACATCGCGCAGCCCTTTGATCACCGGAACCACCCGTTGAATTTCTGTATCAATTGGCACCGTCACCGCACCGGGACGTGTGGATTCACCGCCGACATCCAACAGGTCGACGCCCGCGGCCCGCATCGCGACGCCTGCTGCAACCGCATCCGCCGCTGTCTGGTTCACGCCGCCGTCTGAAAAACTATCTGGGGTGGCGTTCAGGATACCCATCACGCGCGGGATATCCATGCTCAAACCCGCAATGTCAGGCCGAGAGCGTGTTAACTTAACACTGACTTCATCCGGCATATCCACCGCCGAAATAACCTGCGGCGCAGCACCTCGCGAGATCACCTCAACATGCGTAAACCAGCCCCAGCCGCCCGCCAATCTCAGGGCGGTATCAGGCCGCGCAGGACCAACTTGAACAAGGGGTCGGAAATACGATCCGCCCGTGCTCACAGCACGTCCTGATCCGCTGACATCGCCCGCAAGGGAACCGATGCCGCCTCTGGTAGCTCCGCACCGACAACCAGCATTTCCTGCGCATCAAATGTCGCGGCGAACCACGCGGCCAAAGCCACCGCATCACGCGGCTGCGCTGATGGGGTATCCACCGCATCCAGCACCATTTTCGACGGTGCCCAAACACAGGTTTGACCATTTTTCATGGCCCAATCCAACTCGGTGCGGGTTTCAACCACAACACATCGGTCATCCTTGGCGGCCAGCACCCAAGCGTTTTGTTCAATCGCCAATAGATCAATGCGACGCTGCGCCATATGATGCGAGACCTGCGGGGCGGGCGCATCAGATGACGCACCGACACATAGGATCAACGGACGCCCCAGCGCCTCAAGCTGGTCCAGCCAGCCTTTCAGGTGCACAGAAGCAATCGCGGCGTTGCTGAGATAGACCAATTCCGGGTGCGGGGCGTCGCCGATGGGCAATTCTGACACAGGTGCACCATCGCGGGCACGCATGATTTCAACACCCAAAGCACCGGGACCACGGTCGAGCTTTTCAATGCGCACAAACACCCGCATCGCCTGCGGTTCGAGCAAGATACGTTCCGCGACACGTTCAGCCAGAGTTTCGAGCAGGTTGAGCCGCTCATCGGCCAATTCAAATGCAATCGCTTCGGTCACACGGTCATAGGACAGGATACGGTCGACATCATCATCAATTGGCCCGGTCAGCGGCTGCACCTCGACCACCACGTTAAAACAGATGCGTTGGGTGACGCCACGCTCTGCCTGAAACGCGCCAATCTCAACCTCAACGATGTGATCGCGCAGAGAAATCCGGTCAAGAGGCACATTGCCCGCCATCGCTTCAGCACGCTCGATGGGATGCGCAAAGGCAAGGCGGACTTCGTCGGACATGGGCTTTGGGCTTTCGCGCTGTAAATTCACGACCAACCTAGTCGGGTCCACGTTGAGTAACAGGTTAAAAAGCGCCAGACCAGACCGCGAAAACGGCCTATGCGTGGCACATTAGTTGGACGCAGACCGCCATGTGTGACGGTAAAACAGGTGATCACCGATGCGCGCGGTCTTGGTATAGACCCGTGACCATTTCGGGCGCACAGCCGTTGTATGATAATGCGTCGCCCCATCCGTCAGTTTCGGTGCTTTGCCATCCAAGATCGCCCGTGCCACTTTGCTGACCCGCGAAAACGCGCGCGGTTCAGAAATGACTTCTTTATGGCCATCGCAGGTATAGGTGAACTGGCAGCCATATTTCTTGCCCGTACCTTGGTGGATCACGCCGCACAGCGATCCGGGGAAACGACCACTCTTTACGCGGTTCATAATCACTTCGGCCACGGCAAATTGACCTTTCACGGTCTCACCACGCGCCTCAAAATACAGCGCTTCAGACAAACACCGCCACTCAGCACTGCCCTTTGCTTTGGGCTGTGCATCAATCCAGCTACGGGAATATTGCACTGTACCGGGTGAAACTGCCGGAGGGGTGATCATCGCTTTCAACCGCTTTGAGCCTGCGTATTTCAGACCCTGCGCCTCAACCTGCGCCAGCCCCTTGGCCGTGTCAGGATTGGCAGACACACCAAAGGGCAATGCCGAAATCGCCGCAATCAGCAGCGCGAAAGATGTCACCCGAAACAAACGCATGAAGCGCCTCATTATGTTATTAATGCTTCGGGCCGCTTAACCAAAGCCAAGCCACGGGTAAACCCAAGTGGCAGGTTTACGCGAAAAGCCGCGCAGCTTGCCAACAACTTGCGATTTGTCAGGTATTTGCTACCCGATCTTGTGGGCAATCGCCAACTGCGCCGCTGCCAGCCGTGCAACCGGGACGCGAAATGGTGAACAGGAAACGTAATTAAAGCCCGCTGCGCGACAAAATGCGATTGATTCGGGGTTGCCGCCGTGTTCGCCGCAGATCGACAAAGTGATGCCGGGTTGCGCCCCACGCCCGCGTTCCGCCCCCAGTTTTAGCAACTCTCCTACCCCGTCCACATCGAGCACATGAAACGGATCTTCGGGGAACACGCCCTGCTGCACATAGTCCGACATGAACCGCCCCGCATCATCGCGCGACAGCCCATAGGTCATCTGGGTCAGGTCATTGGTGCCAAAGCTGAGGAAAGCGCAATGCGGTGCAATCTCCGCCGCCCTGAGCGCGGCACGCGGCGTTTCAACCATCACGCCCAAACGGTAATCGAAATCGGCATCAACTTCGTTACGCACCGCCGCCGCAATCGCATCCACGGCGGTTTTGACCATCTCAACTTCGCGGCGCGCAGATACCAGCGGGATCATGATTTCTGGCACCACCGGGTCGCCATCACGGCTGGCCTCGATTGTCGCCTCAAAAATCGCACGAGCCTGCATTTCGTAAATTTCAGGCACCGTCACACCCAACCGCACCCCGCGCAGGCCCAGCATTGGGTTGTATTCCGTCATTGCCTCAATCCGCCGGGTCACATCAGACAGCGGCAGATCAAGCGCCTCGGCCAATTCACGTTGGCCTGCTTTGTCAGCAGGCAGGAATTCGTGCAACGGCGGATCAAACAGACGGATACACACCGGTTGACCCTGCATGATGCGGAAAAGCTGTGTGAAATCATCGCGTTGCATGGGCAACAGTCGTTCCAACACGGCACGCCGATCCTCGCCCGTTTCGGCAAAAATCATTTCGCGCATCACGGTCAAACGGCCGGGATCAAAGAACATATGTTCGGTCCGGCACAGCCCAATACCATGTGCATTGAAATTCCGCGCGGTCTGCGCATCGGCGGGCGTATCGGCATTGGCGCGAATGCCGATATCTGCGGCATCTTCCGCCCATTCCATCAAACGCTGAAATGTCTCGTCCAGCGCCGCTTCCTGCATTTTGGCGGCTCCGGCCAAAATCTCGCCGGCGCTGCCATCAACCGTGATTTGATCACCCGTGGAAAACACCCGACCATCCGGCGCGGTGATCGTCTTTTTCGCGATGTTAAACCGCATGTTCGACGCACCCACCACACAAGGCAGGCCCATCCCACGCCCGATCACGGCGGCATGACTGGTGATGCCACCCCGTTCCGTCAGCACCGCATGGGCCGCTTGCATGCCGCGAATGTCCTCGGGGCTGGTCTCGCGGCGCACTAGAATACACGGCTCAGAGCGCGAGGCGCAGGCCTGCGCCTCGGTTGCGGAAAACACGATTTTACCCGTGGCCGCACCGGGGCTGGCGGCAATGCCATGTCCAATCACATCTCGTTTTACGTCCGGGTCCACCTGACGGTGCAACAATTCTGTCAAGGTCCGGGGCTGCACACGCATCAGTGCTTCTTCGCGGCTGATGATGCCCTCATCGGCCAAGGCCACGGCAATGCGCACCGCCGCGCGGGATGACCGCGCCACGCGCATCCCATCAAGGATATGCACCTCGCCGTCATCAACCACAAATTCAACCTGCATTTCTGCGCGCAATCGCGCCCGCATCAACGCGGCATGCACTTTGAGTGTTTCAAACGCATCCGGCACCGCTTCTTCCAGCGAGGCACCGCGCGGATCGCGGGTCAGATACATCGCGGCGGCATCCCCTTGCAGCGCATCGCGGCCTTGGCTTTGGCACAGGTATCGCCCGGTGATCTGCGGCAGCCCGGTGTCACTGTCGACCAGCTGCAATACTCCCGATCCACATTGACCATTGCCAATGCCAAACACCATTTCCTGCACCACCAGCCCCAGACCGGCATCAGCGGGCGCACCCTTGGCCTGACGCAGCAACCGTGCCGACGTCCCTTCCCACGCCCGCGCCATAGATCGCAAAACGGCGGCAAGCTGCGTCGCGGTATCTTGGGGGAATGCTTCTTCGGTTTCGGCCTCATAGGCGCGCAAGGATTGCTCCAACGCCTCGCGCCCCTCGCCCGCGACATCGTCAAACATATCGGGGTCAAGCCGCGCAACGTTCACCGCGTAGGATTGCACAAACCGTGTATAAAGCGCCGCCGCTGGGCCCTCGCCCATTGTCTTACACAATTCCTCAAACCGCGCATCGTTGATGCCGATGTTCAGCACCGCACCAGGACCACCCCAATCGGGGTCCTCGCTGGACGGGCGCACGCACATCAGCGCACCTTTGGGGAATTGCGCCACCACGGCCTGCACATCCGGCAAATGCCCGGCGCCGATCTTATGCACCGCCTTGAACGACAGCGCGACCGTGCGCGGCACCGGCAGATCGAGCCGCACCAGACGTTGCAGACATTTCGCACGGCCACCATGAGTTTCATTGGTGATCGGCGCGGTCTGCGTCACGAGGGTCGTATCTGGATTATTCTGCACTGCGGCACCTTTGAGTTTCAGGTGCAGCATAGGCAGTTCCAACCATCTGGCAAGCCTTGGGTTGCGGTCGTTTATCCGTCGATCTTGGTCAGGTCTGCGACAGAGGTACAGATTGCGCGGATACGGCTGAGCAGGTTCAAACGATTGCGCCGCACAGTGCCATTGTCACTGTTGACCTGCACTGCCTCAAAGAACGCATCAATCGGTCCACGCAAGGACGCCATGGCGGACATCGCGGTGGTGAAGTCTTGGGCCTCCATCGCGGGCTTGATGATGGCCTCGGCAGCGTCCAGCGCTTTGAACAACGCACGTTCTTCGCCGGTTTCGGCGAACTTCACATCTGCGCCATAGGAGTATTCGACGCCGTCGGCGTCCTCGGCTTGGGTCAAGATGTTGTTGGCACGCTTGAAGCCTTGGATCAGGTTTTCACCATCATCGGTCTTGAGGGTTTCCGACAGCGCCTTGGCGCGTTTGACCAGCAGGGTCAGATCGTCGTTACCCTCCATCGCAATGCAGGCGTCGATGATGTCGTGACGGACGCCTTGGTCTTTGAGGTAGACCTTTAGACGGTCGTGGAGGAAGGACAGGAGGTCTACGGATGAAGCGATCGCCAAATCGGCGGACTTACCGCTTCGATATTCTGCATGGCGTTTCTCAAAGGCCTTGTTTCGAAACTCACGGGCCAATTCGAGGCTTCGATCCTCGACTTGCTTTGCAACCTGTTCGTCCTTTTCGAATTTCGAATCTTGGTCTAACTGAACTTTGAGTTTAGCAGTCCGCCAATAAATGAATTCGCCGATATCAATTTTGAGACCATTCTCAACCAATATCCGAATAACCCCCAACGCCGCCCGACGCAGGGCAAAGGGGTCTTTCGACCCCGTGGGCTTCTCGTCAATCGCCCAGAACCCGGTCAGCTTGTCGATCTTTTCGGCCAGCGCCACGGCAACAGACACAGGCGCAGTAGGCACAGCATCGGACGGCCCCTGCGGCGCGTAATGATCACGGGCAGCATCGGCTACGGCGTCGGACGCGCCCGCCTCGCGGGCATAATAGCTGCCCATCAGCCCCTGCAATTCGGGGAATTCATAGACCATTTCGGACGACAGATCGGCCTTGGCCAAACGCGCAGCCTCTTTGGCTTCTTTAGGATCAGCACCTACCATCGGAGCCAATTCTTCAGCCAGCACGGCCATGCGTTCAATCAACTCGGCCTGCGTGCCCAGCTTGTTGTGGAAGGTGACGTTTTCCAACGCCTGCACCCATGTCGCCATGCCCGCCTCGGACTTGGCCACGCGCAGATCATTCTCCCAGAAAAACTTCGCATCCGACAACCGCGCGCCCAGCACCTTTTCATTGCCCGCCAAAATGGTGGCACCTTCGTCCGCCGTGGTGCGGTTCGCCACGGTGATGAACTTCTCAATCCGACCCGTTTTGGTGTTGCGCACCGAAAAGAACTTCTGATGCTCGCGCATCGAGGTTTGCAGGACTTCCGCGGGAAGCTCCAAGAAATCCGCGCCAATCGGCCCCATCAGGACCACGGGCCATTCGACCAAGCCCGAAACCTCTTTCAGCAACCCTTCGTCCTCGACAACCTCCATGCCAGCGGCAAAAGCCATGTTGGTCGCATCGTTCCATATTGTCCCGGCCCGCTCGCAGGCATTCAGCATCACATGGCCGCGTTTCAGCTTGGCCTCGTAATCCTCAAAGCCGCTGACCTTGATCGCATCCGGCGCCATGAACCGATGGCCATAGGTCACGTCGCCTGCTGTGATCCCGTCGATCTCAAACGGCACTACCTGCGCGCCATCCTCGGCGGACATCACACAGACAATCGAATGCAGCGGGCGCACCCATTTGAGCGACCCCGTCCCCCAACGCATGCTTTTCGGCCATGGGAAATTGCGAATGGTCTGCTCCAGCACTTCCGCCACGATTTCCGCCGCCGGACGTCCCGGTTTCTCAATCTTCGCGAACAGGATCGCGCCCTTGGGTGTTTCGCGTTCCTCAAGCTGATCACGGGTCAGACCAGCCCCGCGCAGGAAGCCTTCGATGGCTTTTTCCGGCGCATCGGCCTTTGGGCCTTTGCGTTCTTCAACCTGACGGGGGGAGGCATCCAGCATCCCCTCAACCGCCAGCGTCAGGCGGCGCGGTGTCGAAAACGACGCAGCCGACGCATAGGTCAACCCGGCCTCAACCAGTCCATTGGTCATCAGCTTTTGCAGATCCTCCGCCGCGCGGCGCTGCATGCGGGCCGGAATTTCCTCGGAGAAGAGTTCGATCAACAGGTCTGGCACGGAAATACCCTTTGGTTTGCCGACATGCGGCGCGTCTTTGGTGGCAGTAGTTAGCGGGACGCGCGGCAAGGGTCCAGACCCTTAGCCGTCCATCAGGGTCGCAATATCAGGATCAGAGAATTTCGGCACCACGCGGTAAGCGGCCTCAATGAAATTATAAAGCGCAAAAGCCAGCAGCCCAAGGCCCGCGCCGCCCAGCAGGATACGACCAAAGGCCATGCCGCGCAGGTCTTGCAATGCCTTGCCCAGCCCCCCGGCTTGGGACGGGTCAGCATTATAGGCGGCAAAGGCCAGCGACAGTGCCACCAGCGCCAGCATGATCCCATAGACGATCAGACCCACCTTGAGGATCGGATCCACACGTTCGGTCAGCGCGGACCGTGCAAGATGCGATTTATACGTGCCGCGCCAGCCTTTTTGGGCGTAATACAACCCTGCACCCAGCAAAATGATGGCAGCACAGCCCACGACAATGCGCCCGATGGGCTGCGTCATCAACATCTGTGTCCAATCCTGCGATGTGTCGCCCCGACCCCCGCCGCCCCATGCCAGCGCGAAAACCGCAATCCCGATGATGCCATGCAAAATCCCGGTTACGATCTGCGCCAGCCGAGAGAATAACCCTTTGGCGTCGGTTCCGTGGTCTTCGACGTCGGCGATGCCTGCGACTATGCGCCAAACCAAGTAAGCGAGCAGGCCGATGCCAATCGCCCAAAGTGCGGGAATGCCATAAGGCTGTTCGCGCAAGCCCACCAACGCATCTTTGGTGCCTGAGGCCGACACGGATTTAAACGCCGCCAGAAACGCCAAACCACCCACAAGCACATAGATAATGCCACGTGCGCCATATCCCGCGCGCATGATCCATTTTAACCCTGTGTGGGTGCTGCTGGACATATCGCCCCCTCTTTCACCTGTCGTACCAATACAAATAGCGCATTATGTGTATCAGGCGAGGATCGGCGACCTGATCTATTCTGTCGGCCTTTGAGGACATGCTTCTCCTACGACAGTGCCGTCATAGGATTTTTCACCACATTCATTGAGTTCGTGCCAAACAAACCCGCGCCCGTCCTCGGTGATGGCGACAATGCGATCAACGCCGTAATGGATGTTTTTCTGACCCATGAATGCCAGTGCGCTGCCGTTTTCCAGCGCTGTACCAATGGCGGCGGCGTCAAAGCAATCAAACCAGCCCGGCGCATTGCGCGGGGTGGTGTTATCGGCCAGCACATAGGATTCCGACAGCAGGGACAAGCTGTAGTCAGTGGTAAAACAAGCGCGGTAGCGGATCGGGGAACTGTCCGCATCAATGGCTGTCAGCCCATCAAACGGGATCGGCTCGGGCATGTCCGACACCACGGACACCAATTGCACGTCCCCCTGCTCAACAGGTTCGTAAAAGCCGTAAACCTGCAGGTAATACAGCGAGATACCCGCGATAATCGCCGAAACCATGATGATTATTCCTACAATTTTGCCGCTCACGGCCGCACCATCCGGTAGGGGTGCGTTGAAATACACCTTACGTTTTCACGCCGTAAGGTGCAGGCCCGCTGCACCGCGCTCACGCCGCATCCTCTGAATATCCACCTGCCCGCGTCTGCACAAAGGCATCCGCGCACATTTTTGACAGCGCACGCACCCGCCCAATATAGGCTTGGCGTTCGGTGACCGAAATCACGCCGCGCGCATCAAGCAGGTTAAAAATATGGCTGGCTTTGATGCATTGGTCATAGGCCGGATGCACCATGATGATACGTTTGCCGGTTTTGGGGTCGGTCGCGGCCTCGTCCAAGATCACTTTGCAGTGCGCTTCAGCTTCGTCAAACTGGCGCAGCAGCACCTCGGTGTTGGCCACATCGAAATTCCACCGCGCATATTCTTCTTCGGTCTGTTTAAACACATCACGGTAGGTCAGCGGGATCATCGCATCAGGGTCGTTGAACGGCATGTCCATCACATGATCGACACCCAGCACATACATCGCCAGACGCTCAAGCCCGTAGGTCAATTCGCCAGATACCGGATGGCAGTCATGGCCGCCGACCTGCTGGAAATAGGTGAACTGGCTGACTTCCATGCCGTCACACCAGACTTCCCAACCCAGACCCCAGGCGCCCAATGTCGGGCTTTCCCAATCATCCTCAACAAAGCGGATGTCGTGCAGATCCATGTTGATGCCGATGGCCTCAAGTGAGCCAAGATAAAGCTCTTGCAGGTTCGGCGGGCTGGGTTTGATCACAACCTGATACTGATAAAAATGCTGCAAGCGGTTCGGATTGTCGCCATACCGCCCATCGGTGGGGCGGCGCGAAGGCTGCACATAAGCCGCCGTCCAAGGTTGTGTGCCAAGACAGCGCAAGGTCGTGGCCGGGTGAAATGTCCCTGCCCCGACTTCCATGTCATAAGGTTGCAGAATCGCACAGCCATGCTTGGCCCAATAGCTTTGCAACGCAAGGATGATCGCTTGGAACGACTTCGGCTTTTCGGAATGATTTTTGGCGATATCTGACATCAGTTTAGACCTTTGATCCTGCGCGCCTTTCCTACGGGTGTGGCGCGCAAGGGTCAATTGCAGCATTGTGACAATTTCAGCGCCAAAACCCATAGCATCTGTGGCGGTTTCCTGCTTATGTGCGCCGGATGTATGTTTGCAAGAGTAGATGACCCCATGATGCGTACCCTGTTTGCCGTTCTGGCAATGATTTTAACCTTTTCATTGACCACCACGGGTGCGGCCCGCGCACAATCAGCGGATGATGTGGTTTGGGTTCAGATTGAAGCCCAACCAAGCCTCGCCTTGGGCATGGACCGCGCGCGCGCCTATTCGACATTGTTGCAGGATGTGAATGGGTTTTCCCTTGGCGGCGGTTGGTATGGCATTGCCGTGGGTCCCTATCGCCGTGCCGATGCGGAATTGGTGTTGCGCAGTTATGTGAATGACGGGCTGGTGCCGCGCGACAGCTTTATTCAATTGTCCAGCCGTCTGCGTCAGCAGTTTTGGCCTGTCGGGGCCAACGTGTTGAACCAAGGTGTGATTTCCGCACCCGAAAGCGTGGACACGCCTGAGCCGATTACCGAAGCGCCTGCAGATGAAATTGCAACGGACGAAACCCCTGACGTCGTGACAGAGGCCCCTGTCGAACCGGAACCCGCCGATGAAACGCTGCGCGAAGCGCGGGCAAGCGAACGTGAATTGTCAGCGGACGAACGCAAAGACCTGCAAATTGCGCTGCAATGGGCAGGGTTTTATAATGCTGCCATTGATGGGTCATATGGCCGTGGCACCCGCAATTCGATGTATGCTTGGCAAGAGGCCAACGGCTATGAAACCACAGGTGTTCTGACCACGCTGCAACGGGCGGTTTTGCTCAAGCAATACAACTCTGTGCTGGACGGACTTGGCTTGCAAATCGTACGCGACGACACGGCAGGCATCGAAATTATGATGCCCACTGCCGAAGTCAGCTTTGCCGAATATGAACCACCGTTTGCACACTACAACAGCTCTGGTGATATTGGTGCGCGGGTATTGCTGATCAGTCAAGCCGGGGATCAGGACACGTTGTTTGGTCTGTATGATATCATGCAAACGCTTGAAATCGTGCCACTGGATGGCCCGCGTGAACGCAAGAATACATCGTTTGAATTGATCGGCGAAAACGGTCGCATCATCAGTCAGACGCAGGTTTCTCTGCAAGATGGCCAAATCAAAGGTTTCACCCTGATCTGGCCTGCGGGTGACGAAGAACGCCGCCGCAGGGTGATCACCGAGATGTCCAAAAGCCTCGTGCGCCTGCCTGGTGTGCTGGACCCCGCCGCAGGCAGCACGGATGAACAGGCGATTGATCTGGTCGCGGGCCTGCAAATTCGCCAGCCAAAAATTTCACGCTCCGGATTCTTTATTGATGGCACCGGTGCGGTCGCGACCACGTCTGAGGCGGTGCAATCCTGTGGACGTTTGACCATTGATGGCGATACCGAGGCTGATGTACTCGCCGATGATGACGCCAAAGGCATAGCGATCTTGAAACCCCGCAGCACGCTCGCCCCCTTGGCCGTTGCAGCGTTCACCACAACCGCCCCACGCCTGCAATCAGAAGTGTCAGTTGCGGGATATTCTTACGAAGGCGTGCTGAGCGCGGCCACCCTGACCTTTGGCAAACTCTCGGATGTGCGTGGTTTGCAGGGCGAGGAAAACCTGAGCCGCTTGTCATTGGTCGCGCAAAAAGGTGATGGCGGCGGCCCAGTCTTTGACGCCAGCGGCAATGTCGTGGGCATGTTGTTGCCCAAATCATCTGATGGTCCGCAACTGCCCAAAGATGTCAGCTTTGCCTTGGACAGCACCGCGATTGCCGAAGCGGCGAATGCGGCGGGCCTGAGCCTGATCGCAGCAGAACAGACCGGCACAATTGCCCCCCGTGACCTGACAATTGCGGCACAGGGCATGACGGTATTAGTAAGCTGCTGGGAGTAGGTCGAGGCGGCACCGGACTTCGTGCAGAAGCCCGGTGCGTTTCCCGTCTAGGAAAATGCCTTACCCTGCAACTTCTGGGGTCAGGTAAATCAGCGTCGGTCCATCGGCATCAAATGCCGCGCGCACTGCATCCTGCATCTCGGCAAGCGTCTTTGGTGCCACCGCATGCGCACCAAACGCCTCTGCCAGTTTCACGAAATCAGGGTTGCGCGCGATCACCGCATTGGGTGCGATCTGGGCGCCGACCATGCTGTCTTCGATCTCTTTCAACTTACCATTGTCCCATAGGATAATAGGTAGGCTCAGACCCAATTCCACCGCCACGCCCAATTCCTGCATGGTATAATGAAAACCATAATCGCCAATGATCGCCATCGTAGGCTGCCCCCGCCGCGCCACTGCACCGCCAATGGCCGCCGGGGTCGCATAGCCAAGCGTGCCAAAGCCGCAAGGGTGATGCCAGTGACCGGGCCTGTCCATGTCCCAGATCACCTTTGCCATATAAGCAATTTGCGTCATGTCAGAGTAAATCATGGTGTCAGATGGCACCGCCTCACGCAGCGCATCACAAACTTTCGCAATACCGGGATAGATTGCCTCCATCTCCGCGCGCGCGTTTGCACGGGCTGCCGCGACTTCTGTTGCGGACCACTGGGTTTCAGCCACGTGGCCCTCAAGGGCCTTCGCCAAATCACCCAACCAAACCGCAGCATCGGCCAAATGGGTTGCATCCCCCGGCGCGGCGCGGCTTAGGACGGCAGGATCAAGATTGACGTGAACTGCATGTGCTTGGTGACCAAGGGTTGTGCGATAGTAGTCCACCTCGGCCAAATCGGTGCCTACGCAGATAACAAGATCAGCCTTGCGCAACTCTTCGACGCTTGAGGTCGGTTCCAGCCGGGAACCATAGTTCAGCGGGTCATCGATGAGCGCGATGCCACAGCCTCCATAGGTTGAGTATGACGCGGCCCGCAGCATTTCTAAGACCTTGCGCGCCTGATCCACCGCTTTCACGGCCCCGCCCCCGAACACAAAAAGCGGACGCTTGGCGACCTTGAGCATTATTACAGCGGCAGCCACATCGGAAGGGTCAGCACCCATTTTACGCAGCGTTGTTTGCGGCGAAGGCGGGTTGGGGGCGGCTCCCTGAAGAGCGGCAATTGGTACCTGAATATGCTTTGGTAGAGGGCTTTGCGTCTGAAACTCTGTGAAAGCCCGGTTAATAAGTCCGTAGGCCGCTTGCGCGGTTTTGGCCTCTTCGGACCAATCGCAAACGGTGTCGGCCGCGGCACGTTGGTCTTTCATCTGATGAAGCTGTCCTTTGCGTGTCGCTATCTCGTCCAGACAGCTTGATACAACCAGCATCGGCACGCTGTCGCTATACGCCTGCCCCATCGGCGTCATGATATTGCACACACCGGGTCCGGTAATGACATAGGCCACGCCCGGACGCCCTGTTGCGCGGGCATAGCCATCGGCCATAAACCCCGCACCCTGTTCGTGGCGCGCCAAGACATGGCTGATCCCGGCCTCTTCAATGCCGCGGTACATTTCCTGATTATGCACACCCGGAATGCCAAAGATCACATCGACACCGCGATCCTTGAGCATATGAGAGATTTGCGCGCCCAGCGGTCGTGTTGATTGATCAGCCATCAGGCCCTCCAGAATTTTGCAGTGAGAATGACGTAGACGGCCAGCAACTCCAGCCGCCCAATCAGCATAGCGATGGTCAATATCCATTTCGCAGTATCGTTGAGGCTGCTGAAATTGCCCGAGGGACCGATGATCTCGCCCAAGCCCGGCCCGATATTGCCAAGAGCCGCCCCCGCCCCTGAAACGGAAGTGACAAAATCAAGGCCGGTCATGCTGAGCGCGACCGACACAAGACCCAAAGTCACCACGAAGAACATGAAAAACGACATCACCGACGACAGAACATCTTGGCCAATCGGGCGCCCATCGTAGCGCGGGGTGAAAATACCATGCGGCGACCGGATACGTCTAAGCTGCGCACGGATCGACGCAAACAGCAGTTGATAGCGGAAAATCTTGATCGAACAGGCGGTGGACCCCGCACAACCGCCGATCAACCCCATGAAAAAGAACAACGCAATTGGGAATGCACCCCAAGTCATATAGTCGACCGACGCATAGCCAGTGCCCGATATGATCGAAGTGATGTTAAAGATCGCCTCGCGAAAAGACTGTTCCCAATGGTGTGGGAAAACCCGCTGCAAGGCGACAAACACCACCGCCACCAAAATTGCGATGGTCATCAAAAATCCGCGAACCTGCGGGTCACGGTGCAGCGCATAGGGATTGCCGTTGATCAATTGCACATAGCGCACGAACGGCAAGGCTGCGAGGATCATAAACACCGCTGCCACGTATTCGGCAGGTCCGGAAAATGTGCCAAATGACGCATCATAATTTGAAAATCCGCCTGTTGAAACCGTGGTCAGCGCATGCACAGTTGCATCAAAGGCATTCATGCCCAAGGCCAGATAGCTTAGCGTGCAGGCCAATGTGAGCCAGACATAGATCACTGATATCTGGGTGGCGATCTGCCCCGCTCGGGGTAGAATTTTTCCAAAGGTGTCAAAGGCTTCGGATTTAAAAATCTGCATACCGCCAACCCGGAGCTCGGGCAGGAATACCATGGCCACAACGATGATACCGATGCCCCCCAGCCACTGCATAATACCGCGCCAGAGCAGCAACCCTTTGGGCAGATCATCCAGTCCCGACAACACCGTTGATCCGGTTGTGGTCAGCCCCGACATCGCCTCAAAAACCGCGTCGGTAAATCCGGCCTCGGTCGCCCCCAGCATAAAAGGGATCGCCCCAAACAGCGGCAGCATCAACCACACGCCGGTTGTCAGAAGAAAGGTTTGTTGGATCGTCAGACCCTGTTTCACGCCATTGGCCGAGGCCAGCGCGATCATGCTGCCGCCAAGGATCGTAATCAGCCCGGATTCAAGGAAAACCGTCCAATGCCCGCGCCCTTCTGCGAGGTCGACCAGCAACGGTACAATCATCGTCATGCCCATCACCGCGACAAGCAGACCAACAACATATCCAACGGGGCGCATATCTAACATGCGGCAGGGTTGGCGCGGGTGTGCTCCAGTGTCAAGCGGTGCCGCACTCCGGCCCAACATCCAGACATGAAAACGGCCCGGGCAGCGGTTAAACTGTGCGGGCCGTTGCTTCGTCACCACGTCATGTGGTGTATCGCGGATCAGACGTAGTACAGGTCTTTGAAAACCTCATGTACAATGTCGTCACGTTTGATTTTGAGTGCTGCCAATTCTTCGTCAGATTTGGCCTGCAACGCATGAATCGTATCCAAACGCTTATGCGCTGTCGAATTCACCATCATCGCGTGGCCAATTGAGCCAAAGAATGATCCAACACGGTCCAGCACGCGCTGCGCGCCAAGTGCGATTGAGGATGGAGCAGTCATGATTTGATAGGTCATTGTCGTACCTTACTTTCCTTGTTCTCTTCCCTGACCCCTAGATAGGCAATGCTGCATCGCAGCAGAACCGACAATCTTGCATAGCCGCTGGGTGGTTTTTGCAGGGCTGATGGAAAGGACGGATTCAGTGTAAATAAGGAAAACAGGCATTCTAAACGAAAACCGGCGCGATTTACGCACGTCGGTGATACCAATGCCGCAGCGGACCAGTTCCGTAATCTGGGCCGGGACTTGCTAAAGTAGTCTAGCCCACATGAAACAGCGTGTTGAACAATTTCGGATCAATGCTGTTGGTCTCGAACGTCACACCTTCGGTCAGGATGCTGATCGCGTCATGGCTATGCAGGCTTTCTTGATGGCTCGCAATAATGCGGAAATCACCGATGCGTTTGTCCGCCTGCAATTGCTCACAAAACAGCCGTGCCGCGTCTTCGACAAAAATCGGATTGGCGGCGTTCAACTCTGCAAAGGCTTGTTCGTCTTCGCGTTTAACCATGACTTGGGTTTCGGTCGGCACCGCTCGGCGGCACGCTTCGATCAGATCCTCAAACCATAGGCAGTGCTGATCACAGTCCATCACCACCGATATCCGCGCCACCGATCGTTGCGAATGCGGTGTGGCCAGTTGACCACGGGTTTCGCGGGCATGTTCAGACAGCTCCAAGGAACAAGGACAGGTGCTGGAATACACATAATCAAGGTGCACGACTTTCTGACGCACACCGCCTTGCTCGACCAGTTCCAATGCGATGTCGTAATATTGATAGCCAGAAAGCCCCGAACGCAGGCTTTCGATTTTCGTCGGGAATGAAAAACGCATCTGAATACGCGCATCAAGGCTTTCAAGATCGGCCTTATAATCTTCCAACGCCGCCTCAATCACCTCAAAGCTGAACGTCGCCTCCGCGTGTTTGTAAAAACTGCGCATGATGCGGGACATGTTGATGCCCTTTTTATCCGCCTCAAGACTGACCGACCCCGTGATGGAAGTCTCAAGCGTCAGATCATCGCCATCGCGGGTATGAAACCGGATCGGCAGACGGAAATTGCTGATCCCGACGTGCTGGATCAACTGCTTGGCCCCCCGGATCAGGCTGCTGGGGCCATTTTGCAGGTCGGGCATCGTGGCTTTGTAATTGTCACCTGCGACAAAATCAGTGGGGTAATCGCGGTTAAACGCTGGATAATCGGCCTCGCCCGCCAACAACGCCGTCGCCGCCGGGTCCAACGCCTCAACCTCGGCCCTGGTCGCGCTGGCGGCCCATGCCCTCAGCGTGGCAAGCGCCGCTTTCGCCGCCTCGCCATCAGATTTTTCTGGCACTGGTGTCACAACATTCATCGCAAAGCCTCCCGCTTCCCTATAATGTAGGGCATCGCCCGCCAAATACTATCCTTAGCTGCGATGCGTGATCTGACCTGATATTGTTCAACATTTTTCTAGCGCCTGCAGCAAATCAGCCAACAGATCATCCACATCCTCAAGACCCGCGGAAAAGCGCACCAATCCATGTGAAATGCCAAGCGTGTCCTTTTGCTCTTGCGGCAGCCGTTGGTGGGTCGTTGTGGCGGGATGCGTTGCAATCGACTTCGCATCCGCAAAGTTGTTGGAGATCGTGATGATGTCCAGCGCGTTCAGAAACCGAAAACAAGCCTCTTTTCCACCCGCAATCTCAAAAGCGATGACCGTGCCGCCCGATGGTGCCTGCGACAGTGCCAATGCCTGTTGCGGATGACTTGCATGGGTGGGATAGCGCACATGGGTGATTTTCGCGTGCCCATCTAACGCCTCAGCCAATTTAAGCGCTGTCGCCGCTTGTTCACGGACCCGCAGGTCAATGGTTTCCAACGCTTTGAGGTGAGTCCATGCGGTGAACGGATTCATCGCGCCACCGGTGTGTTTCATATAGGCTTCAATCGGCCCTCGGATCAGTTCGGTCGACCCAACAATCGCGCCGCCCAAAAGTCGGCCCTGCCCGTCCACATGTTTGGTGGTCGAAAGCAGGGCGATGTCAACGCCACATTCCCGCGCATAGGAGAAAATTGGCGTGGCCATCGCATCATCCGCGAGGACAAGCGCGCCCACCGCATGGGCGGTTTTGACGATGTGGCGGATGTCCACCACTTCAAGCGTTGGGTTCGAGATACTTTCAAAAAACACCAGCGCCGTATCCGCGCGAATGGCCGCATCCCATGCCGCGTTATCGGTACCATCGACCAATGTGATCTCTACCCCAAACCGGGCCAACACGTCTTCGAGAACATAAAGGCAAGATCCAAACAAGGCGCGTGCGGCCACCACATGATCGCCCGCCTTGGCGAGCGCCATCAACGCCCCGCTCACCGCCGCCATTCCAGACGTACAGGCAAAACAATCTTCATAGCCCAGCAACGTTGCAACACGGTCTTCAAACATCCGCACGGTCGGGTTGCCGTAACGTGCATAGATGAATTCATCTGGCCCGCTTTGCTCAAATCGCGCTTCCGCCTGTTCCGCGCTGTCATAGACAAAACCTTGGGTCAGGAAGATCGCCTCGCTCACCTCGCCATATTGGCTACGCCGGGTGCCTGCGTGAATGGCTTTGGTGCGGGATTGCCAGTCTTTGCTCATCGTACTTTTCCTTCTCGGCCCGACAATGCGGGCATAAAAAAACCCCAGACGCGGTCAAGCGAAAGGGGGTCCCTCATCCTGACCTTTTAGCGGAATGTTTAACGTGGCCCGCAATCCGGTAACAAATCACCACGGGGATTGATTACGCCTGTGTGCGCGCGGCGTCAATCCTGCTTGGGGGTGGCCGATCAATGCAGATGACACGTTTTCTTTGAAGAAAACGGACCGGGATTTTCAAAAATCCCGCGCGTTCAGCTTTCGTCCTTCTCCAGCCCAAAGGTCTGGAACAATTTGCCCTGCGTCATAAAAAACACGAACACCGCCGCTGTCAGGCCAAAAGTTTTGAAATATACCCAGGTTTCCGTCGAAAAGCTGCGCCAAATCACTTCGTTGGCGAGCGCCAGCCCGAAGAAACACAGCATGAGCCGCTTGGTTAAGATCATCCAACCTGCATCCTGCAATGGCATCATCTCTTCCATCACATATTTCAGATAGGACTGCCCGCGCAGCAGGCCAAAACCCAGTAATCCACCAAACAGCAGATAGATCATCGTCGGTTTCATCTTGAAAAACCGATCATCATTCAACCAGACGGACAAGCCACCAAAAACCACCACCAAGATCACTGTCGCGACTTGCATCCGGCTTATTTTCCCTGTCAGCCACCACAGTGCGCCCGTGGATGCGATCAACAGCGGAATGAACGCCGCCGTGACCACGATAAAGCCCTCATAGTCGGTGCCACCGATGGTAAACACCTGCTCCTTGAGCTTGAGGTAGGCCACAAAGAACACCAGCACCGGACCAAATTCCAACGCAGATTTCAAATATGGGTTGATCTCTTTGGTCTCAGACATTTTTGTCTCCTTCATCCACCCATCTCCACTATCACAGCGCCCAGTGCGATCAATGCCATCAGCGCAATCCGGCGCGGGCCAACGGTTTCTTTCAGGAAAACCACACCAATGATCGCCGCAAACACGGTTGAGGTTTCACGCAGCACGGCCGCCTCACCTACTTTGTCCAACCGGGTGGCCAACATAACCGCGCCAAAGCTAAGGAACGCCACCAATCCGCCAACCACACCACGGGTCATCAGCGGCATCAAATCCGGCGGATTCGCCATCCTCCGCCAGCGCCGTGCGGCGATCACCGGCATTGCCAGCCCGTCGATCATGAAAAACCACGCCAGAAAGGTGAACGGGTTTGCCGTGGCGCGAATGCCATAGGCGTCATAGGTGGTGTAAAGTGCAACAAACAGCCCTGTGACCAGAGCAATTGCCAGCGCGGCGTTCAATGTGTCGCGTGCGGCCACAAGATAGACCATGTTATAGATCGCGAGGCCAAAAATACCCGCCATTAACACCGCGACGCCCAGCCATTGTACGCCTGTAAAACGTTCACCGAAAATGACATAGGCCCCCAGCACAGCAAAAAGCGGTCCGGTGCCGCGCACCACAGGATACACGACCGTATAAGCGCCCTTGGTATAGGCCCAAGCCTGTAACAGCTTGTAAATAATGTGAATTACAAAGGCGCCAAGGAAAATCAGCCACATGTGCGGTTCGGGCCATGGCACCACGAACAGCGCAAAGGGTGCTGCCATCACACAGTAAGAAAAATCAATTGCCCCGCGCGTCAGCCAAGGGTCATGCCGCCCCTTTTGCAGCGCCCCAAATACCGCGTGCAAAACCGCCGCCATCAACGCGAGCCAAAGCGCTGCGGTATGTCCCGCAGGCGTGCCTTCGATGGACAAAAGCCAATCGGTCATGTCATGAGGTCACAGTCGCGCGCATCAACGATCCAGTCCTACCAGCGCATCTGCAAATTCGTCCGGGTCAAACGGCGATAGATCATCAATCTGTTCGCCTACGCCAATGGCATGGATCGGCAGGCCGAATTTATCGGCCAATGCCACCAGCACACCACCCTTGGCCGTGCCATCAAGTTTGGTCATCACCAGGCCGGACACATCAGAAATGTCCTGAAAAACCTTCACCTGATTCAACGCGTTCTGCCCGGTGGTGGCATCCAGCACCAACAGCGTATTATGCGGCGCGGTTTCGTCTTTCTTGCGGATCACCCGCACGATCTTGGCCAGTTCTTCCATCAGATCACCACGGTTTTGCAAGCGCCCGGCGGTGTCGATTAACAACAGGTCCGCGCCGTCAGCTTCGGCCTTGGTCATCGCGTCAAAGGCAAGGCTTGCGGGGTCCGATCCTTGGGCGGCGGTCAGCACAGGCACGCCTGCGCGTTCGCCCCAGACCTGCAATTGTTCCACGGCCGCGGCGCGAAATGTATCACCCGCCGCAATCACAACGTTCTTGCCCGCGGCACGAAACTGGCTGGCGAGTTTGCCGATGGTCGTGGTCTTGCCCGACCCGTTGACGCCTACCACCAACACCACCTGCGGGGTTTTTGAATAGAGCGGCAGGGGACGTGCGACGGGCTCCATGATCCGGGAAATTTCCTGCGACATCAACTGCTTGATCTCTGCCACAGAAAGCTTCTTGCCAAACCGCCCCTCGGCCATGTTTGCGGTGACACGCAGCGCAGTATCCACACCCATGTCAGCCGCAATCAGCAATTCCTCAAGCTGTTCGAGCATGTCATCGTCAAGTACTCGGCGCACCACAGTTTGAGGTGCTGCACGGCCCATCAAACGTCCAAGCAACCCCGGTTTTGCGGCAGGTTCCGCTGGCGTTTCGTCCAATGCAGGTGCCACGGCGCTAAGCGGGGTTTTTATCGGCTCAGGTTCGGTCTTTTCGGCTGCGGCAGCGGCGGCTTCCTCTGCAGCGCGCTCTGCGGCCTCGCGCGCGGCTTGTTCTGCTGCAGCCTTTTCTGCGGCAACCTGCCTGGCTTTTTCTGCGGCAGCTTGCTCAGCTGCCTCACGATCGGCCTTTTCCGCCGCAAGCTTTGCCGCCTGCTCTGCCGCTGCGCGTTCCACTTGCTCGGCTGCTTCACGCGCGGCACGTTCTGCTTCTTGTTGCGCGGCCAGCGCGGCGGCACGCTTCTCGGCCTCCTCCGCAGCGGCGCGCTGTGCCTGATCGGCGGCCTCGCGGCGCATTTTATCGGCGGCATCTTGTTGTTCTTTAAGGGCTGCGGCACGCTCTGCCTCGGCAATTCGTTCTTGTTCTTCGCGAGCAGCGCGCTCTGCCGCCTCGCGGGCAACACGCTTTGCCTCCTCTTCGCGGGCTGCTTGCTCCGCGGCTTCGCGGGCGGCTTGTGCTGCGGCAGCTTTAGCTGCCTGTTCCGCAGCTTCACGCGCTTCGCGTTCCGCAGCTTCGCGAGTTGCCTGTTCTTCAGCCTCTTTTGCCAGCCGCTCAGCCTCTTGCGCGGCGGCGGCCTCAGCCTCGGCTTTCGCCGCTGCCGCTTCCTGCACCCCATCCTCAATGGCGAGCGTTTCTTCCTCACCGCCATCACTGACGATGGCCTCCAAGCCTTCGTCAATTTTGGACGAGGATTTGAACAAACGCTCTTTGAGCTTCTTAAAAAATGCCAAAGCGGGGGTCTCCGTGCCAGTTTCCTTTGATCTATAGGCTCTGCCAGACAGATGAAAGACCCAGACCCACTGACACGCACGCAATTGACTTGCACAAG
>JBPOFE010000031.1:0-25005 GCA_051252035.1 Sulfitobacter sp.
AAAATACACATCAATATCTGACCGATCAGCATCGAGTTGATGAAGGTCCACGCCACATCAGGATGATTGTCAAAAAGATCTGTACCCGGAAAGATCCCATGAATCAGCAAGCCACCCAATAACACAGCAGCAGTCGGCGAGCCGGGGATCGACAGCGTCAGCAGCGGCACCAGCGACGGCCCCACCATCGCGTTGTTTGCGGACTCAGCGGCGATAACCCCTTCGGGGTGGCCCGTGCCGAATTTATCCCTATTGGGGCTGAACTTCTTGGATTGGTCATAGGCAACCAACCCAGCGATTTGGCCACCCACACCAGGGATCAACCCGATAATCGATCCGGTAATCGTGCCAATGCCCATCGCACGCTTGTTGCGCATCAGTTCCTTTATCGCATTGAGGACCGAGTGTTTTTCAACGCTGATCACCTCTGCCCCCGAGGCAACACGCCCCTTGGCAAACATCGTGATCACCTGTGGGATTGCGAAAAGACCAATCAGCGCTGCAATAATATTGATGCCACCGCCCAATGCGGGGTGAAAGATAAATCGCTGCGCCCCCATGATGTCGTCAAAACCGATGGTGGCCAACCACAGTCCGATACAGCCGGACAACAGCCCTTTGACCACTGATTTACTGTCGAGCGACCCAATCACCGTCACCCCCAGAATGGCGAGCCAGAAAAGATGCGAAGGTCCAAAGGCCAGTGCCCATTTCGCCAATACCGGCGTCAGGAAAATCAACAGCAACACCCCAAAAATGCCGCCAACCGCCGACGCCAGAAATGACAATTGCAGCGCTTTTGCCCCCTGACCGTTTTGCGCCATCGTATGTCCGTCAAGTGTCGTGGCGATGTTTGCAGGTGCGCCCGGTATCTTGAGCAGAATTGCCGAAACCGCGCCGCCCGCAACCGTGGATGTATAGGCCGCACCCAAAAGGATCAGTCCCTGCGTCGCTTCAAGTTGAAACGTGAAAGGGATCAGCAAAGCGACGGCCATGGTTGGCGACAAGCCCGGTGTTGCACCAAGGATCAGGCCGCCGATTGTGCCAATCATCAACAACCCAAAATTAATGGGCGTAAAGACATCACCAAAGTAGAAGATAAATTCCATCAATTCCCCACGAACCAGCGCAGCAGCGTTGACAATTAAGGGTAGGCAATGAAAATAGTTTTGCAAATGTTTTCATTTTTGAGGTGAAATAGTCTATTAAGTGGCTGATAAAAAAGTAAAGAAAGCCGATATCTTTGCCGTCGCAAAAGCTGCACGCGTATCGATCTCAACCGTATCCCGCAGCTATAATCACCCAGAGCAGGTGAAGCTGGCGACTCGTAAAAAGATCGACGCGGCGGTGCGCAAGCTGGGGTATATCCGCAATCGTGCGGCACAAACCATGCACGGGATCAGGTCCGGCACCATCGGATTGATCGTACCCACCATTGACCATGCAATCTTTGCCGAAGTGATACAGGCGTTTTCCGATGCGGTTGATGCCCAAGGGTTTACGATTCTCGTAGCATCGCACGGATATGATCTCGAACGTGAATATGCGGTGTTGCGCAAGTTTCTGGAACACCGTGTCGATGGTGTCGCGCTAATTGGTCAGGAGCATTCCGAAGAGACCTATCAGCTACTGGAAAGTCAGGCGATTCCGGCGATGACAATCTGGAACTTTGCTGAAACATCGCGGATTTCCTGTGTAGGCGCAGATAACGCTGCGGCAGGGCGCGCAGCAGCGGAACACCTGCTCGATCTTGGTCATCACGAGATTGGTCTGATCTTTCCGCCAACCGATGGCAATGACCGCGCGGCGGACCGCCAAAACGGAGCATTGGCCGTGTTGGCGCAGGCTGGGATCACACCCCCGGACCAGTGGTGTATTGAGGCCCCCTATAGCATTGCGGACGCAAAGAAAGCGGTGTTTGAGCTCTTGCAGAACAGTGCAAAGCCCACCGCATTGTTGTGCGGCAATGATGTTCTGGCCCAAGGGGCAATCTATGCCGCGTCACGGTTTGGTTTGAAGATTCCACAAGACATCTCAATCATCGGGATCGGTGACTTCAAAGGCTCAAAAGAGATGGAGCCGAACCTGACAACAGTGCGCATGCCCGCGCGGCGCATTGGCCTGCTCGCGGGTCAGCGTTTGGCGCAATCAATCGTTCATTCCGAGACAGAGACTTTCCGCACGCAGTGTGAGATCGAATTGATCGTGCGCGGCACATGTGGCGAAATCAAAGGGTCGCAAGCACTTTGATGGCCTCGGGCAAAGGATAGTGATGATTGCCGACAAACAATCCATTGGCGTCGATATAATCGGCATTTGTCAGCGTGTCGTGGATTTCAAAGTCGAAATATTCCATGACTTCGTTCTTGGCAAAGTTCCCGGCGACTATCGGGCGACATTCAAACCCGGCTGCTGACAGATCACGCACCATTTGCGCGCGTTCCCCAGCATGGCCATCGCGTAGGACCAGCGAGAAGCCAAACCAACTTGAATTGCCAATCTCGCGTTGGATCATAAAGCGCGGATGGTTCGACACAGCGTCTTGCAGCAGCACGCCATTGGCGCGACGTCCCTCAATCAGCCCCGGCAATTTCTTGATCTGTTCGCGGCCCAGCGCTCCGGACATTTCCAAAGGTCGCAGGTTATACCCCGGCAAGACAAAGCGGAAACTTTCCTCAAACGGATCATCGCTTTTTTCGCCTGTCACATGATTGAATTTTGGCAGGTTCCGCGTCCAGCCATGCGCACGCAACGACAGCATGATATGATAAAGCTCTTCGTCGTCCGTGACGACCATGCCGCCTTCCATCGTCGAAATATGGTGCGAGAAGAACGATGAAAACGTGCCCATCACGCCAAAGGTGCCCGCCTGTTTGCCTTCAAATGTGGCGCCCATGGATTCGCAATTGTCCTCGATCATCACGATGTTCTTGCCATCTGTGAGACGCTTCAGTGCAGCAAAATCATTGGGGTTGCCCAACAAGTTTACCACCATCAACGCACGGGTTTTGTCTGTGATCGCAGCTTCAAGTGCAGTCAGATCATAGTTCAGCGTCTCACGGTCGATATCGACAAACTTCAACCGCAACCCGTATTGGCAAAGCGGGTAGTAAGTCGTGGACCAACTGACCGCAGGCACGATAATCTCGTCACCCCGTTCCAGTTTCAGGTCCGCGTTTTTGGTAAAAAATAGTGCCGCAGTCATCAGCAGGTTCGCCGATGAGCCGGAGTTTACCATTACCGAAAACTTACTGCCAAACAGTGCTGCGAATTCTTCCTCATAGGCGCGTACTTCCGGCCCCATCGAAAACATGTCGGATTTAATCACCCGGTCTAATGCGTCGAACTCTGCCTGATCCCAGGATGAAGTTGCCAATGGATATGTGAATGTCATGTCGCGTGATGCTCCAGATAATGGCGATACGTCTGCGCAATGCCGTCGCGCAAGGATGTCGGCGCGGTCCAGCCCCAGTCGGTTTGGCGTGCAGTAGAACAGAGTTTTTGTTTCATACCAACCGGGCGGGACAGATCGTGGGTAAATGACCCTTGCCAGCCAATCACATCGGCCACGGTTGCGTAATAATCGTTAATGGAGTGATCATGACCCAGACCTACGTTCATCGCACCGGGCAGGGCCGCGGTATCACCAACTGCTTTCCAGATCGCATCGGCCAGATCGCCTGCATACATAAATTCGCGTCGTGCGGTGCCATCCCCCCAGATTTCCACAGTTGGTTCATCGTTCAGCTTGGCCAGATGCACCTTGTGAATGATCGCGGGTAACAAATGCGAATTTTTCGGATCAAATTTATCGTAAGGGCCATAGAGGTTGCAGGGGATCAGCGTCTTATACTGCGCCGTATCATCTTCTTGCCGGATATAATCACACAGCCGCATCGCCATGATCTTGGCCAGCGCATAGCCTTCGTTTGTCGGCTCCAAAGGCCCGGTCAGGATTATTTCTTCACGCAAGGGGTTTTCCGCCTGTGCCGGGTACATGCAGGTTGATGCAAGGTTGATCAGCGTCCCAACATCCACCTGTCGCGCGCCCATAATCACGTTCCGACCCATCGCGGTGTTTTCTTCCAAAAACGCGACCGGGTTGGCCATGTTGGCTTGAATACCACCGACGCGACCTGCGGCATGGATTACCAAATCGGGGGTGTGTCGCGCCATATAAGCATCAACAGCGTCAGCATTCGTTAGGTTTAATTCTGCACTGCGTGGTGCGAGGATTTCCCAGCCAGCAGCATCAGGATGATCCTGAATGTTGCGCCCAACCATGCCACCGCCGCCCGTCAGCAGCAGCTTTCCTTTGCTGCCCATCCGGTCAGTCCTCTTTCGACATCAGGCCATCAAAGCCGTGTTCCTTGAGAATGCGTTCCCGCTTGGCCGCTTTCAGGTCGCTCACCACCATTTCGGCGCACATTTCCTGCACAGTGATCTGCGGCTCCCAACCCAAAATACGTTTGGCCTTGGCTGGATCACCCAACAGTGTTTCGACCTCAGCCGGGCGGAAATAGCGCGGGTCAATTTTCAGGATCACGTCGCCAGGCGATAGCGCCGGGGCATTATCGCCCGTAATAGTGTCTACTATCGCGACTTCATTCACGCCCTCGCCCTCAAACCGCAGGGTAATGCCCAATTCCGCAGCGGACCATTCGATGAACTGGCGCACGGAATATTGCACACCCGTGGCGATCACAAAATCATCCGGTTCGTCCTCTTGCAGCATCATCCACTGCATGCGGACATAATCCTTGGCATGGCCCCAATCGCGCAGCGCGTCGATGTTGCCCATATAGAGACAGGTCTCCAAACCCTGCGCGATGTTGGCCAGACCGCGCGTGATCTTGCGGGTCACAAATGTCTCACCGCGGCGCGGGCTTTCATGGTTAAACAGGATGCCGTTACAGGCATACATGCCATAGGCTTCACGGTAATTCACCGTCATCCAAAACGCATACATCTTGGCCACGGCATAGGGGCTGCGTGGGTGGAACGGCGTTGTTTCCGTTTGGGGTGTTTCCTGCACAAGCCCGTAAAGTTCGGACGTGGATGCCTGATAAAACCGCGTCTTTTGATCCATGCCCAAAAACCGGATCGCCTCCAGCAACCGTAACGCCCCAATCGCATCGACATCCGCCGTATATTCCGGGGCCTCGAAACTCACCGCGACGTGGCTTTGCGCCCCAAGGTTATAGACCTCGTCTGGCTGCACTTCTGACAGGATACGGGTCAGGTTCGACGTGTCGGTCAGATCACCATAATGCAGCTTGAAATTGGCGTTGGTCGTGTGTGGGTCCTGAAAAATGTGATCAACTCGCTGTGTATTGAACAACGAGGCACGGCGTTTGATCCCATGCACCTCATACCCTTTTTCCAGCAGCAATTCGGCCAGATATGACCCGTCTTGCCCAGTGATCCCGGTGATGAGTGCTTTTTTCATGGATTTATTCCTGCCAGTGCTCTTGTTCGGCCCTTTCTATGCTATCGCGGAAGCGAGGCCAACATCTGTTCATATCTGGCAACACGGAGCGGACCGCGTTACCCTATCCGCAAAATAATGCCGCATAAGGACCCTCCCATGTATGTTTTTAACGCCCCAAAACAGGCGAGCCTTGCCGTGCAAGACACCGACAACCGTTTCCCGGTGCGCCGCATCTTTTGTGTGGGCCGCAATTACGAGGCGCATGCACGTGAAATGGGCAATGATCCTGACCGCGAACCGCCGTTTTTCTTTACCAAACCCGCCGATGCCGTGGTCGATACGCCCTGCACAATTGCCTATCCCAAGCTGACCAACGATCTGCACTACGAGATCGAGTTGATCATCGCAATTGGCAAGGGGGGGTCGGATATTGCCGAGGCTGACGTGATGAACCATGTCTGGGGCGCATCCGTGGGCATCGATCTGACCCGCCGCGATTTGCAGGCACAGGCGAAGAAAATGAGCCGTCCTTGGGACTGGGCCAAGGCATTTGATCAATCCGCGCCGATTGCGCCGATCAAGCCGATTGCCGATGCGCCAAGTGTTGAGACGGGCCGCATCTGGCTCGCCGTGAATGGTGCGGTGAAACAGGATGCTGATCTGGCCGATCTGATCTGGTCCGTGCGCGAACACATCGCCACGCTGTCACAAGCCATGACGCTCGCGCCCGGTGATATCGTCATGACGGGTACGCCAGCAGGTGTTGGTGCAGTTGTCCCCGGCGATGTGATCACCGGGGGTGTCGATGGGATTGCCGAATTGCAGGTTACGATCGGGCCACGCGCATGAGCGATCTGGCCCTACACAATTACTTTCGCTCATCCACGTCCGTTCGGGTGCGTGCCGCGCTGAACCTCAAGGGGCTTGGCTATGATTATGTGCCGCTGTCACTGCTCAAAGGCGAACAGGCGAGCACTCAACATCTGGCGCTGAACCCCTCAGGATTGGTGCCGACATTGGTGACGCCGCAAGGGTCACTGCCACAATCCTTGGCGATCATTGAATGGCTGGATGAGGTACATCCCGAACCCCCGTTATTGCCCGCTGATCCATGGGGCCGTGCGCGGGTCCGTAGTCTTGCACATATTGTGGCGCTGGATATCCATCCTGTGAACAACCTGCGTATCCTCAAACATCTCGAATCCGAATTTGGCGTCGATGCGGCGGGCAAAGCGGCATGGTTTCGAACCTGGGCGACTGCGGGCATGCAGGCATTGGAATCCCGCTTGGCGTCTGAGGACGAGACCGGGAAATTCTGTCACGGGGAAACCGTCGGGTTGGCCGATCTTTGCCTCTATGCGCAGGTGCTAAATAACGCGCGGTTTGAAGTGGATATGTCGGCCTATCCAACCATTCAGCGCATTCATGAGAATTGCATGAGCGTGCCAGCGTTGGAGCGCGCCGCCCCGGCCAATCAACCGGACGCAGTTTAGCTGTTTACATCACGCCAACACGGCAGCAAATCACCCGATGCAGGTGTCGCTTCAAAAACCGCACGCGCAATTGCCCGTGCGAGACAAAGTGAGGCGGCATGCCCGATCAGGTTCACATCGCCTTGTGGTTTGCCGCCTGTGGACAAGGCAAATACCAAGTCTCCATCAAACGGCGTATGCGCAGGCACGGTCGCCCGCCCAATGCCATCATGCGCCGCCACAGCAACCCGCTGGCATTCAGCCTTTGTCAGCGTCGCATCTGTGGCAACAATCGCGATGGTCGTGTTTTCACGCGGCGACATCGCCACAGTTTTACGGCTTTCAAGGTTCAACCCCAAACCGGACGCAGGGTCTGGCCCCAGCCCACCAAATTCTGACCCAATCTCAAACGGTGCTGCATAAAAGTGCGCGTCACCCGGCGTGGTCACGGACCCAACTGGGTTCGCTGCGACCAATGCACCAACCATCGAACCGTCCGGCAATTGCAGCGACGCCGATCCAAGCCCGCCTTTCAACATCGCCGTCAGCGCCCCCGTACCAGCACCAATAGTCCCAAGTTCGAAATCAGATGAAGCGCTTTCAAACGCTTGCCGCCCTAATGCACGATACGGGTTTTCCGCCCAATTTTTTGCCCCGCCATTCAGCAAATCAAACAAGATCGCCCCCGGCACCAACGGTATAATCGCCTCACCGACCTGAAACCCTCGGCCCGCCGCGCGCAACCCGTCCATGACCCCCGAACTGGCATCAAGCCCAAATGCCGATCCGCCGGACAGCACCAAGGCATCAACGGCAGCAACAGTTTTGTCAGGTGCCAGCAGGTCCGTTTCCCGGGTTCCCGGCGCGCCACCCATCACATGTACGGAGGCGGTAAATGGTTTGTCCGCCAACACCACGGTCGTGCCGGATTTTAACCCATCGTCTTTGGCATTGCCGACCAAAAGGCCGGGGACATCTGTGATCAGGTTTTTAGGTCCGGGTTTCATAGGGTTTTACCTGCTGACAGTTAGGATTGGTATTTATGAAAGGTTGAAATCAAAGACGCGGTTTGGCCGCCGCCGTGGCAGGATCGCCCGTATTAGGGACGCCTTTGGGTTCAATCAACAACACTTCACACTCAGCGTCGGCATGCGGGCGGTGGGTAACGCCTTTGGGAACGACAAACACTTCCCCTGCTTTTACCAAGTGCGCTGCATCCTCAAGGTCCATGGTCATTTCACCCTTGAGAACGAGAAAGAAATCGTCGGTATCCTCATGCAGATGAAACGGAAACTCTCCTTGGAATTTCACCACCATGATGTCGTTGTCATTATAATCGGCAACAACATGCGGGTCCCAGTGTGTGGTGATTTGTGTCAGCTTTTCAGCCAGATTTATGGGCGTCATATGCAGCGCCCTCCGTCAACTTCCATGGCCACGCCCGTGATCATGCTGGCCTCGTCCGAGCATAGAAACAACGCGGCATTGCCCATGTCTTCGGGTTGTGAAAACCGGCCCAAGGGAATCGTCGATAGAAACTTCGCGCGGATTTCTGGTGTGTCCTCGCCCATGAAACTTTTCAGCAAAGGCGTTTCGCCCGCCACCGGGTTAAGTGCATTGACGCGAATGCCATCCGGGGCCAGCTCAACCGCCATTGCTTTGGTCGCCGTAATCATCCACCCCTTGGATGCGTTGTACCAATTCAGGCGCGGTCGGGGGGATACACCAGCGGTCGAGGCAATATTCAAAATTGCCCCCTTGCCGCGCTCCTTCATATGCGGCAGCAGCGCTCGTGCAGTTAGATATACAGATTTCATATTGACCTTAAACACCCGGTCAAAGTCATCCTCGCTGACCTCTTCCATCGGGGCGGGCAAGTGGGTGATACCCGCATTGTTCACAAGTATATCAACATGTTCCCATGCCTCTATCGCCGCCATCGCCATCGCATTCACCGATGGGCCATCACCAACGTCAACGGTACAAGCCATCGCGTGATCACCCATTTCCTGCGCCATCTGCCTGGCGGCCTCGCCATTGATATCGGCAATCATCACCTTTGCGCCTTCTTGCAAAAACCGCCGCACGATCCCGGCCCCAAAGCCAGAGGCACCGCCCGTAACGATTGCTGTTTTTCCGGTCAATCGCATGGGCTGTTCTCCTGTATGAAATGGCGTAGATGGGCAAAGAAAGCATCCTGCTGATCATGGTTCAGCAGATGCCCCGCGTTTTCCAGAGTGTGATGCGTTGCTCGCGCGTTGCCAAGGCTGGTCAGCAATCTATCGCTGAACGGGACGGGCATCATCGGATCATGGCTGCCGGAAAGGATCAGCGTGGGGCAGGTCACGACCTTGAGCTTATCGCGAAAATCAAAGCGGCCCATTTCGTTATTTGGCCCATTAAAATGCATCGCCACGGGGTTCTTGACGATCATCCGCTGCATCATATCCGGGTCGGGCGGTGTGACAGAATAATGTGGCAGGCAGACCTCAAAATACGCCTGACGCCGCTCCGGTGAGGGCGCGCTCCAATAGTTGCGCGCGACCTGTCCTGCGGTCTCACCCGCAATCCGGGCAAAGGCGGCATAGATGGTTTCGAAATCAACATGCGCCGTGGTCGCGGCAAGGATCAGCGCGCTAAGGTGATCAGGGTATTTGGTGGCAAAGGCTTGCGCGACAAACCCGCCAAAGGACGCGCCATAGATCATAGGGCTTTCAACGCCCAAGGTCTGGCACAGCGCAAACAGATCATCGGCCCATTGATCCAGCGTCCAAAGCGCCGGGTCGCCATCATCACTGCGTCCATTACCTCGGTGATCGACATAGATGACCTGGGCCAGATCGGCCAATTGCGAAAACGCAGGTTTATAGATCGAATGGTCCGCACCCGGTCCACCATGCAGAACAATGAGGGTCGGTTTCGACCGCATATCCGGGCCATCTGCAACAAGGGCGGCGCCTTCGATGTCAATAAAAAGCCGGACGTCGTTGATGAGTACACGCATCATGCGGTCCTTTGCGATAAATCGGGCAGCACCGGCGCGGCGGCAATCAATCTTTGTGTATACGGATGCTGAGGTGCGGCAAAAATAGCCTCGGTTTCCCCTTCCTCCAAAATCTTGCCCGCCTTCATCACCAACACCCGGTCGGTGATGGTGCGCACAACGGACAGATCATGTGAGATAAACAGATAGGTCAGGTTATAGGCCTCACAAAGCTCGACCAGCAGATCAAGGATTTGCGCGCGCACCGACACGTCCAATGCACTGACCGCCTCATCAAACAAGATCAGTTCGGGGCGAATAATCAGGGCACGCGCAATCGCGATGCGCTGACGTTGGCCGCCGGAGAATTCGTGGATGTATTTTGTTGCGTCTTTCGGGGTAAGCCCCACAGCGGTCAGCGCCGCGTCAATCGCGCTTGCACGGTCAGCGCCATTTGGTGGGTCAGGCAGCAGATGAAACGGCTCGGTGATCAATCGATCAACCCGGTGGCGTGGGTTAAAGCTGCCGAAAGGGTCTTGGAAAACCACCTGCATTTTGCGGCGCACGGCGAGGTTGGGTTTGTTGCCCGTGAAAACTGGCTCACCGTCCAACGTAATACTACCCGCCTGAATTTGCTCCAACCCCAATAATGCCCGCGTTAAGGTCGACTTTCCACAGCCGGATTCACCAACAAGACCCAACCGTTCACCACGTTGAATGCGAAAGGAAACATCATCGACAGCACGAAACGACCCCGGCGCACCAAACAAGGTTGTGCGCGGCAGGCGGTAATCACGGGTGACGTTTTTCACCTCCAGCAACTGGCGGCTGTCATGGGCAGATGGCAAAGTTACCTGATGACCAGAGGCTGCAAAAAGCATCTTGGTATAGGGGTGTTGCATCGCCCTCAATAGTGATTGGGTCTCACCTTGTTCAACCACTTCACCTGCGCGCATCACGACAATGCAATCCGCCATATCAGCGACAACAGCGAGATCATGGGTGATCATCAAAAGTCCCATACCATCTTCGCGAACGAGTTTTTTCAATAGGTCAAGGATCTGTGCCTGTGTCGTCACATCCAGCGCGGTCGTAGGCTCATCCGCAATCAACAAACGTGGGCGCAGGGCGATGGCCATGGCAATCACCACCCGCTGCCGTTGCCCGCCGCTCAACTCATGCGGAAACCTTGTCAGCGGAAACCGATCTTGCGGCAGACCCACACGCGCCAGCGTTTCCGCCGCGCGTGTTTGCGCCTCGTGCCGTGTCACCGACGTGTCATGAATGCGAATTGTTTCGGCCACTTGTTGCCCGATGGTCTGCACCGGGTTCAGCGCGGTCATCGGTTCCTGAAACACCATGCCAATATCATTGCCCCGGACGTCGCATAACGCGGCTTCGCTCAGCTTGTTCAAACTCTGACCATCCAGCATGATATGGCCTGTTGTCTTTGCCCCTTTTGGCAACAACTGCATGGTTGCAAGCGCCGTCATGGATTTCCCTGATCCGCTTTCACCTGTAATGGCCACAATTTCCCCGGCCTCAACAGACAAGGTCACATCGCGCAAGATATCGAACTCATGAATCGACAGGGACAAGTTGGTGATCTCAAGCAAGCTCATACCCGCGCCACCCGCAATCGCGGGTCCAGATAATCGCGCAACCCATCGCCCATCAAGTTTAACCCCAGCACCGTCAGGATGATCGCAAAGCCGGGAACCAGCGCCATATGCGGTGCGATGCTGACCAACGTTTGCGCATCCGCCAGCATGCGACCCCAGGACGGCGTCGGCGGTTGCGCGCCAAGGCCAACATAGCTCAGGCCCGCTTCGGCAAGGATACCCAGCGAGAACTGGATCGTGCCTTGGACAATCAACAGGTTCGTCACATTCGGCAGGATATGTTCAACCGAAATCCGCGCCGCTGATTTGCCTGCCACGCGCGCCGCCAGAATAAATTCGCGCTGCCAGATCGACAGCGCTGCCCCCCGCGTGATCCGTGCAAAAACCGGGATGTTGAAAATACCGATGGCGATAATCGCATTCACTGCCCCTGCGCCGAAGATCGCTGTGATCAGGATCGCAATTACAAGGCTGGGAAAGGCAAATACCAGATCATTGCCCCGCATGATCAATTCGTCCATCCAAGTGCCTTGCCGTGCCGCCGCCCACAGGCCCAGTGGCACGCCCAAACCCATTCCGATCCCAACCGCGACCAACGCCACCGCAATCGACGTGCGTGCGCCGACCATGATCATGCTCAGGATATCGCGGCCAAAATGATCGGTCCCCAGCAGATGCGATCCACCGGGGGCTTGCAGCTTGTTCGAAATGTCGAGGGCAGCATGATCAAATGGCGTCCAGACAAAGCTGATCAATGCGGCGCAGATGAATACCGCCGTGAGCAAGCCACCAATGATCAGATTGCGTTTCATGTGCGCGACCTTAGCCGGGGGTCAACGGCGGCATAGGCCAGATCAACCAGGAAATTTACCATGATGACTGAGAACACCAGCAGCATGACCACCGATTCCACCACAATCAGGTCACGCGCAGAGATGGATTGAAACACCAGCCGCCCCAACCCCGGCAGATAGAACACCTGCTCAATGATGATGGATCCGGCCAGCAGAAACGAAAATTGTAACCCGATGATTGTCAGAACCGGGATCAACGCATTGCGCAGCCCATGCCGCCACAACGCCTGTCTGGCGCTCAACCCTTTGGCGCGGGCCGTGCGCATGAAATCTTCGCCCAACACGTCCAATAGCGACGACCGCATGACCCGCGCAAGGATCGCGGCTTGGGGCAGGGCAAGCGCAATGGCGGGCAAGGTTAAGCCATGCAGCCCAGTCCAAAACCCTTTGTCCCAACCGACAAATCCCCCCGCCGCGAACCAGTGAAGATTGATCGCAAAGATCAGCACCAGCATCATCGCAAACCAGAAATTTGGCACCGCGACGCCCAATTGCGTGGCCCCCATCACCCCGATATCCCCTGCCTGACCACGACGGGATGCGGCAAAGATACCTGCGGGAAACGCGATCAGAGTGCTGAGCGTCAGCGCATATAGTGCCAAAGGCAAAGACACCCACAACCGGTCGGAAATCATATCAATCACCGGCGTGCGATAGGTATAGGAGGTGCCAAAATCACCGGTCAGCATGCCGCCAACCCATGCGAAATACCGCTCCACTTTGGTCACATCCAAACCCAATTCGCTGCGCAATGCGGCAAGAGTTTCGGGCTGCGCATTCATACCCAGCATGAAGGATGCCGGATCACCGGGCGCCACCTCAATCACGGCAAAAATCACCAACGACGCAACCGCAAGGCTGATCAACAGGGACATAAGGCGTTTGAGTGTATATCTGAGCATTGCAGCGACGTTAGGCGCAGGAGGCAGGGGCGTCCAGACGATGATCGCGATGGCTGGCAATTTACATACCTTGCGTTAGGTTTGCCGCATGCGTCACCCCACCTTCATCGGGCACGAGATTTTTCGCGGCTCTAGCTATGGCCGCTGGCATCCGTTGCGGGTGCCGCGCGTGTCCACGGTGATGGATCTGACCCGTGCGTTGGGCTGGTTGCCAAAAGATCAGTTTGTCACATCGCCTCGCGCCAAACCTGCGGCACTGATGCGGTGGCACACACCCGATTACATCGCGGCCCTGCAACGTGTCGAGGCGGAACAGTTGGCGACGGCCAATGATCTTTCCCGCCATGATATCGGCAGCGTGACCAACCCTGTATTCCCCGAAATTTTCCGCAGACCCGCCACAGCGGCGGGCGGCTCAATCCTTGCTGGAGAATTGCTGCGCGAGGGTGGGGTGATCTATAACCCGGCGGGTGGCACCCATCACGGCCTGCCGGACCGCGCCAATGGGTTTTGTTATCTCAATGATCCGGTGCTGGCGATGCTCAGCCTGCGCCGTCATGGCGTACGACGCATTGCCTATGTCGATATCGATGCGCATCATCCCGATGGGGTTGAACATGGCTTTGGCGGTGACCCCGATTGCTTGATGATATCGGTTCATGAGGACCGTCTGTGGCCCCGCAGCGGACCAATAGAAAACGACGGTGGCGGCAATGCCTTGAACCTACCTGTGCCTCGCGATTTTAACGACAGCGAAATGGCCTTTGTCCTTGACGCGTTGATCGTACCACGCATCATCGCCTTTCAACCCGACGCAATCGTATTTCTATGCGGTGCGGACGGTGTGGAGGAAGACCCGCTGTCGCATCTTAAAATGAGCAACAATGCCCATTGGGATGTCTTGCGCAGCTTAATGGGCCTTGCCCCGCGTCTTTTGGTGCTTGGCGGCGGCGGATATAACCCATGGTCGGTCGGGCGGCTCTGGACCGGGGTATGGGGTATTCTGAACGGGCATGACATCCCCGATCATCTGCCTGCCCAAGCCGAAACCGTGCTGCGCGGTTTACGGTTTGATGGCAACAGACGTGGTAAGAACCCACCGGACCATTGGTTCACGACCTTGCGCGATCTGCCCCGAGAAGGCGCTATTCGCGAGGCCGTCAAACAAGGCGTTCGGTTATTGGCGGAACGCTAGATCACACGTTTTCATCCCGGTCGAGCAGCGCATCCAAAAGCTGCTGCAGCCGTGTCTCTTTGTCGGCTAACGTTTGTTCCAGTTCCTTGATCCGTTTCTGAGCTGACGCATCTTCCACTTTGCGACACTCCAGCTCGCCCCACATCGCATCAATTTCCTTGGCCATGCCGGAAAGGTAGAGGTCAAACTCGCCACCGCTACCAGCAGGGGCATCAACCTGCGTCGCCTGTTGGTAGACCGCTTCAAATACATCGACAGCCGGACCTATCGTGTGATGCATACGCACATGGTTCATAACAGCGAGAAGGCTCTCTTCGGAAATCTGTTCTAGCTGGTCACGCAACCAGTCCGCATCGGTGATCTGCGCCGAAGTAAAATAACGTGGGCTGAAATTGGAGGCGGACCAATGGGCAAAATTCTCTTCGGTGATCAGATAGCCTGCGAGTTGCGGCACGATTGGGATCACTGCGCAGCCACAGGCGAGTGCTTCGAGCGCGCAGCGACCGATGGCAAAGACGATGTCGTAATCCGGCAAAAAATACTCCGGTCTCGGGCGTGGATTGCCATAGGCATATCCGACCTTGTCGAGCGCAATGCCGTTGGCGTGACAGGCATCTTCAAGCTGTGCCAGTTCTGCCGCGTGAAAGCCGCTCTGACCATACAGAACGGCGCGTGTTGGGGTCCCTGCTGAGGTTCTGACCCTTGAGAACCGCTCAGGATCAATAAAATTGGGGATCGTAACAATCCGATCTTGCGGGATACCTTTTTCCGTTGCCAATCGCGGCCCCATGCGTTCGGACGTGACGACATGAAACCTGATTCGAGGATGGACGGGCGGTTGTTCGACCCATGGTCGCGCACCATGCCAACAATAGATCGCAGGCGTATTCGGAAAGTGGGCCAACGCCGCCATGGTCGGCAAATGATGTTGGCCGTGAATGATGTCCGGTACGAAAGGCACCTGATCAGGCGTCTCGCAAACGGGGATGCCGCTGGGCGTTACGATATTTGCAAGTTTGCCCGGTGCCGGACAATAGATCGCCACTTCGCGCCCTCGCGCCCTAAGCGCACGGGCCACTTCAATAGCAAAAAACTCTGACCCGCCAAAGTTCTTTAATTCACGCTGGGTGATAAGGATTCGGGAAGGTGACGGGGATTTGCGATTCAGAATTTTAGGCAATGACTGCCCGACGATCTGTCGTGCAATTCGGCGCACAAAAGGGCGGCGCGTTGTCATTTCGGAATTTCCTGAGAATCTGGTGAGCGAGGCAATGTCTGCTATCCTTGTCCGCGTATCACGGTGGGGAATGGCTCATCTTGAACCGCCTTGATCCAATGAGAAAAATAAGGATTTTCAGCGCGACCAAGCGGGGCGCGGTCAATATCGAGAATCGCGTGATATGCGCGGGCATTGGTTGCCCCGAAAAGCGTATCATCGGTAAGGTAAATGCGTCTGCGGACCCGTCCTGCCCCGGGATATATCTCCCAAAGTTTCAGACCCAGAACGCCACCATAGGCATCCACAAGATACCCGGCCAAGACACCTGAATGGGTCGTGTTGTTGCCTGTGCACCCCAGACCCTGCCCCCCGTCCCAACGGTCGCTCGGATTGCCATCGCGGTCCATGAAGGTTGCTATTGGCGTTCCTGCGGGCAGGATTGTTTCAATCGCATTTGCACCGCGTCGCCAGTTGGCGACAGTGCGTAACGCGTTACATGCGAATTTTGGTAGAACGACACATTCCTCGCTGCCCCAATAGTCAACATGGGCGTCGAGAAAGGCCTGATATGCCAGATCAAACTGGGTTTCCGGCCAACGCTCTTTTGACAACAGCGGCGCACGTGGCAGAAACGCACGTTCAGTTCGCATCGAGCGCACGGGGGATATGATGGCATGAATAGGTCGTCATGTTACACATGAAAACGCCTTTCAATATCTTTGAAAAATGGCCCTATGCAGAAAGAATATTAGGAATTGAGGTTCAGATTAGCCGATGTTCAGCTGCCAACGCAATCTTTTGCCGGAAAATTCAACCATCGGATGAAGAACCCATTTCGCAACGGCTTCTTCATCCGATCCGGTTCGGTTATTCCGCCCAGCTTACCGCCGTCAGGTCGGTCGCCTGCGTAGGCGCATTTGACCACAGCCCTTGAACGCCTGACTTGGCCACCGACATTGCGGCCAGTTGGAACAGATACCCGTTCACATAATCTTCTGAGATGATTTTTTGAGCGTCACCGAGCATCTGACTGCGCATGTCCGCATCTGTGGTGCTGTTGAGCTTTGTCATCAAATCTTGAAACGCCGGGTTGTCATATTGGAAATAATAGTCCGGCTTGGCATAAATCCCGATGTCCATCGGTTCCGTATGGCTGACGATGCTCAGGCCAAAGTTCTTACCCTTGAACACGGTTTCCAGCCATTGCGCCCATTCGACGTTGCGAATTTCGGCTTTGATGCCCACGGCGGCCAGTTGTGCGGCGATGATTTCGCCACCGCGCCGCGCGTAAGAGGGCGGCGGCAGGTCAAGCGTGGTTTCAAACCCATCCGGGAATCCGGCCTCGGCCAATAGCGCCTTGGCTTTTTCTGGGTCAAAATTACTCATCCCCGTCAGATCGACATACGCCGGATTGTGCGGCGCGAAATGTGTGCCAATCGGTGTGCCATAGCCAAACATCGCGCCATCAATAATCGCCTGACGGTCAATCGCATGCGCCACGGCCTCGCGCACCAGCTTGTTGTCAAAGGGCGGCATCTTGTTGTTGGTCGACAAGATGGTCTCACCTTCGGTTGACCCGATCAGAACCTGAAAACGCGGGTCTGCCTCAAACTGTGGCAGGTTCTCGGGCGCGGGAAAGCCGCTGAACACATCGACGTCTTCGGCCATCACGGCGGCGAAAGCGGCGGTCGGATCAGAGATGAACTTGAACGTTGCTTTGTCCAGCTTGGCGGGTGTCCCCCAATACTCAGGGTTCTTGGACAGCTCAATCTTGTCACCCTGCGTCCAGCTGTCAAACTTGAACGCGCCCGTGCCAACGGGGGCCTGTTTGATGTTTTCGATGCTTTCCGGTGCCACGATCACCGCGTCACCCCACGCGAGGTTAAACAGCATATTCCCGTTAGGCTCTGAAAGTTTCACTTCAACCGTCAGCGGATCGATCACATTGACCTCGGAAATCGCGGCATAAAGCGCTTTTTGCGCATTGGCGCTGTCCTCGGCCCCGATCCGGTCAAGGCTGAACTTCACATCTTCTGCATCCATGGTGGTGCCATCATGGAATGTGACGCCGTCATGCAGTTTGAATGTATAGGTCAAACCGTCATCAGAGATTTCCCATGATTCCGCGAGGCCCGGAACGACCGAACCGTCGCCCATGAACCGGGTCAGCCCTTCGAACACGTTGGAATAAAGCACTGAATCGATGGCCCCCGCAGCAGCGGACGTCGGGTCCATATGTGGTGGCTCAAGCTGAAGTGCGACGGTGATATCGGTCTGCTGTGCTGTGGCGGCCCCGGCAAGCAAGGCGGCGGTGCTGACACCAATAAAAAGCGAGCGTAGGTGGAACATGGGTATCTCCGATGTTGTTATTCGCGCGAAGGTTAGCCAGTTCCGAGGTGCTGCACCAGTGGCAAACCTGATTGCGCCCATATCGTCTGCGCGATAAGGCTCCGGCCTTCATTCAAGGGCAAAGGTGCGACATGGCTGCGCTGTCATCGACATTGGGCATAGATTTTGGGACGTCAAATTCCGCAGCGGGTGTGGCGATGGATGGCATGCCGCACCTGATTGATGTCGAACTGGGCGAACAGACGCTGCCCACAGCTGTGTTCTTTGACTTCGATGCACAACGCATCGTCTATGGCCGCCCCGCTCAGGCAGCCTTGATTGCGGGTGACGAAGGCAGATACATGCGCGCACTCAAAAGCCTACTCGGCACGCCGCTGATGCGCGAAAGCCGGATGTTGCTGGGCAAGCGAATGGATTTTATCGCCATCGTCGGGCGGTTTCTGGCAGAGATCAAGGCACGCGCAGAGACGGCAACAGGGCAGACATTTGACCGCGCCTTGTCGGGGCGCCCGGTTATGTTTCACAGCGCTGATTCCACGCGCAATGCGCAGGCTTTGGTTGATCTGACCGATTGCTATCATGCGGCCGGATTCAAAGACGTGCGTTTCATGCCTGAACCCGAGGCCGCGGCATTGGCCAACCGCGCCTATCTGAATCCCGGTGATCTGGGTCTGATCGTTGATATTGGCGGCGGTACATCGGATTTCACCTTGTTCCGACAGCAAGGCGATGCAGGCATCCATATTTTGGCCAGCAATGGTTTGCGCTTGGGTGGTACGGATTTTGACCGTGAACTCAGCTTGCAACATGTGATGCCACTTTTGGGCATGGGCGGTGACATCAAACATATGTTTGGCAATGAAACCCATGTCGCCCCCCAATCAATCTTCGCCGATCTGGCGACTTGGCAGAAAATCCCGTTTCTTTATACCCGCGAGACCCGCAGCGCTGCTGCTGACCTTGCCCGCCATGCGGTGCAGCCGGAATTGTTTGCGCGGCTGGTCGCGGTGTTGGAGGATGAGTTGGGCCATGATCTGGCCTTTGCTGTTGAGGCAGGTAAGATTGCGGCGAACGATCCAAATGGGATGGCCTTGCCCGAGATTAAGCTGGATATGCTGGAACGGGGTTTGCACCTGCCCCTACCCGCTGCGATGATGGCGATGACGCTCGCCGACATGGCGGGCAAGATTGGCGAAGTTGCGCAGGACACCGTCGACCAAGCCGGGTTGAATGCAGATGATGTGACGCGCCTGATCTTTGTAGGAGGGTCGAGCTTGATGGGTGTCGTTGACGCTTCTTTGCGCCGTAGTTTCCCAAAGGCCGAAGTGCATCAGGCCGCAGCGCTGACCGGGGTTGTAGATGGTTTGGCGTTGGCGGCAGCGCATGCATTTGAATGATAACCGCATGGTTTCACTCAAGTTTATCTAATATTATTGTTTATTAACAGTTGGTTAAGTTCCCCGCGGGGAACCCTAGACCTTCGGCAACAGCAATGATTCCAATGCCGCCCCCATCACACAAGCCGCATCAACCATATCATCAATCCCGATATATTCGTCCGGCTTATGCGCCAACTCCAGAATACCGGGCCCATAGGCGATGCAGTTCTTGAGCTTGCCAATTCGGTCGATGTGTTTTTGATCGTAGGTGCCAGGCGAGGCGACGTATTCGGGGCTTTTGCCCATCACATCCTCAATCGCTTTTGTCACCGTCTGAACCACCGGCGCATCACGGTCGGTCATAGAGGGCAGGACCGCATTCAACTCGGTTAACTCATAGTCGAAATCGACGCGGCTTGCACGTAACCCTTCGAGCAATGCGGTAACCTCGCCCCGCACCTGATCAAGCGGTTCTTCAACCAGAAATCGGCGATCAATCACGATGCGACAAGAATCCGGGACACAATGCGCGGGCAGCCCGGTGAAATCATCGCTTTGTTCCTTTTGGCCGCCATGGATCGAATTGATATTCATTGTCGAAGACCGCGCGCCTTCTGGCACCACGGGCATGTCGGTTTGGCGGGCTTTCATTGCGGGGAACAACTTGGTTTCAAACTCAGTCAGCACCGCCCCCATGTGACGCACGGCACAATCGCCTAAGAAGGGCATGGAGCCATGTGCGATCTCACCCTTGGTTTCAATCTCGGCCCACCATCCGCCGCGATGGCCCAGACAGATGCGATCTTTGTTCAAAGGTTCTGGGATGATCACGTGCTGCACGCGGGTCGGGTCAAAATATCCCTGTTCCGCCAGATAGGCGACACCGCCGTAACCGCCTGATTCTTCGTCCGCTGTCCCAGAAATTTCAATCGCACCCGCAAAGTCAGGATGCGTTTCGATAAACGCTTCAGCAGCGATGATTGATGACGCTAGCCCACCTTTCATATCGCATGTGCCGCGCCCGTAAATTTTGCCATCCGATATCTCGGCCGCAAAGGGATCGAACGTCCAACCCGCACCAACTTCAACCACATCCGTGTGGCTGTTGAAATGCACGCACTCACCGCTCAGCGCCCCGGTACGGCGGGCGATGATGTTCCAACGTGGATATTTTTCGCTATCCCCCGGCGTGCCAAACGCGCGGATCAACTCGACCTCAAAACCATGACCAGACAGGCGCTTGTCCAAGTACTCACAAATCAGGCGATAATTTTCGCCCGGTGGATTTAATGTCGGGATGCGGATCAAATCCTGAGTCAGCGCAATTAAATCGTCGCGTTTGGCAGTAATGGCGTTTGAGAGGATGCTTGTCATGTCCCCATGTTCAACGGTTGCGCGTCATTGGCAAGGGGCGTTGTCAGCCTGCGATGTCTTTCATCACTGCCAGCAGGCTGCGCACCTCATCCAGCGTGTTGTAGTGGCACAGCGATACGCGCACGGCGGCCTCTAACCCCAGTGGTGTCAGGATATTGCCGGAATAATGATCAGCGCGGCGAATGTGAGTGCGGATGCCTTGGGCGTTCAACTGATCTACAATGTCACCAGCGGGAACATGATCCAGTGCAAAACATACCAGACCTTCGCGGTCAGGGTTGTCAGCGCCGCCCAAAATCGTGACGCCGGGCAGATCGGCCAACCCGGGTAGATTGCCGATACCGCGCAGCATCGCGTCAGTCAGCGCTTGTTCATGATCATGTATCGCCTTGCCTGCGGTCTCAATCTTTGTACGCGGGTCCGATGCGTCAGATACCTGTTCTCCCAGCCATTCGAAATACCGCACCACATCCGAAAATGTCGCGTAAGACCCGGTGTCACGTGTGCCCATTTCCCAATTGCCCACAGGTCCGTTTTTGAGCGTTTCGATGGGTAGTGCGGTCAATCGATCAGATGCCCAAGCGACCCCATATCCATGCCGAGAAAACACTTTGTAAGGTGATACAACATAACCATCGATGTCATAGCTTGCGATGTCGATGCGGCCATGGCTGGCGTGTTGGATACCGTCAACAAAGATAAACGCGTGCGGTGCAACATCACGGATGGCTTTGGAAATCGCCGTAACGTCATTGGCAATGCCAGTGACGGGCGAGGTGTGCAGAATGGTCGCCACCCGTACGTCTTGGGTCATACGGGCGGCATACATTTTAGCGGTGACTTGGCCCGTGGCATCATCATGTGGCACGTCAATATAGGATTTTCCGGCAACGTCGGCCCAATGAATCGCAGCACTGCGGGAGGCCGGGTGCTCAACAGATGACCCGATCACCGCGCCACCCGGCGCTGACCCCATAATTGCGGTACGGATCAGCCGAAAGGAAAGCTCGGTCCCGGATTCACCCACAAAGAACCGACCCGAGGGCGCGTTAAAAAAAATAGCCATGTCCGCCTTGGCGCGATTGATCACGTCAACCAGTGCTTTCGACGCCGGGTTGTCACGGCCCTGATTGTCAGGAATCGCCGCAAAGGTCGTAGAGGTCGCTACTGCCGACTTTAAGGTCAATGCACCACCTGCGTTCTCAAAAAAGATACGTGGCCCTGAGAATGGGCAGACATCCACATGTGCAAACTGGTCGCGGATTTCCTGTGTAAGCGTGGGCGAATTGGTGATCATGGGCTGTCCTTTTCAGTCACGCCCATCTTTGCGCGTCTGCTCGGGTCCGCAAGGGGCTTTGCGACATGGTTTTGACGTTTTGTGCTATGCTCATCCAAAAAACGCGCTAAGTCGGGACAAAACTGTTTAGGAAGACAAAATGGCTCCCCTGATCCAACATCAAACTGCGGTAGCAGAAGAAGCTGAAGAAAAGTCGGTCAGCGAAGCGGCAGCCCTGTCGCCAAAGCTGATTTATGAAGTTATTCGCAGGGACGGCGAAGAAGAATTGGCGCGGTCCAAGGTATCGCTGATGTGGTCAGGCATTGCAGCCGGCATGTTGATCAGCCTGTCGGTCTTGGGCGAGGCTATTTTCAGGACACATTTGCCGGATACGTCTTATCGATACCTTATTGAGAACCTCGGATATTCGTTGGGGTTTCTGGCGGTTATCATGGGTCGGATGCAGTTGTTTACGGAGAACACGATCACAACCGTCCTGCCAGTGATGCAGGCCCGAACATGGCGGGCCTTTGGTGCGATGATGCGGCTTTGGGGGATCGTGTTGTCGGCCAACGTGATAGGTGCCTTTGTTGCTGCCGCGCTATTCGTTTACACACCTGCGCTGCCCTCAGAGTTGATGCCTGCGATTGAAGATCTGTCACGTCACGCAACTGGGATGGCGGCAAGCGAAGGGTTTTGGCGGGCGATCCCGGCGGGGATAATCGTAGCGTTGATCGTTTGGATGTTGCCACAGGCGGATGAAACGGCGTTTTTCCTGATATTGACCTTTACATGGCTGATTGCCGCAGGTGATTTTACCCATATCGTGGCAGGGTCGGTTGAAATGGCGTTCCTGATCCTGCAAGGACACTTGGGTGCAGGGCCCGCGATCTTTGAGTTCTTCTTACCGGTGCTGACAGGCAATATCATCGGTGGCACGATGATCTTTACCTTGGTTGCATGGGGTCAGGTGCGTGATGATGTCGAACCGGACTAAGCAACAGGGATTGAGTTTAGAAAAGTTGAGCGATTGATGAAACGGAGACTCCCGAAAAGACCGATGGTGTATTGGGACGCGTTGAAGGCCAGCGTGAACCACATCTCGGAACACAACATCAGCCTGATTGCGGCCGGCGTGGCGTTTTTCGCGATGCTTTCGTTGTTTCCTGCGCTGGCGGCATTGATTGCTTTGCTTGGCCTGATCTCGGACCCTGTTGTCGTCATCGCCCAACTTGAAGATGTTCGCGGATTTCTTCCCAATGATGTGTATGACATATTGAACAAGCAAGTTGTGTCGCTGGTATCGGCGCGGGCGGATACATTGGGTTGGGCCGGGTTGCTGTCTGTCATGGCTGCCCTTTGGTCAGCGCGGGCGGGTGTTGGTGCCATGATGATTGGCCTCAACAATGTTTACAAACAACGCAATCGTGGCACGGCGCGGCATTATTTCCGCGCATTGATGTTGACGATTGGGCTGGTCGGGGTTGGGATCGTTGCGTTGCTGATGGTCGTCGTTGCCCCGGTCGTTCTGGCGTTTATTCCGCTTGGTGCCTTTGGGAATTTCATCGCTGATCTCGTGCGCTGGTCCATTGCCATCACGGTATTGTTGGCCGGGGTTGGCGTTTTGTACCGTTATGGCCCAAACCGCAGACCCGCGCGGGCCCGATGGCTGTCAGTTGGCGCATTGCTTGCCGTTATATCCTGGGCGATCGTTTCGATTGGATTTTCATATTATGTCGCCAACTTTGGCAGTTACAATCAAGTCTATGGCTCAATCGGCGCGGTGATAGCGATGCTGATTTGGTTATGGATCAGCAGCTTTTTGGTTCTGTTTGGCGCATCGCTGAATGCACAGATCGAGTTGCGGACAAAACCTGACAGTACGACGGGACGCCCAAAGCCCATGGGCAAAAGAGGTGCTTATATGGCCGACCATCTGGTTGAGGTGCCAGACGATACCTAGGGGTCGGGCCGAACATGCAGCAGCCGTTTAGAAGCTCGGCGGTGTACACGCGCTGACCACGACGCAGACATCGGTGCCAGTGTTTCGAAACCGATGTGGCAATCTGCTGTCAAACAGATACCCATCGCCGGGATTCAAGGTTGCCACGTTACCATCGACAGTGACCTCGACTGAGCCGCGCACAACGATACCAGCCTCTTCGCCATTGTGGGACAGCAATTCAGGTCCGGTATCTGCCCCAGCTGGATAAGTTTCATGTAAAACCTGAAGTGCGTGATGTTCGGCGTTGCCCAACTGGCGCAGAGAAACCTGACCTTCACGCGTCGGGGCGATTTCGGTAAACTCATCGGCTTTGTAGAACACTTTGACGGCTTCGGTGTCTTCGAGGGTTGAAAAGAACTCCGCCATGCTGATCGGGATCGCATCCAGCAGGCTTTTGAGTGAGGCGACAGAGGGGCTGGTGCGGTTCTTTTCAATCAGTGAAATTGTGCCATTGGTCAGCCCGGCACGCGCGGCAAGCTCGCGTTGCGACAAGCCTCGTTGTTTCCTAATGGTTCTGAGTTTGTGGCCAATATCCAACAGATTTACCCTAGCTGTAGCTCCTGATTGTTCCTAGCGCCTGAAATATCGTTTGTCACAGGCAATTTCTGGCCCATATCAAAGATCGCTCTAAAGGGTGACATTATCCAGATTGACAATTATATTAAACATTCTAAGACGCTTTTTTAAACGCATGCTTGGCGTTTGAAGCAAAGGAATTTTAATATGTCCAGCACCGCAAAGAAGCCACGCCGCAAGGCAGCCGCAAAAAAGAAGACGCAAATGGAAGCCGTTAAGAACATCGTATCTGAGGCTGTTGCAGCCGCAGACGTCACCAATGCTCAACTGGTTGCACGCCGTGATGCCGCCGTTCCTCGTGGTGTCGCATCTGCCGCACCCGTTTATGCCAAATATGCCGAAAACGCAGAGCTTTGGGATGTTGAAGG
>JBPOFE010000032.1:0-24868 GCA_051252035.1 Sulfitobacter sp.
ACATCGCAACGCCCCGCGCCCTATTATCTGCGCATGGCGTTGGTCGATAAACCGGGCGCGATGGCCAAGATCGCCACTGTTCTGGGAGATGCTGGCGTCAGCATAAATCGCATGCGGCAGTATGAGCATGATGACACATCAGCACCCGTGTTGATCGTGACGCATAAGACGTCGCGGTCGGCGCTGGATGCTGCGATTGAGGCGATGGATGGCACGGGTGTGATGGCGGGCGCGCCCGTGGCGTTAAGGATTGAGGAAGTTTGAGGGGGAGGTAGGCAATTGTTTGGCCGCTATGCGGACTTACTTGTCGTTCGGTCCAGCCGTCGATGATCGTTTCGGCATCGCCGGGTTGCATCTATGCTTTCGTTGCCTAGTGGAGCCTATTCAGACAAAGTGCTCCCATGACTTTTATCCTTGTTAGCCTTAAAGATGATACCACCGATGTTCAGATCGCGAATAGACTGTGGATACCGATTGCGGAAGAAATCCAACGGTCCGGTCTGCTTCATCCCGAACGCGCTGAGACTATTGCGTTTAATTTGTGTACAAAAATTAGTTCAATCGAAGCGGACGTCATTGGCCGGCACTTTGGCGAACTGTTAAAACATGATGCATTGCCTGCCAGCATTGACCGGGAGATTGTTCAAATGTTCATTGACTTCACAGCTTCGTCATTTGGTTTTGAAGTTTGTTGAGACAGAGCAAAACCCGACATTCCCGCGCGCTGAAACACTGTGCGGTTTGGGCTCAACCCAGACATTCAAAAATATTCGCACCGATGCGGCCCCCGCCCAGCCTTGCCACACCCTCCCCCTCCCTCTAAACCAAAGCCAAACACCCACCACCAAGGACGCACCCCCCATGACCCTCACCGCTCAATTCCAAGACCGCATGTTGTCACTGGGCCTTGCCCGCGTATCGGAGGCGGCGGCGCTTGCGTCCGCTAAGCTGATCGGCAAGGGCGATGAAAAAGCCGCAGACCAAGCAGCGGTCAATGCGATGCGTGAGCAGTTGAACCTTTTGGATATCGCGGGCGTTGTGGTGATTGGTGAAGGCGAACGTGACGAGGCGCCGATGTTGTTCATTGGTGAAGAGGTCGGTACCGGTAATGGTCCCGGTGTGGATATCGCACTGGACCCGCTCGAAGGCACCACACTGACCGCCAAGGACATGCCTAATGCGCTGACGGTAATTGCGATGGGGCCGCGCGGGTCGATGCTGCATGCGCCGGATGTCTATATGGACAAACTTGCGATTGGGCCGGGGTTCAAAACGGATGTGGTCACGCTGGATATGGCCCCGGCAGAGCGCGTCAAAGCGCTGGCCAAAGCCAAGAAATGTGAAACAGGTGATATTACCGTCTGTATTCTGGAACGGCCCCGCCACGAGGCGATGATTGCCGAAGTGCGTGCAACAGGTGCCGCGATCAGATTGATTACGGACGGTGATGTGGCAGGCGTGATGCATTGCGCCGACGCCTCAACAGGCATCGACATGTATATGGGTGAAGGCGGCGCGCCGGAAGGGGTGCTGGCTGCGGCGGCGCTGAAATGTATGGGCGGGCAGATGTATGGGCGGTTGTTGTTCCGCAATGATGATGAGCGCGGGCGCGCATCCAAGGCGGGCATCACCGATTTCGACCGCATTTACAGCCGTGACGAAATGGTGACCGAAGACGTGATTTTTGCCGCGACAGGTGTGACCGATGGCAACCTTGTGCCAGGCGTGAAACGCGAACCAGGCTGGATGACAACAGAAACCATTATCATGCGCTCCAAAACTGGATCAGTGCGGCGGATCAATTATCGCACGCCTGTTGAATAAGCTTTTGACGGCGTCCCGACGCGGGATCGGATTTGCATATTTATGGAACAATGAAGCGGAGGTTGGGTGAGTTTTCTTGGCGTTGAAGCATCCCTGACCGGGCGGCGTTGGGTTGGTCCCGGCGTCGATGTGGAACGTGCCACCGAGGAATTGGTGCAGCAGACCGACCTACCGAATGCCCTGTGTCAGATACTCGCACGGCGTGATGTGGCCCCGGCTGAGGCCACAGCCTTTCTTGCCCCGTCCTTGCGCGATCTTCTACCGGACCCGCGATCCTTGAAAGACATGGAAAAAGCCGCTGCGCGGTTTTTGGCGGCGTTAGATGGACGCCAACGCATCGCGGTCTTTGCCGATTACGATGTGGATGGCGGCAGTTCGGCTGCGCTGTTGTTGGTGTGGTTACGCGACATGGGCCACACCGCGACACTTTATATCCCGGACCGGATCGACGAAGGCTATGGCCCGAATGATGCGGCGATGGCAGCGCTTGCCAAAGATCATGACCTGATCATCTGTGTGGATTGCGGCACGCTATCGCATGATCCGATTGCAGCGGCCAAGGGTGCGGATGTGCTTGTATTGGATCACCATTTAGGCGGCGAAGTACTGCCTGATGCGCACGCCGTTGTGAATCCCAACCGACAGGACGAAGATGGCGCATCCGCACATCTATGTGCGGCGGCTGTGGTGTTTTTGATGCTGGTCGAGGTCACGCGGCAATTGCGCGAGGCAGGCGAAAAAGGCCCGGACTTGATGGGTCTCTTGGATTTGGTGGCACTTGCCACCGTGGCAGATGTGGCCCCACTGATCGGGGTCAACCGCGCCTTTGTGCGTCAGGGCCTCAAAGTGATGGCGCGGCGTGAGCGGGTTGGGTTGGCGGCATTGGCTGATGTCGCGCGGATGGATACCGCGCCGACGTCCTATCATCTGGGGTTTCTGTTGGGTCCACGGATCAACGCAGGCGGGCGTATTGGTCAGGCCGATTTGGGCGCACGTTTGTTGGCCACCAACGACCCACATGAAGCCGCGGCCCTTGCGGAACGGCTTGACACCCTGAACACTGACCGCCGCGATGTCGAAGCATCGGTGCGTGCGTCGGCGCTGGCGCAGGCAGAGACACGCGGTTTTGACGCGCCTCTGGTTTGGGCCGCTGGCCCCGGCTGGCACCCCGGTGTGGTCGGCATTGTGGCATCGCGGCTGAAAGAAGCCTCTAACCGCCCCTCGGTGGTGATCGGCATTGAGGATGGCATCGGCAAGGGATCGGGACGGTCCGTGTCCGGCATCGATCTTGGCGCGCCAATCCAACGCCTCGCCGCAGAAGGGTTGCTGATCAAAGGCGGGGGTCACAAAATGGCGGCGGGCCTGACAGTGGCCGAGGATAAGCTGGAAGCAGCCATGGTTCGGCTGGCTGAATTGTTGGAGAAACAAGGCGCGCATCTGGCGGGGCCATCCGATTTGAACGTGACCGGCGTGTTAATGCCCGGCGCCGCAACTGTGGAACTGGCCGAACAGATCGACCAGGCCGGGCCATTTGGTGCCGCCGCCCCTGCCCCGCGTTTTGTTTTTGCGGATATGCAAATCCGCTTTGCCAAACGCGTCGGCGACACCCACCTCAAAATCTCATTTGGCGATGGTGTGGGGGCGACAATGGACGCCATCGCCTTTGGTGCCTTTGATGGTCCAATGGGTCCGGCACTGGAAAACCACGGCGGCGCGCGGTTTCATCTGGCCGGGCGGCTGGATATCAATACATGGCGCGGCAAGCGATCTGTGCAGTTGCGGTTGGAAGACGCCCATGCGGCTGGATAACTTTTTCTGCCGCATGTGGAATATTTCCACTTGCACCCTAGCCTCTAATTACCTAATGAACCGCTCACGACCAGTGGCCCGTTCGTCTATCGGTTAGGACGTCAGGTTTTCAACCTGAAAAGAGGGGTTCGACTCCCCTACGGGCTGCCACTTTTCCCTTAAGACATTTGAGTTCCTCAGTGATGGCGTGCGAGAGCGCAGCTGACAAAATGGGAAATTTCCATTTGTCTGGTTGAAGTTTGCCTCAGCAGCGCTACCGTCTCTTATCCTTGCAAAATCACGGTAGTGAGATGTTCACGGGTCGGGCTTGATTTTAGCCCATGCCCATTGTTGTATCGTGCTTATTCACGGCCAATCGGCACCCAAGTCATCCATTGAATTTAAATATTTAACGGAGTTTTCAATGTCCCACGTTCTTCGCCCTTTAGGTTTTTGTATCGCATTTGCATTCTCGACCATTGCCACAGGTGCCATTGCCGAACCTACCCAACAGCAGAATTCGAATGCGGTTTGGTTTGAAAACTGGACCGACCTGAGCAATGCCACGATGGCGGTGATCGCGCCCGATGGTCAGCGGGCGGATATCATGGCGCCAAACGGCACGCCGGTTTTTCGACTGGTCGGTCATGAGGCGCTGGATGGGATTTATCGCTTCAAGCTGCGGGCACAGACCCGCGAGGAAATCCCCTTGGTCAGCCAAGACAGCAACAATGGGCGTGAAACCAGCCCGACGGACACAGGGTTTGAAATCTTCGAAACGACGGGTTTCTTCGTTGTCGAAGACGGGATCATCCTGCACCCAGACGACCTGGCCAAAGAAGACGGGTAAGGATCAACGCGGCACATGCACGCCGCAAGGCGGGTTATGTTGGACGGAAATCAGCGTCGCGATTGGGCAAATTTACCAGAAATATCCGGCGTTAACTATTTACTTTACCGAAGCTCACATCATTATATACCCTCTAAATACCTAATAATAATGCGTTTTATGCGGCTAAATTGTCAAACCAATAGAAGGAACTTGAATATGCTTGTTCAAATCAAAAGTGCAGCGCGCGCTGCTTTGCTCTTGTCAGCGGGCACAACCGCTCTTGCTTGTCTGTCCCTCCCCTCCATTGCTAACGCAATGGACTTTCACGCCTCCGACGGCAACATCGTCGGTGATGTTTGCATTGGTTCTGGCTGTGCTGGTTTTGCTGCGCACGGCGTCAATGAGATCACAATGAGATCCAACAACAACCGTGTGCTGTTTGACGACAATTCCGCCACCACCACACTGCCCGATCACGATTGGGCATTTATTGCCAACGACACCTTTGCGGGTGGCCGCGAATATCTCGCTATACGGGACCATACCAATAACAGGACTATTTTCACTGTCGAGGCCGGCGCGCGCACAGATGCGCTCTATGTCGATGACACCAGCCGGATCGGGATCGGCGAGCGGGATCCCGTTGAAGACCTTCATATGACGACTTCTGACTCACCGACGATCCGACTGTCACAAGAAGGCGCATTTGGTGATCAAGCCTTTGACATCGGCGCCAACGAAACGAATTTTTTCATCCGCGACGTGCAGGCGAACACTTTGCCCTTACGCCTGCTGGATGACACGCCGACCGGGATGTTGGGCATCACCGCCGATGGTGTGGGCATCCGGACCAACGACGCGATTGGCAATATCGACATTCGGGCCACGCTTGATGTGAATGGTGATGCGCTTATCCGCACTGATCTAGAAGTAACTGGCAGCGTGGGGATCGGCACCGATACCCCCGAAGCACCACTGCATATTCTTGCTGGCAACAACAACGCGGATTTCATTTTTGAACAAACCAACGGTGCCAATGCCGCCAAATGGATCATCCGCAACAACGCCGCGACGGGGCGGATCACCTTTCGCAATGATACGACGGGGCTGACGCCCTTTAAGTTCGGGCAAAACGCAACTGAGAACCTGTTTCGCGTCGGCGTGGTGGGCAACAACATCGTTGATGTGAACGGGAATATGGACATTAACGGGACGCTCACCACCAATGGTTCATGTTCTGTTGGCTGTGACGCGGTGTTTGCGGATGACTATGACCTGCCCTCTATCGAAGCGCACAACAGCGCCATGTGGGACAATGGATTTCTGCCCAACGTCGGGCCAACGCTGGATGGGGAACCGCTTAACGTGGCTGATAAAATGGGTCGGATGCTGAACGAGCTTGAGCATGCGCATATCTTTATCGGTGAACTCAACCAAGAACTGGACCGCGCGAATAGTGAGATCGCCGAGCAGAAAAGGCTGAACGATGTTATTATGGCACGGCTCAGCGCGCTGGAGACACAGTAACCCCGGCGCAGAGGTCTGAGCGAACATCTTTTTGCAGGCCACGACTGTTTCGCATATTTGTTTTGTTTGAACGCGTTGTTCCGGTTTGACCCGGAACGCGCGCTTTGATAGGTGCTAAATCTGTTAGGACGTCAGGTTTTCAACCTGAAAAGAGGGGTTCGACTCCCCTACGGGCTGCCACTTCCCCTCCCTACAACATAAATGTGTTTCCCCCTCACAACACAAATATACACGCAAAAGTTGTACTCCTTTTGTTCTGCTTTCGAAACAGTTTGTTTCAAAGAAAAAGCATCGAATATGGCTAAAAACTGTTATGAATGAGGCAGTCAATCTGAGGATCATTTTATCCACGCCATTTTTTGCATTGAGAAAGTACGACGCAGAATTGACGTAAGGTTATTCGTTGGAGAGATAAAACTTACTGTATAACGCGCGTGATTTGAGCTGCCGCTAGATCAGCGTGACGCAAGCAGGATGAGTTTTAAAGTTGCGGGGATCCCCCTCGTTGCAGTTTTTGAGTTTCGATAGGCCCTGGGGGGATTATCATGAAGAAGTTTACTGCCGACCAGTCTGGTTTTGGTCAGTTTGAGTTTGCGACAACGTCTGCTGACAAAAGTTCAGCATTGATGTTACCTGATCGTTTTACTGCATCAGCGGTACGCCACAGCTATGTCTGGGACAGCGCAGTTGCACGTAAATCCGCATCCAGCGGGTTCTATCGTGGTTTTTTCAAACCCGCATTGGACAGCTTTTTCATTCTGTTGACCTTGCCATTTTCAGTGCCCTTGATTGCGCTTTGCGCAGCGGCGCTTTGGGTCGAAGGCGGATCACCGTTCTATACCCAAGAACGTTTGGGCCGGAACGGCAAACGCTTTTCGATCCTGAAATTGCGCACCATGGTCCGTGACGCAGATGCTGTGCTTGAGGCACATCTCGCATCTGATCCGGCACGTCGGCACGAATGGAACGAATTGCAGAAACTCAAGGACGATCCGCGCGTGACCCGTGTTGGGCAATTCCTGCGCGCCACTTCATTGGATGAGCTTCCTCAGCTTTTCAACGTGTTACTGGGAGATATGAGCCTTGTTGGCCCGCGCCCGATGATGCCGGAACAACTGGCGATGTACGGCGAACCACGCGCTTATTTTGCGATGAGACCCGGCATCACCGGCTTGTGGCAGGTGTCCGCACGCAACAACACGCGTTTCTCTTACCGCAATGACCTGGATCGGGACTACGAAGACAAAGTCTCATTGTTCTTTGACATGTCGGTCCTGTTCAAAACCATCGGCGTGGTTCTGCGTCGCACCGGCTATTAAGTGGAGATGCGTTGTGGATCAGCCCAGTTCAGAGGTAAGATTGGCCCATGTCAAAATTACCAAAGGGGGATGCAATGAAAGATAGCTATCTTTCCGCAAGCACCTCGGACAAATTTACGCGTTTGCCGCCGCAGTCCAGCGATGATCAAGCAGATCAAAGCGGGATGCGTCACAGCATTCGACCGCGCCGTAAGGTGAATGAGCAGGCGCAAAAACGTCTGCTTGAACGCTCATATGCCAAACCCTACGAATCGCCAGAGGCCGAAACACCACCAGCCGAAGCGCAGATCGTCGTGTCACCCGCTGCACCGCAGTGGGATGATATTGGCATCGAAGAACCCGGCGCAGAGCGTGCGAAATCCTCAGCCATGCCAGTTGTGGATCAGGATCGGAACAGTGCCGCCGCGCGTGCCTTTGATCTGTTGCGCACACGGCTACGCCAGACCACGCAGGAACACGGCTGGACCAACATCGCAATAACATCCCCGACATCGGGGTGTGGCAATACGTTCACAGCTGTCAATCTGGCGCTGAGCCTGTCACGGATCGCGGGGTCACGCACCGTTTTGATGGATTTCAACATGCGCAATCCCGGTGTTGCCGCTGCATTCGACATGCGGGCGCGTGGCCCGTTGAATGAATATCTGGATGGCAGTGTTGCCATGATCGACCACATGGTCCGGTGCAACGATTCGCTGGCATTGGGGCTGACTGACGGGCACCACGCCAATGCTGCCGAAACGCTTCAGGATCCTGCAACCGTGCGGACATTGGAACGCATGCACGCGGCGCTGCAGCCCGAACTTGTGATCTATGACATGCCGCCGATGCTCGCCTATGATGATGTATCCGCGTTTTTGCCGCAGCTTGACGGTGTTCTGATCGTTTCTGACGGGACCCAGACCACCGCGCGTCAACTGACCGAATGTGAGCAAATGTTGGGTGGTCAGGTGCCCTTGCTGGGTGTCGTGTTGAACCGCGCACGTCGGTCAAGTGTGACACGCCACAACTGATCCCCCTGTCGATTTACGCTGAATGCCCTATAATCGCCAAATTGTTATGGTTTGAACGGGTCAAATCAGGGCCATGCGCAGGTGTGCGCCCAAACAGGTTGATATTGGGATACGCAGGCTGATGGGTCCGATCTATTCGCTCGATGACTTTCTGGACATGCTGCGCCGTCGCGCGGGGCTGATCCTGTTTGTGACGCTTTTGGGCTGCTTGATTTCCGTGGCCGTGGCCCTGACCCGTCAGCATATGTACGTATCGTCTGAAGTCATTCAGATTGAACAGCCAACGATCGCCAATGACCTTGCACCCTCAACGGTTGATGGATCGTCTGCACGGCGGTTGCAGTTGATTGAACAACAATTGATGGCGCGCGACAGCCTGACCAACATGATTGAGAAATTTGGCCTGTATGAAGGTACCCCCAATCTGCTGCCCTCTGACAAAGTTGATCTGCTGCGCCAATCCGTCACAATCACCGGGGTTGCCGCCGCACGTGAGGGGTTTTCCGATGACGGGACAATATCGGTCCTGACCATCACCGCCGAAATGGACACGCCCGAGCGCGCGCAAGCCGTGGCACATGAATTTGCCGACCGCACCCGTGCTCTGTCTGCCGCCCGGCGTCAGGAACAAACCCGCGAAACACTGGAGTTCTTCCAAAGGCAGGAAGAAAACGTCGTTCGTGACATTGCCGCACTCGAAGAAGAACTCGAAACCTTTCGCAGCGATAATGATCTTTCAATCGAAGGCAGTCTTGAGTTTCGCCGTGCGGAAATCACCAGCCTGAACTCAGCAATCCTTGCCCTGGACCGCGATATCATCGCCGCGCAATTGGCCCGCAGCCGCATTGACCCCTCGGCCCGCGCTGCCACGGTCAGACGTTTGGAAAGCGAATTTGATGCGCAGCTTACCAGCCTCGCGGAGCAACGTGCTTTGCTCGATGAAAGGCGCAGAACACTTGGTGAAAGCCTGCAAACCTCGCCAGAGGTGGAACGCGCACTGGCGAGTTTTGAGCGCCGGATGGAACAGCTTCAAGACCAGCTTGAAGTCATCGCAACCCGTCGGAATGAGGCTGAGGTCGGATTTTCGCTTGAAGCGGCGGCACGGGGGGAGCGTTTGATCACTCTTGAAGAAGCGCAGGTGCCAGTTTACCCCGCCACGCGCAGCCGCAAGAAATTGGCCCTGATGGGCGGTGCGGCATCGGTGATGGCGGCGATTGTCTTGGCGTTCTTGTTTGAACTGCGCCACCCCGTATTGCGTACCGCGCGTCAGATGGAGCGTGAAACCGGGCTACGCCCCGTGATCGCCATCGCCGAAGCGCCAAGGTTGAAGAACCGCAAGGGTATTTCAAAAAGTTGGGAAGATCGGCAGAAAGCCGGGCAAAAGGGCCGTGCCGCACGACAAGCGCGCAAGTCACGCGCATCTGAAAGCTAATAGTTGCCGGATGGCCGTATCCAAAGCGACCGGACAAAGGATCATCTTTCTTGAAAATCGCCTATATCCTCAATACCTATCCGCAGCCCTCGCACAGCTTTATCCGCCGTGAAATCCGCGCGCTTGAGGCCGCGGGCCACGACGTGTGGCGCTATGCCATGCGGCCCGCGTCGCAAAAACTGGTTGATCCGCAAGACCATGCAGAGGCGGACAAAACCGAATATGTTTTGGCTGAAGGGGCCGGCACGCTTGCCAAGTCCGTCTGGCAGATGCTGCGCAAGGACAGCGCTGCCTTCTTTGCAGCCCTGCGCAACGCCTGGGCGATGGGCCGCGCGTCCGAGGCAGGCGTGCTGCGCCATCTAATTTATCTGGGCGAAGCCTGCTATGTTGCCGCGCGCTGTGAGGCGGAAAAAGTCGACCACGCACACGCGCATTTTGGCACCAATGCCACGGCGGTTGCGATGTTGGCGCATCTGCTGGGAGGGCCGAAATATTCGTTCACCGTGCATGGCCCTGAAGAATTCGACAGCCCGCGCGCCCTGTCTCTTGGCACCAAAATGCACCACGCCGCCTTTACCGTCGCGATCAGCCAATTTGGCCGCAGTCAGCTTTGCCGGTGGGCCGATCCGCATGATTGGGACAGTATCGAGGTCGTGCATTGCGGCATCCAGCCGGACCGTTTCCCAGAGCCCAAACCGATGGCCAAAGGACCCCGCCGGATGGTCGCGATTGGTCGGTTTGTGGAACAAAAGGGTCAGCTCGCATTGGTCAATGCGATGGCACAGGTGGCCAACAAGGATGTGCATCTAACTCTGATCGGGGACGGCGAGATGCGCGGCCAGATTGAAGCTCTGATTGCTGAGCATAAACTCAAGGATCGCATCACCCTCACCGGATGGGTCGATGAGGCGCGCATTCAATCCGAACTCGACGCCGCCCACGCGCTGATCATGCCAAGCTTTGCCGAAGGGCTGCCGATGGTGGTGATGGAAGCCATGGCCGCCGCCCGCCCGGTGATCGCCACCTATATCGCCGGCACGCCGGAATTGGTGCAGAGCGGCAAAACCGGGTGGCTGGTGCCAGCGGGCGATGTGGATGCCTTGGCCCAGACGATAGATGCTTTTGCCAATACGCCGCTGACCAAGCTGAGCAATATGGGCAAGGCGGGTCGAACACGGGTGTTTGAACGGCATGATGTGGCGAACGAGGCGGCGAAACTGGCGGCGCATATGCGGGGATAGTGGTGGTGTATCGTGGGTATTCCCCCGATAGCGGTTAATGGGAACATTCGCCAGATCGCTGACATTTGCTGCATTCTGGGTGGAGGTCAGTTTTGCGGACAAAGTGTCATTTCGCTACGACTGCGCCAACGGCCGCACTCAGAACGACGTAGTCTTTTAAACTACCCACTCAAATACATACCCCGCTGCCAGCGAACCTAGAACAGCCAGGGCGAGATATAGCAAAAAAGGTTTCAATTTCAGGATCGGTGCAATTGCCATCGCGCCCCAAATGCTGACCACACCACCCGAGACCAGAAAGGCCATCGCAGCGCCCTCTGACATGCCATTTTCGATTAGTCCTCGCGTTAGCGGCAAAGCGGCATAGCCGTCGATGTAGGCTGGTGCACCGACAAAGACGGCGGCAGGGATTGCCCACCATTGATCCTCGCCGACATAGGCGGCTAGCGCTCCAGGTGTAAGCGCCGCGTTCAATGCATATTCAGCGGCAAAAGCAGGGATCAGGCAGATCAGGATAAGCCGCGTGGTTGCCCAGAACTGCCTAGCAAAGGACCGCCGCCGTTCCTCGGTGCGCCAAACCTTCGGTTCGAAGATTTGAGCTGCCCCGCATCTGGCGGCACTCAGTTGCCGTGCCAAACCATTGTCGCGGAGCGCATTTATTGACCAAGGCACTTTGGCGAACAATGCGGTGATCGTGCCACCACACACGCCCAACCCGAATGCCGCCAGCGTCTTGCCGATAGCAAAGCTTAGGCCGAGTGTTGCAGCTGTGGTGGCGAGCATGGCAGGGTCTGTGATCGGGGAAGATAGCCAGAACGCCATTATCGGTGCCAGTGGCACTCCAGCCGCCAATAGCCCGGCCATCAGCGGTAGAACTGTCACGCCGCAGACCGGCGTGATTGCTCCGATCAATGATGCAGCCACCACAGTGCGCAGCGTTCGTCCTTCGAACGCGCTTGAAATATGTGCATCAGCGCCACTGGCGATGATCCACGCTGCGAGAAGGATGCCGGGAATGACGATGGGAGCGACGACGACTAAGCCCCATCCAACAAACACAGCGGCATTTACCGCGTGTTCGGGCCATGCCGCAGCAATCCCTGCAAGCAACGTAAGACACAGAGCCCAAACTACGCGCTTCTTGCTTATTCTGCTCAATGTAACGGTCTGATCGGCCATGGGATGCTCCTTTGAACTTGTAAAATAGCCACCGACAAAACATATGTGAAACGAATAACTTAAATATCTGCTATCGGATGTACGAATGGAAAACCTTGACAGTGATCTGCTTCGCACCTTCCTTGCCGTCGCTGAGGCCGGGAGCGTCACGGATGGCGCGGCGCGTATCCACAGGTCACAATCTGCCACAAGCCTTCAAGTCAAACGGCTTGAGGCGATACTTGGGCAGCCCGTTTTTGAACGTCACGGGCGTGGCGTCGTGCTCAGTGACGCAGGACGGCTGCTGCTGCCAGTTGCCCTAGATGTGACGGCGCGACTGGACACTGCGCTGCGCGACATTTCACAGCGCGACGTGTCCGGAAAACTGCGTGTGGGCATTCCCGATGATCATGGCCAGACGAAGTTGGCAGAAATTATTGCCAGCTTCGCGCGTCACCATCCTCAGGTCGAGCTGGATGTCACCTGTGCCTTGAGCACAGGATTTCCCGACGCGCTCAAAAAAGGGACGCTCGACCTCGCCATCTACGAGGTGGAACGCCCACGGAAGCATGAAGAAGTGTTATTCGAAGACCCGACTTGCTGGGTTTCTTCTGCGCATCGAAATTTCCCATCCGATGATAGCCTTCCAGTGGCCTTGTTCGATCACGCCTGCTGGTGGCGCGACGTCGCGATCGCTTCGCTGAAATCGCGTGGAAAGCCTTACCGCATCGTCTATTCCAGCCAAAGCGTCTCCGGCGTGATTGCAGCTGTTGAAGCTGGGATCGCAGTCGGTCTGCTGGGGCGTTCATCGCTACACTCCGGCCTGGCGGTCATGAGCAAAATTAATGGCCTTGGGAATACACCTGCCTCAAAGTTAGTGGTGGCGACGAGCGGGTCACAGGAGGCTGGGCCGCAAGACGCGATGAAGGCAGCTATCCGCTCCGCATTCATGGCCAACGTCTAGAACAGCGGCCATTTGTGCGCCTGGCAGCGTCGGTCAAACTTGGGCTCGAAGCTGCCTATCGCTACAAAAGTCACGAAGGTTCGCTATCAGCGGGTATCTCCATTTGGTTCAATTTTCTAACACAAGTGCAAACATGTCTGGTGTTTCACAACCTTACTTTAGGCTCACCGCCCCCGCACCCACCGATTACTACTCTTAAATATCGGCATCCGCGCGGCGGTGCGCACGGCCATAAACACCAAGAACGCCATCGGGTCACGCAGCGCGCGCTGCCACAGCGGTGTGGCCCCGGCTTTGGGATCGTCGTTATTCATCAGAGCGGGATACAAATCAGCAATCTCCGCCACACCTGCATCTTGGCGTCTGCGCACCCGCACCAAGGCGGCAAACCCTTCAATCATCGGCCAGTCGTATGTTGCAGGCACGCAGACCCGCTCATTCGGGACAAAATTCAGCCGGGCGAATGTATCGTCCGAGATGATGTCGGGCCACGCATCCCAGCGTGCGCGCCCTGCCCGGTTCATCGCAAAGACACCAAACCCCGGCACCCCAAGGGTCATAAACGGAATGGTCCGCCAGAACCGTGTGTAATGTCGGGTAATGGCACTGTCGCCGACCGTGACATTTGGCTGCCCACTGGCATAGCGTGGCGCAGCGCCCGACAGCGCTCGTGCCAATTGCGGGACCAATGGCGGAGACACCGCCACATCGGCATCTATATAAATCAGCACATCCCCCTGCGCCGCATCCTCGCCCGCGTTCAAGGCGTTCAGCTTGCCGCCCTGTTCAATGTCCAACACGTTCAACGCCCAACCTTTGAGCAGCACCCGCTCCTCAAACCCCTGCGCAATCGCGACCGTGTCATCGGTACAACCATTGGCGATCACGATGACCTCGACTGAGGCCTCCACAGGATCAGACGCCAAAAGCGCTTCCATACAGGCAGGCAAATACGCCGCTTCGTTATGCGCAGGGATCAGAATGCTGAGCATGGTCATTGCGCGGCGACCAATGCGTCCCAGCGCGGGTTGTGATCATCCAGATGGCGCAACCCGCCCCATGATCCCCATTTTGTCGGCGCATAGACGTCAGAATAGGCCATGAACAACTGCCCGCCGACGGCCTGCCACCCCGCCAAAAGTGTCGTGTAGAGCGATCCCATTTCCGGCGCATAATTCAGGTGCTGGAAAAACGCCGTCAGTTCCGGATCGTCAATCTGCGCGCCAAGGCCGACGATATGGCTGCCGCCTTCATACATGATCAGGTCCAGCCCCCGCGCCTCAGCCACCGCCACATGATAAGGCCAGACCCGGCCAATCAGGTCCGTCAGCGTGTCGTTGACATCGTCACTGACGGCCCCGTCATACAGGTCACGCCCCGCAAGTGTTGTGGCATGGTCGAACCGATGTTCCGCGACATAGGTCTGCGCTGCCTCGCCCGACAGGCCCTCGGCCTTGGCCGCCGCCTGCGCCCGCGTCAGGCTTTCGTCGAGCCAACCTTTGACCTGTGCCTTGCGGTCATCCGCACCCAGAATACCACCAAAATACCCGGTAATGGCATAGGCATCAAAGGCATCCGCCGGGGCGGCACGACCTTCGGCTTGCGCCAATGGCGCGTCCATGACGTCACCTTCCAGCCCCAACCATCCTGTCTGGCTTGAGATCACATTGACCAGCCGCGCCTCAGCCTGATCACCAAACACATCTGACCAGATGCCCGCAACCTCAGCGGCGCGCAGGCCGTAAAATTGCATCCACTTATCATCTTCATTCCACCGCGCGCGGGATTGCACATCGGCCCAGCGTGCCTGTTCAAACTGCCAGTTCCAAACTTCGTTCGAAAACTCGACATAGATCTTTAATTTCGGGTCCATATGGTCACGCACGTATAGCGCAAAGCGGCGCACATAGTCATCGTCGGCCAAATGCGGCATGTTGAACCACACGTCGGTTTCCAATTCATTGGCCAATGCGACCATCACCTCAACCGGAACACCGCTGGCATAGCTGACATCACCGGGTTCGGGCCGATCCGCCCAAGCCGACAAAGTTGAATTGTTGGTCTCCATCCAGTCCATGAACCGCAACGCTCGAAAGCCGCCAATGCGGCTGGTCCAAGCGGGGTTGAACACCGCGCCATTGTTAAAACGATCTGCATTGTCCTGCTTCACCACCGTGATGTTGCGTGGCGGGTTGGTGGTGTTGATCCGCTGCACCCGAATATCAACACCGCCGGGTCCGGGGGTGAAATCAAACGTCACCTCGCCCGTGCCATAGCGCACATTTTCCGCGCGGCCCGACACTTCGATCACACCTTTGCCGTCAAATCGCAGCCGATAACGTCCTTTCAGCGACACCGCCGCCTCTGGCAAATCGGTCAGGATCAGCGTGCCAATGCTGCTCAACTCGCGTGGCATTTTGAGCGGCCAGCCGTCGTCGTCGAGATACCCACCTGCAACGAGTTCGGCATATTCCATCCCGCCATAGGAACCGGGTTTGTGACCAAGCCAAGGCCGCGCGGTTTTCATAATGTCCATAAACGGCTGTTGCGTGCTCCAGTCGGCGACGCTTGCCAATCCCATGCCCACTGCGCCATCGCCCGGTGCGGTACCTGCGGCGGCCTGTACCACATCTGCTGCTGGGGTGTCCGGCAAGGTTGTGACAGGCGGGCCCGTCGGTGCGCTGGGTGCCGTCGCGGCGCGCGCGGGTGTTGCCGGCGGCACCGGGGTCACGGCACTGCCGTCATAGGCTTGCACCGCCTCCCATGCGATGCGTTGCAATGTGCGGGCCAAATCTGGATCAGGTGCATCAAACGCCTTGCCCCATCGGTCTTTGAAAGCATTGGGCAGGCCAAGCGGATCGGCCCCGGTGACGCTGGCGTATTGCACCATCGCCACAAAATAATGCCCCAGATCACTCAGATGAATATCATCGGAAAAGAACGCCTGAATCCCCGTGATGCCCGGCACACGGTCGGCGGCGATCTCATCATAAAGCCGTGCCATCGCCTGCCCGGCAGGGATCAGTTCGATGCTGGCTGTCTCGGATCGGTTGCCCGCTGAAACGGACGCCACAATGCCTTGCCAGATCGGCAAATCCTGATCGAGCCGGGTGCGCCATGGCACATCGGCGTTGTCGTCATATTCGACCGCCACCCCGGTGCCGCTGTTCAGACTGTGCCATGTCTCTTGCAGATAGACTTTGGTATCGGGATTTGCAGCCACGGCAAGGCCAAAGAACGCCTGCGCATAGACTTCGGTGTCGGAAAACTGAGTATGGTTGGTGAGCGGGATCGCTTCGGTCAGGATCAGATGCGATGTGCCACCGTTTGGTAAAACCGCGCGGGCATCGACGCCCTCGGCATTGTCCGATTGCTCCCAATTATAGCGCAGCGGCGCGCCGTTGATGATCTGGGCCTGCACAGTGCCTTGGCCTTGCCCCGCGCGCAGGGCAGCTTGCAACATATCGGGGCCATCCACGCCAAACAGGCTGTGACCGACCATCAGGATCGACAGGACCGTGCCAAGCCCGCTCATGCTGAGACACCGGTTTCGGGGTGACGCGTGACCACGCCCCAGACGATCTGCTGCATCAGCTGCGCGGCCTCAGGCGTGGGCGCATCGGCAGGGCTGCCATCGGCCCGCAGCAATTCATGCGGACTGCCAACAGGATTGCGATGATACAGCACGGAAAAATGGGTTAACGCCACAAGGTAGGCCCCTAAATCGTTGAAATGGATCGTGTCAGGCGTGCCATCGGCCTGTGTACTGAACAGATCATGTAGCGTGGTGATGCCCGCCACACCACCCGCTGCCTCAACAGCGCGGACAAAGCTGGCCATTACCTGCCCTGCAGGGATCAGATGGATCGGTGCCTGCGTTTTGGCCAAAGCAGGGTATGTCACCCGCCCCTGCCAATAGTCGCGCAGGTCCGCGTCGATCCGGGCCAGCCAACCGTCGGCATCATCGGTGTGGTGCCATGTTTCATAGAGGTAAATACGAGTGTTGGGGTTCGCATCCCGCGCCAACCCGGCCCACTGCGCCAGATAGTCAGCGCTGTCGTGATAGCGGACCGCATCGGCGATCTCGACCATTTCGGTCAACACCACGGCGTCATAGCCACCCGACCCTATTGCTTGCTTCGCATCGCGGTAGGCGGCGTGATCGTTTTCTTCGGCAAACCCGTTGATTGTCTCGTCAGGGTCCCAATGTTGTTTCAACGAAGTGCCCCAGCCCAGTTGACTGTGATAACGATGTTCGCCCCCCGCCAGTTGCGCCAACATCGAAGGCATATCGCGACCCACCAGCGAATGCCCCAGATGAAATACGCTCAACGCCCGGTCCGGCGCGGGCAAGGGCTGTGCATAAAGCGCGCGCGCCCGGTCGGCACCAACATCGCCGCGTGACTGCCACGCCACGGCACCTGCCCCGGCAAGGACAAGGCCCAGACCAGCCACGGCAGAACGGCGTGTCAGATGCGGCATTTCAGGCTCCTTTCGGCATATCCTGCCCAATCGTAACAGCGGTGACAAGATGATCCGCGACCCTCACAAAACGCCCCGGCAGGGTGTCGCCGACATCAAAAGGTGCGGCGGGTTTCAGGAATGTCGCCACAAAGGATTTCGTGGCCAGATCGAGGGTCACATCCAGATGATCAAAGCCAAAGAGCAGGCCGCTGAGCGAATATTGCGCCTTGTAGGCGGCTTCCTTGGCGCTGAAAATCAGTTTGGCGTGATGCAATTGGTCCGGGCCCGCAACACGCCTCAGTTCGGTATCGGAGCAGATCGTGGTGATAAGATCCGCGTCGAGCGGGGTTGCCAGTTCGATATCAATGCCGAGACTGCGACAGGTTTCGGTATGGCTTACGGCGGCGATGCAGACGTTATCCGTATGCGAGATGGACCCTGTCACCCCGCGTGGCCAGATTGGCGCGCGGTCAGGATTTGCGAGAATGGGTTTCGCCTTGATGCCCAGCTCGACCATCGCGGCGCGGGCTGCCGCGCGCCCGGCGGCGAATTCTCTTTGCCGTGCAGGGATCGCCCCGACGACCGCGTCCCGCTCTGACATCATCAGGGCCGGCTGTGGCGCCTTTGGGTCTGTCACAGCAACGGCAATCTGCCCATCGAACAAAGTCGCCGCCGCTGCTTGGACCTGTGCGATTGGGTCAACGGATGCTGCCATCACGCCCCGGCTTTGCTCCGCCCCGCGCGCATCATGCGGCGTTTCGACATGGTCTCGGTCTTTGCAGGCTCAGGTGCGGCAACAACGGGATCTACGGCCCCACCAGCAGGCTGATCCAAATGCGCAGCTAACCCTTCGAGCGATGGGAACCGGAAAATATCGGTGATCGACAACCGATCCGCGCCCAAGGCCGCCTTGATGTCGCGGTGCGCCTGCACGGCCAGCAGCGAATGGCCACCCAGAGCAAAGAAATTATCCTCTGCCCGAATATCGGACACACCCAAAATCGCGGACCATATCGCGGCAATCTTGGTTTGCGTCTCACTTGCCGGGGTTGCAGAAGCCGCGGCAGGCGCAGGTTTATGCGCTTGTGGTGCTGGCAAGGCTTTGCGGTCGATTTTCTTGTTTGGGGTCAACGGCATGGCATCCAGTGTGACAATCGCACTGGGCACCATGATGTCAGGCAACAGCTTGGCCAATTGCGCCCGCACCGCCTCCGCATTCACGGGGGCATTTGCCGTGACATAGCCAACCAATTGCGCGCCACCGGGGGCGTTGCGGGCAATGACGACCGCTTGGGTGACGCCCTGAACTTCTGACAGCCGCGCTTCGATTTCACCCAACTCAATCCGGTGGCCACGTATCTTGACCTGCGCATCAACGCGGCCTTTGAAATGCAACACGCCCTGCGCATCCCACGCCGCCAGATCACCGGTGCGGTATAGTTTTCCAGCCCCAAAGGGATTGTCCACAAACCGCTCTGCGGTCATCGCATCGCGTTGCCAATACCCCAGCGTGACACCGTCGCCACCAATCCACAATTCACCTTCAGCACCAATAGGTTGCGGGCGCATCTTATCATCTAGGATGAACACTTGCGTATTTGCAATCGGCGTCCCGATGGCTGCCGTATCGCCCGGCGCCGCACCCAGCATATGCGTGGTCGACCAGATCGTCGTTTCCGTCGGCCCATACATGTTCTGGATCGTCGCACGCGTGCAGCCCTGCAACGCCTGCACCAATGATCCGGGCAATGCCTCGCCTCCGACCATGAGGTGTTTCACCCGCGCCAAGGCCCCCTGCGCCACGTCGTTTGTGACCAGCATCTGCGCCATCGACGGGGTGCATTGCAGGTGGCTGACATCGTGACGCACAATCTGCGCGGCGAGCGAGAAATCATCGTCTGGCAAGGCGGCAGTTTCATTGGCCTGCGCCAGCACCTTGGCCAGCGGTTTCAGACCCGCCATCACCTTGTCTGTGGCAATGCCATAATCAATCAGACAGGCGACTTCATCGACGCCGATGCGCTTGAGCTGTTCGGTACGCGCAACGCCATCGGCAATGGTGCCGAACATGCCGCTGTCGTTGAAATAGCGCTGGAAGGCAAACTCAAGGATCGCATCCATTTCTTCGTCCGAAAGCCCATCGAGATTGACCTCAAACGGGTTTGTCACCCCTGCGGGTTTTTTAAACGCCGGAAACGCCCAAGCGTATTGTTTGATCAATCCGGCAGCCGAGCGCAGGTAATCTTTCATCGGTTCGCGCGCGACCTCTTCGGCACGTGCGCGGGTGTCGGCCAGATAGGTGTGCAACATCACCGTGACCTTGTGATCGGCCGGGTCATGGCCTGCACTGCGCAGGGCGTCATGGTAAATCTTGATCTTGTCCGCGACCTCATCCACCGATTGACCCAGCAAGTGCGTCAGCACATTTGCGCCGATTTCGCCTGCCTCTTTCCAGGTCTGCGGATTGCCCGCGGTTGTCACCCAGATCGGCAATTCCCTTGATACCGGGCGTGGCTGTGTCACCACGGCAAACGGCGTGCCGTCTTTGGTCGGAAATTCCACCGCATCACCGCGCCACAGGCTGCGCAACTGGTCAATTGCGGCATACATCGCGGGTTTGTTTTCAGGTGGCGTATTTTCCGGGCGCAGCACAAAATCATCGGGCTGCCAGCCGCTGGCGATCGCCAGCCCAACACGGCCATTGGTCAGATTGTCGATGACCGCCCATTCCTCAGCAATCCGCGCTGGATGGTGCAAAGGTGCGACACAAGATCCGGCCCTCACATCCAGATTATGCGTAACGGCGGCCACGGCGGCGCCTGTTACGGATGGGTTCGGATACGGCCCGCCAAAGGCGTGGAAGTGCCGCTCGGGAGTCCAAACCGCGTTAAAACCATGCGCATCGGCGAACTTCGCACCTTCCAACAGCAATTCGTATTTCTTAGGGCCGACACCGTCGTCATTGCCCCAATAAAACAGATTGAAATCAATCTTCCGGTCCGATGTCCCGATGGGACCGTTTGCGATGGCGGTGCGCGCGGCGTCGCCTGCGAGCACTAATTTGAACCCGCGGCCCAGCGTCCAGAACAGTTCCAGTACCGAAATATCAAACGACAGGCTGGTGACGGCCAGCCAAACTGCGTCCGTGGCATGATCAATCCGGTCATCCATGCCAGCAAAGAAATTCGCGACGTTTTTGTGGCTGACCATCACGCCTTTTGGCGTCCCGGTGGAACCTGAGGTGTAGATCAGATAGGCCAGATCATCGGGTCTGGCAATGGCGTCGGGATTTTCAGTGGCAGCCGCTGCAATACGCGGGTCGGTATCCACTGCCAGAACCTGCGCACTATGGTCAGATAATTGGTCCACCAAGCCACTTTGCGTCACGATAATCGGGGTCGCACTATCGCTGATATAATGCGCGATACGGTCTGCCGGATAGGCCGGATCAAGCGGAACATAGGCACCACCCGCCTTGAGGATGCCCAGCGCGCCGATCATCAGATCAACACCGCGTGTGGTATAAAGGCCAATGGGCGTGCCGGGCTTTGAACCCATGTCGCGCAGCACATTAGCAAGCTGGTTGGCGCGGGCGTTGAGTGTGGCATAGCTCAGCACGTCATCCTCAAACACCAGAGCGTCGGCGTCGGGTGTTCGGGCAACCTGAGCCTCGAATGCCGCGTGGATTGTGGTGAGGTCATAGTCTTTTTGCGTGGCGTTCCAGCTCTGCAAAAGTTGCTGTTCTTCGGAGGATGGCAACGCCCAGACCGTGCCGCATTCCTTGGCGGTTGGCATTGCCGCAAAGGCCGATTCAAGCCGGGACGACAGTACATCCACGGCCTGATCACTCAAGCGGCTTGCATCATAGATCAACGTCGCTGCACCATCGGTGAGAGCCACGGAGACACAGGCGTCCGTCACCGCATGATCGCCGAACGCAATTGCAAAATCGGGTCGGGCAGTCGTGTCGATCTCGGGATCGCGCAGCGGAAGATCGGCAGAAAACCCTGCGCTATCTTGAGCGCGCGCTAGCTGTGGTTCGATCAATGCAACGAGGTCAGAAACGCTTTGTTCAGCCGTGGCACTGATATGCAGCGGCACCCAATCGGGCATCATCGGCGCGGGTTGCGACAGGGCAATCGCCAAATCCCCGGCCCCAACGCCTGCACTGCGCAGCGCGATGAGCGCGGCGGCTGCCGCTTGTTGCGCGATGCTGAGGTCAGCGGCGCATGTCAGCATGCGTTTTTGATAGTCTGGTGCAGTGGTTGACGCATTGGCCAATGGCACTGCCAGCGGGACCATCTGTTGCAGCGCGCGGCGCCAGTGGGCTTCATCTTTGGTGATCGGCGCGACCGGAGCGGCTCGGGACAGCATATCGCCTACTTGCGCAAGTGTGGTCAGATCAATCGCCGCACCAGCCATGTCCGTCAGGTTACGCAAAATCACTGGCGCGGTCGCGGTGCCGATGGTGATCTGATCCGCAGATACGTCGATGATCGCGCCCGGCGCGGCGGCATCTTTGTCTGATACGTCCAACGATCCGACACACGCCGTCACATTGCCCAAAGCAAGTTTCGCTGTGGTCAGCGGGTTCCAATAGGTGCCAAAATCCAAACCCCGCACCAGCACGGACAACGCGCGCGCATCTAGGCCAAAATTCAACATCCCATCTGGGCGCTGATCACGTGCAAAATAGCTGCGCGCGCTCAGGTCTTGGGGCGTCCGGTCAGGCGTGCCGTTTTCGAGCTGTTGCAGCACAGCGCCGAAACTCTCCATCCCCGCCGCGTAACATTTCGAATTGAGGCTGAACGCGGTTTCATCCGGTGCGATATCGACCATAACCTGCGCCAGCAGATCGCCCTCGTCCACGCCGCCCTCAATCATATGCCAGCTGACGCCGTGTGTGGCCTCGCCGTTGATGATCGCCCAAGCCGGCGTGTTCAGCCCGGCATACCGTGGCAAAGGTCCGTCGTGAAAGTTGATCGCGCCTTTGGTGGGCAATGCCAAAACCGCCTCCGGGATCAACCGCAGGTTTGCGATGCTCAAAAACCAATCCGCTTGGACCGCTGCCGCAACCAGATCATCGGTCTGCGCAAAAACCTTTACGCCCTGCGCCTCGGCCCAGTCACGGACCGCCGCATCGCGCGTCACAACTGCGCTTAGCCCATGCCCCCCCGCCAACATCATGTCGCCGCAAGCGATGGTCAGGGATTCGTCGCCCATCAGGATGGCCGAAAATGCAGCAGGATTGAATATGGCGGTCATGGTCTGTCCTCCGTCGCGGGACGATTGGGTCGATGAGTTGGATCAGCTGGGCCAAGTCCCAGCCCGTGTCGCAGAAGATCACGTTGAAAATATGGCGCTTCTTGTGATTTTCGCCCTGAAAGCGCACAGCGCAATTGGTGGATCATACCACCGCTAAGCCGCGCAACCCATGCAAGTGCCGCATAAAGGCGCCCGTGGTTCTTTACAAAGTAATACCACCGCGAGGCAAACCAATAGGACGGCATGCGCTGCCATTCTTTCATACCCGTTGAGACCGAGCCGATATGCACAACCCGGCTGTCCGGCACATACCAGCATTCCCACCCCGCATTGGCGGCCCGTTTGCACAGGTCGGTTTCTTCAAAATATAGGAAAAACACCTCATCAAACAGCCCAATCTCGCGCAGCATCTCGCCGCGCAACAGAACGGACGCTCCCGCAACCCAATCCACTTGCGTGGTTTTCTGGGGCAATGCTGGGGCCACAATGGCGTTGCGCAATGCCTTGGAGATGAACCCGGTACGCGCCGCCCCTTCAAATTCGCCCGCTATCGACGGAAACCGAAAAGCTGTGCAATGCGGCGCATCATCTTCGCCGCGCACATGGCTGCCTGCGATGCCCACTTTTGGATGCGACTCAAGATGCGCCACCAGCCTGCCGATGCAGCCGGGATCAACAAAGGCGTCAGAATTCAGGACATAATAGAAGTCTGGGTCTGACCCATCCGACATTCCGGCGCGCAGCCCCAGATTGTTGCCTGCACCAAAGCCGCCGTTTACCTGCGACACGATCAACCGTACACGGTCATTGGCATCCCACCCACGATCCGTAATTGCCTGTTGCAACACCTCTGCCGACCCATCATCCGACGCATTGTCGACGATGATCAACTCAGCACCAACCGGCATATCCTCCAGCGCAGCCTCGGCCGCACGCAGAGTCATCTGCGCAGTGCGGTAATTCAGAAGTATTACCAGCAATCGAATGGTGGGTGGCAAGCTCATTGTGCCGCAGTCGCCTGTGTTAGATCTGTCGTGTCGTTGGCATCCAAGGCCAGCGCGATCACCTCGCGCAATTCCTGCGCCAAGACGGTCACGCTTGGGGCCAAGACCATGCTGACATGATCCCCCGGTACTTCGATCACCTCAAGATGCGGCGCGAATTGCCGCCACTGATTGTCCTCATAAACATATTCACGCTCTGCACTAACCCACCGACCATTCGAGACCTTGTAGTGATGATCCAGTGGTGGCCGAAACAGGGTCAGCGGGCCATCCCAAGTCTGGGTTTCATAGCGCCCCACGGCGGTCAGGAATGCCTGTTCAATCTTGTGGTTGTTGAACTCGGCCCCCGGTGCGGTTGCGATATCCTGCGGTGCAGACCGATCACGCATTTCCCATGCGATCCGGTTTTTCGCCCATTCAACCAGGTACCCCGGCCCTTTGCGGCGTAATTCATGCAGCTTTATCAGTGCCTTGTCCTTGCGGTTCAGCAACGGACGCACCGGCAATGGCGTGTCGAGCAGGGCCAGAACCGCCACTTCCTCGCCCATGGCGCGCAACTGCTGCGCCATTTCATAGGCGGTGATCCCGCCCCCGGAATAGCCCGCCAACAGATACGGACCCTGCGGGTGCAGCGTCTGAATTTCCGCCAGATAATCCGCCGCCGCCTCTTTCATATCGGTGTGCGGTGCGGTGTCGCCGATCAACCCCCGCGCCTGCACGCCGTATACGGGGCGTTCAGCGCTGAACGGCATCGCCAAATGGCGCAGGTTCAAGACATTGCCGAACATGCCCGCGATAATAAACAACGGGGCCGCCTGTTTTTGCGAGGATTGGTTCAGTGGCACGAGATAGTCGAACTTTTGCACAGGAGTGGCATCCGTTGTCGCCGCGCCCAACGCGCCGACCTCGCCAGTTTCCGCCGCAATCAGGGCGGCACATTTGGCAATGGTCGGGGCCTCGAACAGAACAGAGATCGGAAATTCCACCTTGAATTCACGTTTCACGCTGGCAAAAAGCCGCACAGCGATCAATGAATG
>JBPOFE010000033.1:0-24756 GCA_051252035.1 Sulfitobacter sp.
CGGATCTGCTGGCTCGGGATTTCAGCGGCTTCTGACAGGATACGGGCGGCCAATTGTTCGGCGCTCATTTCCAGACTGTAGAAACCGACAACGCCACCATCAATTGCGCCTTCGGTGCCATCGGGTTTCATCCCACGTTTGTAGGCTTTGGCGACATTGAAGGCGATGTTGGTTGCCAGCGAGGTTTTCCCCATCGACGGACGTCCGGCAAGGATCAATAGGTCAGAGCGGTGAAGCCCCCCCAGTTTTTTATCCATGTCGATCAAACCCGTGGACACACCGGACAGCCCGCCATCGCGCTGGTAGGCGGCATTGGCAACATTAACTGCGTCCGTTACAGCCTTGAGAAAGCTTTGAAATCCGCTTTCGGTTTGACCTTGTTCGGCGAGTTTATAAAGCTGCTGTTCGGCCTCGACGATTTGTTCGCGCGGCTCTGACGCGACATCGACAGTTGCGGCCTTGGCCGAAATATCGCGGCCCAATTGGATCAGGTCACGGCGTACGGCAAGATCATAGATCATCTGGGCATAGTCACGCACCGCAAAGGCGCTGATCGCGGCCCCGGCCAAGCGTGCGAGATAGGCGGGACCGCCCAGTTCTTTCAGGCCTTCGTCATCTTCCATGAATGCCTTTAGCGTGACGGGCGAGGCGAGATTGTTCTTGGCAATCCGCGTGGCGGCGATGTCGTAAATCCGCGAATGCACCGGGTCATAGAAATGCTGAGCCCCAATGATCGACGCTACGCGGTCGTAAATGTCATTATTGGTCAGGATCGCGCCCAGAAGCTGTTGTTCAGCCTCAATAGAATGCGGCATGGTTTCAGGTGCCTGCACGGCGATCTGGTTCGCGTTCAGCGATGTAATCTCGTTCATGGTCTCACCCTTTTTTGCCCCGCCCGTGTCATAGCCAGTAGGGGTGAACGGCGCAAATTGTATGTTTTTGTGGATAAGCTGTGAAATGCGTCGCGCACACCACATCTTGCCCTATCAGCAGGGCATTGGTCAACATACGGTGATGGTTTGTCTTAACCCTTACGGGCGTCTTGCCATTCTTTTGGCGCGTTTAGAAACGCTTCAACCTCGGCGAGTGTGGCATCGGTGAACGTCCCTTGCGCCTTGGCTTCGGCCAAAACATCCCACCAGGTACACAAGTGATGCAACGCAACCCCATGATCGCCCAATGTCTTTTCGGTCTGCGGGAAGATGTCATAATAGAAAATCACCGCCGTGTGGCCACAGGTGGCCCCGGTTTCGCGAATCGCGTCGACAAAGCTGAGCTTTGAGCCGCCATCGGTGGTCAAATCCTCAACCAGCAATACCCGTTGACCCGGCGTCATGTCGCCCTCAATCCGGGCATTGCGGCCATAACCCTTGGGCTTCTTGCGCACATAGGTCATCGGCAGCCCCATACGTTCGGCCACCAAAGCGGCAAAGGGGATGCCCGCAGTTTCGCCGCCTGCGATGTTGTCAAATGCCTCAAACCCCGCGTTACGCATCACCGTGACGGTCAGGAAATCCATCAACGTTGCACGAATGCGCGGATGGCTGATCAACTTGCGGCAATCGATATAGGTTGGGCTGGGCAAACCGGACGCCAAGGTGAAGGGCTCATCCGCATTAAAATGCACCGCTTTGATCTCAAGCAGCATCCGGGCGGTGAGGCGGGCCATTTCCTGTGGCGTGGGGTAGCTGGTCGGGATCATGTGCTTGCATCCTTTGCGGGCCGTATTTTGGCATATTTTTGGAACAATGAAAGTCAGGCGGTCCAGTGGAGCGGCATGGCAGGATCAAAGATCGTGACCGGGCCATCGGGGGTGTCGATATGGGCTGGGAAATCAGGTGTTTCGCGGACCAAGGTGAGGGTGTCCTCGTTTACCGGCAGACCATAGAAGGCGGGGCCGTTGAGCGACGTGAACGCCTCAAGCCTGTCTAGCGCACTTTCCTGTTCAAAAACTTCTGCCAAGATCGACATCGTGTTTGGCGCGGTGAAACATCCGGCACAGCCACAGGGTAGCAATTTATTGGCGTCGGTATGCGGCGCAGAATCCGTCCCAAGAAAGAATCGTGCATCGCCGGATGTAGCTGCTTTGCGCAGGGCAAGGCGATGGGTTTCGCGTTTGGCCACGGGCAGGCAATAGTAGTGCGGTTTGATGCCGCCAGCGAGGATGTGATTGCGGTTGATCACCAAATGGTGCGTCGTGATCGTCGCGGCAAGGTTCTTATCGGCGCCGCGCACATAGTCAGCGGCATCTGCGGTGGTGATATGTTCCATGATGACCTTGAGGTCAGGATGCGCTCGGCGGATCGGGTCCATCACGCGGTCGATGAAGACAGCCTCGCGGTCAAATATATCGACCGATGCATCCGTGACCTCACCGTGGGTACAGAGCGGCAGGCCAATCTCGGCCATTTTTTCAAGCACAGGAGCGACTTTATCAAAGTCAGCCACACCGCTGGCGGAATTGGTTGTGGCCCCGGCGGGGTAGAGTTTGACGGCATGCACCAAACCATCGGCATGGGCCGCAGCAACATCCGCAGGATCGGTGTTTTCCGTCAGATAGAGGGTCATAAGCGGTGTGAAATCTACACCTTTTGGCACGGCGCCCATAATACGGTCACGGTAGGCGCGGGCATCAGCGTGCGTGACTACCGGTGGCACCAGATTGGGCATGATGATCGCGCGGGCGAAATGTTCCGTGGTGTGGGGCAACACCGCACGCAGCATATCGCCATCGCGCAGGTGCAGGTGCCAGTCGTCAGGGCGGCGGATTGTCAGCGTTTGTGTCATGCGCGCCGGGTAGCACAGCGGCGCTTTGGCTTCTAGTCTTGATCTGCGTCAGCGGCGGATTGCAACTGTCCAAGTTTGGCTGAAAATCTGCGAGCCCGCATTCGACTTGTGACGTTCTTACACAGCGCAATGGTCAGCGCGTCGCGCTTATTTTCATCAAGTACGGTCATCAGATTGCGTAGATAGGGCCGATAGGACCGGCGCGCTCGGTAGAGCGCTGCAAAACTGGTTTCGTTTAAGGTCCCGTCAGCGGCAGCAACCAATAAAGGCGCAAGTTGTGACATCTCCAAAAGGTCGGTTTGCAACGCATCGCCCATAAACCGCATTCGCAGCTTTGTGATATGGGGGCGTGTGAACAGGGCCGCGTGCATTGCATCAAGTGTTTCGCGCGGATCATATAGAACAAAGGTCTGATCAGCGGCATCCAGCATATCGGGCGCATAGCCGTAGCGCTTTGTAAAATTATGGTTGCGCATGTCGGTGAAACGATCATCCCATTCGGTGATGCGCGGATCAAGCGTCGCTTGCGGTTGGATCAATACGACTTTTGCGGAAGGTGCCGCCACTGAATAGGCCGCAGCAGCATAGCCACAGGGGCCCGCACCATAAAAAACCACGGTGTCGAATTCATCAAAGAACCCGTCGTCAATCAGTCGGTCAAAATAGCCATATACAGCCTTGTCGCGGAACCATGTGTCACCGTCGCTGGCAATGCACAGATGCGACCAACCATGATCGCGCAGCATTTCCCAACCAAAGGGCTGTGCCCGATCAGAGAGCGCATGCATGCCCTGTATTGTCTCAAATGTGACCAGTAACGTGGTGCCTTCTTCGATGAACGCAGCAAAATGACGTTTGCCAAGTTCTTGAAAATAACCATCTTCTTCGGCAATGACTTCAACGGCGTGCAGCCACTCCTGCTTGGGCAGGTCCACAAGCGATGTGCTCAATGTGGGGGTCTGATCAGTCATTGCCTGGTCCTCAATTGCCGTAAACGCAGATTATTTTGCGCCATTTGTCCGCGGTTTAATGCAGCAATGCGGCAGAATTGGGGAAAATACGTGTGAAATTGATGCGGTCTAGGAGGGTGCTAGGTGCCCGCATTTCGGGCAAGATTAGCATAATGCATCATGAACCTTGCGGCCTTTTGGTCGACAGGTTGTGTTGGCGGGGTCATAAGCAACCGCCCAAACAACGCGCGAAACGGTTCTTGCCCCATCAGCACTTCAAATCGTGCCTTGCGCCATGCCACGGCGGCATCATGCAAGGCGCCGAGAATCTTATCGCCCTTAAGATCGGTAAGTATCGCTCTGCGCTCCGCCGCTGTGGACAGGATTGACCTATCTTCGTCGGTGTTGAAATTCCGCTCAACCCAATAATCCAAGCCCAATAGATGATCGGAATGCACCGCACGGCCCCGATCAGCCTTGAGGACATAGGACTCTAAGGCGCCAAGTGGGTAATGGTTCAACTGGGCCAGCCCGTAGATGTCGTGGCCAAAATTTGAAAAGATACGTTTGGTCTTGAACAGATCGGGCAGGGGGCGACCATGGCCGTCAAACCATTTCGCGTGATCCAGACGCGATTTATCAGGATCACGCGGACGGTGCACGCCGGGTTTGCGATAGGTGCCATCGTTGCGATAAAGCGTCTTGAACATCGACGCCCGCCAAGGCCAATAGAGAACGCAAGGGGCGCAGCGTGTGAATGTTTCGGTGACGGGGCTATCCTGATAACGGACCTGACCAGATGCGCCAAACAACCGCCACGTCAGCGTGATTGCCGTGGCTTCGGGCAGAGCATCATGCAGCGCGTTTAGCGTATGATCGCCCGCATGAATGTTCACAAATTCATCGACATCCAGCGGCAAAATCCAATCGGCTTGCTTAACGGCTTCCATCTTGGCCGCAGCTTTTAAAGCGGTGAATTGAATGCCACCCTTGTCAAAAGGGCCGTCATTGCGAACATGAGTAAGAACACCCATTTCATCCAGACGGTCCAGCATTGTATCCGTGCCATCATCGCAATCGTTTGAAAACACGACAAAATCATCAAAACCCACCGCTTTGTGATGGGCCAGCCATTCGAGCAGGAACGCGCCCTCGTTGCGGACACATAAAAGGGCAAGGTGTGTCAACGGTTCACCAATCCGTGCGGAAACACACGACCTTATTGGTCGATCCGCGATGGTAATAGGCGAGGCCAGCGTCCATGAACGCTTTGAACACTTTGTTCACACCTTCGGGGCCAATCCATTGCGGGTGCAGTTCGATGATCGCGGCCCGCAACCCCGTCAGATCAAGCGTCGGGATCAGATCAACTTCGGCCCCTTCGATGTCGCAGATCAGCACATTTGCACCGATCTCTTTCATTGCCGCCTTGCCGTTCAGCACGTCAACCTTGGTGCTCGGTGGGTCCACCTCGCCTTCAAGCACCGCCATGGAAGACCCCAGCAAATTATCACGCACATAAAAATCGACGCTGCCCTTGCGCGGCCCTAAAATGGCATTTGTGACATGGGCATTGGTCAGTCCATTGGCGGCGTGAACCTGTTGAATATAGGGGATCAGATGCGGATTGGCTTCAAAGGAATGTACCGATTTGATCTTGCGCTTCGACGCGACCAGCGTGGACATATAGCCGATGCCAGCCCCAAGTTCGATCACAACATCGCCTTGTTTCACCACCCGCAATGCCGCCTCGGATTCCTTTTGTTCATAGGCATTTTTGCGCAGCAGTGACCGCACCCGGCCTTTGATGATGTCGGCGTGTTTGGGAAACTTCATACCCCGCGATGTGATAAAGGCAGAGGTCGGTTTTTGGGTCTCGTCCGTCATTGCGTTTCCATCCATCGTCAACTCTCCATATCCAGAGACAGCGCATAGGCCACCCGTTCGGTTTCGTTCAATTTCACGTCGAGCGCTTGTTTATAAAGGTCACTGAATTCGGGCATCGCATGCAGTTCTTCCGCCTTGGCGCGGTGCCACGCGAGGCCCTGTTGGTGAAACGCGGCCAGTTTTTTGTCAGCCATCAGCGCCTCATATTCGGCGCGGACCCGTGGAATGTTGCGTTTGATGGTGATGTCGCGGAAATCACACCAATCCATGCGGATCCAATAGTTGATCCCGATGGACCGATCCACATGTAGGGCGCGGCCCCGTTGACGTTTGATCAGGAAGGATTCCGCCGACCGCAACGCATAATGATTGAGCTGCAACAGGTCATAACCGACGTTTTTCTTGGACGACCTCCAGCCATTATGGGCGGCATCTCGGGTCATGTCGTGACCTGATCCATTGACCCACTTCACCTTGTTTTCAAAGCGCTCTTCCAACTTGTTCGGGCGGTGGCAAGATATCTTGGCATAGGCCCCGATATTGCGGAACATGGTTTTGAACCCCCAGACTGTGTGCGGCTTGGGGCAATATTTTGGTGCGCAGGTGTCAAATTGTTCGATCACAAATTCATCGTTCAATTGCGTCACGCCGTTATGCCCAAACAACCGCCACGTCATTGCGATATTGGTGGCATCGGGCACAGCAGCAAACAGATCATCCAAGGTGCCGTTGCCCGTGCGCACGTTCATGAATTCATCCACGTCGATATGGATAATCCAATCGGCATTCTGGATCACCGGTTCCTTAAGCGCTTGATTAAGCGCGTATTGTTGCGGTGAATTGCCTTTCCAGTTGTCATTGTTTCGGTGTTGCAGCACGCCCATGTCCTGCAAGCGGCCCAGCACTTCGTCGGTGCCATCTGTGCAGTCATTGGTGTAGATCAGGAAGTTATCGACCCCAATGGCGCGGTGATAGGCGATCCATTCTACGATATAGGGGGCCTCGTTTTTCATGCAGCCGACAATGACATTGCCAGTTGAACCGGGTTTGAGCGTGCGTGGCGGCATTGGTGAGTAGGCGGCGCCCAATTCCTCTTCATTCACCGCACCCAGATTGTTGTGCGGTTTGAACTGCGTGGACAGCACCATTTGATGATTGACCTTTACCCAGTTCAGCAGGCGGGTATTGGCGGCCTTATCCTCCTCGGTTTCGGCGTTGTCCAATAGCAGGTCGTCAAATTTCGCGGATGCTTTCTTGGCAGAGGCCGCTTCAGCACGTTTTTCCGCGATGGGCGTTGATTCCGCCCGGATCCGGTGGCTATAGGCGGCCAGATATTGCGTGGCGCGGAAGCCAAATTGTGGATCGGCTTCCTGCCATGGATCAAGGGGCGCATCAGGCTTCAACGCTTCTCTCAAATCAGGAAACCTTTTGATCAACGCAGCGTTGGCCGATTTGAAATGTTTGGAGATTACCGCAAGGCTGCCCGGCTCTAGAGGCGCACCGTCAACTTTAAAACCCCCCAACATCTGTTGCCACAGGTCACGCGGACAGAGGATATCGCGCGCCCGCATATATTTGATCAGCACGTCATTAAACTGCCGCATCCGCGTCAGCCACGCTTCGGGGCGTTGCGGGGCAAGGTGGTCAACATCGCATTTGCCCAGGCTTGTTGAGAGCCCCAGTACATGCGCGACTTCATCTATGCCCTGTTCTGAGTTCAACTGCGCCATATCCAAGGGGCGCAGGATTACATTGCCCTTGCCAAAGGTGGCTTCCCACAGGGTGATCAAGGCCTTGTAGTCCAGCCAGAATGGCGGATGTTGAATATCATTGAACAGTCCAAAGAACGGCTCATTCTTGCCACGTCGCGCCAACGCGCCTTGCCACCAGCTTTTTTCACCAGCCAGTGCAATTTCTTCTGACAAAGGCGTGCGTCGACCTTCAATCACAGCATAGGTGTAATACTGCGTTAACAGACGGGCCTGCTCGTCGATATGTGCGACAATCTGAATGTCGTCAAAGTGCGGGTCAAACAGCGCCTTAAGCCGCGCCAGTTCTGCAGGCTCAGATAAAAGATTACCCAATTGCGCGGCGACCACCACCACATGATCGGCTTCAACTTCGGCCAAATCTTTGGGGATTAAGTTTTCAAATTCGCTGGTCAAGGTGCGTTGCACCAATGGATTGCCCATGCCGCGTTTGAAGCGCAAGACGCCAACTTCATCTGCCTCTGCGCAGGCCGCATAGAGGCGCACATGGTTCCATTCGGGTGCAAAGATGCCCTGCTTCAGAAGTGGTGCCGCCTTTTGCTTGAGCAAGGACCGGAACCGCGCCGCCGCCATCTCTGTTGGGCCGATGAGCAGGGTCAGACGCATCTAAGTCACCTTTTCCGTGTCTGCAGGGGTGCCGACGTTGCTTTGGCCCCACCACGGCAAGTCGATTCCCAGATAGTCAGAAATCTTGCCCTGTGCCTCCGCGTCTTCAATGTCGTATTCCAGAAAATTATCGCAGCCTTGAAATACCTGGCGGCAAAATTTGAAATGTCCTTCCAGCCAGCGGGAAAGTTCGGCTTCTTTTGCCCCAAACCCGCGCGGCAAACCGGGTATATCGGCCATCGGCAAACGCCGTTTGCCCAAATTGTTCCAGCGCATCATGCTGTTGGCGGTCTTGGCCGGATCGCGGTAGGTCATCAGGAATTTGATGTTTGGGTGGTGGTCCTGGATCGCAGAGAGCAATCCCCAGTCGGTTTGTGGCCACAGGCTGCGGTCATGGCGCACGGCACTCATTTCGTTGATCATGTCGAATTCATCCAGCCGCGCCAGTGGATCGCCACTGTCGAAATAATCGGCATAAATGATCTTACCAACGTGTTCGCCGATGATGTCGGTTCGCTTGCTTTGTCCGCGCCGGATTTTCCAATCGGCCACGGTCAACCCCGCATGGCGTAGCGCGTCGGTCAATGTGGTTGTCCCGGTTTTGGGCAGGCCCAAGTTAATGATCCGCAATCGGCTCATGACGCTGCAATTTCCTCGATAATGGCCGCCTCAGCCGCGCTGTATGGATTGGCATGGCGCAGCTGCCTCTGCATTTCTTGGTAGCTTTCTTGTGCCAGCAACGCGTCACGCTTGGCCTTGTGCAGCGCTACCGCCTCATCGTGCAGATCACCAACGCCCCGCAACGCCTTGAGCCTGTCCATTTCGGCCTTCAACGGTTCCGCATAGCGCAGAATACTGTCGTCGAAATACGCGGCATCATTACGCTCGCGCCAATAGGTGTCGTCAAACGCCCGGTGTTCGCGGTTCACGTCGCCGCGGTCGTTTTTTACCAGATAACTATCAAGCGACCGCAAGGCGTAATGGTTCAATGTCGCAAACTGCCGCGCGCCTTTGGCTGGGAAGGCCCGAATACGGCGTTTGTTGGCACAGCGGCGGAACGGTGGCGGGACTCTGCGGCCAGATCCATCGGTCCATGCGGGTTTCACCTTGGCATCATCATGGAACGGACGGTGCGCACCGAAATAATCCAGTGGGAAATCACCCCGCGCAAGGCTTTTGACCTCAATCGCGGTCTCAGCACACCAGATGTCGGGGTTATGGCTGTGCAGGAATTGCGTGATCACCGGGGCATCCTCATAAGCCTCAATGCCGCCACTGGCAAAGAACTGGAAGGTGATCGAAATCGCCTGCGGGTTGCGGCAGGCGTCAATCAGCGCCGGTATGGTGTGGTCGCCGACATGGATATTCAAAAATTCATCGACATCCGCCACCCAAATCCAGTCAGCTTTTTTGATCAGCGGATGCCGCCGTGCCGCTTTCAGTGCCTGCATCTGGTAATTGCGGTTGGTTGCGGGGTTGGGCAAATGCGTGACCACCCCGTGTTCCTCTAACTTATCCAGCAACTTGTCGGTCGCATCGGAACAATCGTTGGAATAAAACAGAAAATCCGTCACCCCAATCACACGGTGGAAGGCGATCCACTCCAACAGAAATGGCCCTTCATTTTTCACACAAGTTACGGCTGTGATGCGCATATCAATCGGCACCATCCGTTTGGGGGATGTGGTAACTCTTGCTCATGTCCGCCTATGGGTCTTGGGAAACATGGCCCCGTGACCTCTATTAATTCATTAATATTATGACAGTGCGGTGGAATCGCGTCAATTGGGCTGGCAGGGCGGGGCGCAACCGTGACATATCGGCCAAACACGCCCTTGACGTCCCAGCGTGCAAATGCACCTTTGAATCGCAAGGGGGCTTTATATGACCGATATTTCCAGCATTGATGGCGTGCAAAACATGCTCAAGCATCAAGGGTATATCTGTGGCCGCGCCCTTGGTACGGTGGTATTTCTCAGCCTCAAATTGGGACGCCCGCTGTTTCTCGAGGGCGAGGCAGGTGTTGGCAAGACCGAGATTGCCAAAGCGCTGGCGGCTGGCCTGAACCGTCGCTTGATCCGCTTGCAATGCTACGAGGGACTTGATGCTTCCTCTGCCGTTTATGAATGGAACTTCCCGGCGCAAATGGTGGCGATCCGCACGGCTGAGGCGGCGGGGGACGCAAATGCTGGCGACTTAAATACTCAACTTTTCAGCGATGATTTCCTGATTGAGCGTCCGCTTCTCCAAGCCATGCGCCCCGATGAGAACGGCGCCCCGATCCTATTGATTGACGAATTGGACCGGACCGATGCGCCGTTTGAGGCATTCTTGCTCGAAGCATTGAGTGATTTTCAAGTGACTATTCCAGAGCTTGGCACAATCAAAGCCCCAGAGCCGCCCATTGTCATCCTGACCTCAAACCGCACCCGTGAAGTGCATGACGCCCTCAAGCGGCGTTGTCTCTATCATTGGGTCGACTATCCCGATTTTGATCGCGAAATGGATATCCTTACCGCGCGTGCGCCCGAAGCGGCAGAAAACCTTAGCCGCGAGGTCGTCGCCTTTGTCCAACACCTGCGCACCGAAGATCTGTTCAAGAAGCCCGGCGTCGCGGAAACCATCGATTGGGCCAAATGCCTGCTGGCGTTGGATGTGATCACGCTCAGCCCCGAAGTCATCGCCGACACGCTTGGCGCAATCCTGAAATATCAAGACGATATTGCCAAATTACATGGCTCAGAGGCCAAGCGCATTTTGGATCAAGCCAAAGCCTCGCTAGAGCCCGCATGATATTCTTTTTGGCCATAAATATTCCCGGGGGTTTGGGGGCAGAGGCCCCAGTCCATCAACATGGTTGAACAGCTTCCTCTCGAACTTCCTGACAATCCAAAACTCGCGGGCAACATCACCCATTTCGCCCGCGCTCTGCGCCGCGCAGGTTTGCCCATCGGTCCCGGTCGCATCGTCGAGGCCATCCGTGCCGTTGAGGCGGTCGGATTCAGCATTAAACGTGATTTTTATTGGACGCTGCACGCTTGTTTCGTCACCCGCCCGGAACATCGCACCGTATTTGCGCAACTTTTCCGGCTCTACTGGCGTGACCCGCGCTATCTGGAACATATGATGGCCGCGATGTTGCCGGCCATGCGTGGCGTCCAAGAGGATCGCCCGGCGCAGGCCGCTGAGAAACGCGCGGCAGAGGCGCTGTTGGACGGGGCTGAGGCACCAGAGCAAGACCAAGAAGACCCGCGTGAACAAGATGCTCTGATTGAGGTGGATGCCAGCCTGACCATGTCCGCGGCGGAACGGCTGCGGACCTTGGATTTTGAACAAATGTCCCTGTCCGAGATGGCACAGGCCAAGGCGATGCTGGCGCGGCTGGCGTTACCTGTCAAACCACTGCCCTCGCGGCGGGCGATGATAGCCAATCGCGGTCGCATTGATGCTTCGCGGACCTTGCGTGGTGCGCTGCGCAAGGGGGGGGAAATGCATCAGCTGGCCTTCAAAACTCCACGCCCACGGTATTCAAATCTGGTCGTACTCTGCGATATTTCCGGCTCAATGAGCCAATACAGCCGTGTGATTTTGCATTTTCTGCATGCTGTCTCAAATGCAAAGGGCGCGGGTTGGGCGCAGGTACATGCGTTTACCTTCGGCACGCAACTGACCAACATCACCCGCCATCTGGCGACCCGCGATGTCGATGCGGCACTTGCGGCGGCGGGGGCACAGGCGCAGGACTGGGAAGGCGGCACCCGGATCGGGGCCAGCATTGCGGCATTCAACCGTGATTGGTCGCGCCGGGTGATGGGGCAGGGCGCGGTTGTGTTGCTGATCACCGATGGTTTGGACCGCGACGCACCCGATCATCTGGCGCAGCAGATGCAACGGCTTCACCTCAGTGCGCGGCGGCTGATCTGGCTGAATCCGCTGCTGCGCTGGGACGGGTTCGCGCCCAAGGCCGCAGGCATCCGCGCGATGCTGCCGCATGTCGACAGCTTCCGCGCAGGTCATTCGATTGCCTCGCTCGAAGAACTGGCCGCCGTGATTTCCCGCCCAGATGATGTGGGAGAAAAGGCGCGTTTGATGAAGGCTGCGACCTAGGCGAAAGCGGCGGAAAATGCACCGCGATAGGTATTTGCCAAATCAGTCAACGGGGCGCTGACGCCGCCAAAGCTCACCTGATCACCGCCAAATTTGCCCGCTGCAGCCAGTGGTACGCCAGCCGCCAAAGCCGCCGACATCAACGCCTCTGCCTGATCAAAGGTGCAGGCGATCAAATATCGGGCCTGATCTTCACCAAATAAAGTTGGTGTATCGGCAGCGTCCAATGTGACGCCAACACCTGATTTTTCCGCCAATTCAAACGCGGCCAGCGCCAGCCCACCATCGCTGATATCCGTACAGGCTTGGATCATCTCGCGGTTGGCGCGAATGAAATCGCCATGCGCGCGCTCTGCCTCCAGATCAACATGCGGTGCGTCGCCATCATCACGGCCGTAAAGCGTGGCCAACAGGGCGGATTGCCCCAGATGCCCAGTGGTTTCGCCCAAGATCAACGCAAGATGCCCGTCGCGGACTTCGGTGCCTATAATGTCGTCGGTGTGATCCAGCAGACCCACTGCTCCGATCGTGGGTGTGGGCAAAATGCCCGTGCCATCAGTCTCATTATAAAGCGACACGTTGCCTGACACGATCGGCGTATCCAGCGCTGAAACCGCCGCCCCGATACCTTTGATCGCGCCGACGAATTGGCCCATAATCTCGGGTTTTTCGGGGTTGCCGAAATTCATGTTGTCGGTGGTGGCCAAGGGCCGCGCACCCACGGCGCATAGATTGCGATAGGCTTCGGCGACGGCTTGTTTGCCCCCTTCAAACGGATTGGCCTTCACATAGCGCGGCGTCACGTCCGAGGTGAACGCCAGCGCCTTATCGGTGCCATGCACGCGGATAATGCCGGACCCCAAGCCCGGCACACGTGCGCTGTCGCCCATGACCATCGTGTCATATTGTTCATAGACCCATGCCTTAGAGGCATAGTTAGGGTCGCAGATCAGAGCGCGTAGCCCGTCAATGGGGTCCACATCGGGCACATCTGCCAACGGCGCGGCTGGGGGTGTTTCGACCCAAGGGCGGTCATATTCGGGCGCTGTGCTGGCGAGTTTTGACAAAGGCAGATCGGCTTTGACCTCGCCATTATGCACAATCAAGAACCGATCTTCGGCTAATGTTTCTCCGACAATCGCAAAGTCGAGATCCCATTTTTCGAACACCGCGCGTGCCTCTGCCTCAAGCTCTGGCTTCAGCACCATCAACATACGTTCTTGAGATTCCGACAGCATCATCTCATAGGCTGTCATATTGAGTTCACGTTGCGGTACGTTTTCCAGGTCAAGCCGCACGCCCAAGCCACCCTTGTCGCCCATTTCTACCGCTGAGCAGGTCAGGCCAGCGGCCCCCATGTCTTGGATCGAAATGACAGCACCTGTCGCCATTAGCTCAAGCGTGGCTTCCATCAGACGCTTTTCAGTAAAGGGGTCACCAACCTGCACCGTGGGACGCTTTTCTTCAATGGTGTCGTCGAACTCTGCCGATGCCATTGTGGCACCACCAACACCGTCCCGGCCTGTCTTGGCACCCAAATACACCACGGGCATGCCAACACCGGATGCGGCAGAATAGAAAATCTTGTCCGCATCCGCCAAACCGGCGGCAAAGGCATTAACCAGACAGTTGCCATCGTACGCCGCATCAAACCGTACTTCACCGCCCACAGTCGGCACGCCAAAGCAATTGCCATAGCCACCGACACCCGCAACGACACCGTGAACCAACTGGCGCGTCTTAGGAAGGTCAGGCCGTCCAAAGCTGAGCGCGTTCATCGCAGCAATCGGGCGCGCGCCCATTGTGAACACATCGCGCAGGATGCCGCCCACACCCGTGGCCGCCCCTTGGTAGGGCTCAATGTAGGACGGATGATTGTGTGATTCCATTTTGAAAACCAGCGCCTGACCGTCCCCGATATCGACGACACCCGCGTTCTCACCGGGACCGCAGATCACTTGCGGGCCTTCCGTCGGCAGGGTGCGCAGCCATTTTTTCGAGGATTTATACGAACAATGCTCGTTCCACATCGCCGAAAAGATACCCATTTCGGTATAGTTCGGCTCCCGCCCAAGGATGTTTTGCACTTCGGCATATTCATCGGGGGTAAAACCGTGGGCTTTGATGATCTCAGGCGTGATGGCAGGTTCGGTCATGTGGTGGTTTCCCCGGGTGGCAGATATGCGGCCTGTCTTAGAGGAATGGTTGGTAGGGGAAAAGAGCAAAGCGGGTTTGGCAAGCGGACAATGCCATCCAACGGGCAGCTAGCGGTCAGAGCAGCCTTCTGCCGAAGCCGTTTTTGCTGCCGCAGAAACTCCTCGCAGGCGGGGCACGCCATTTGTCGCGTCGCAGAAGATTTCCCGATTGCGGCCATTCATTGGTGCAAATTTTGGCAAAATCCAATGCACCCGCCAGGCCCAGACATCAGCGCCCTGCTGACGGGGCGATTTTACAAAGCAACAGAATGCCCGCCGTCAAATGCCAGTTTGAAGCGCCATCTCCGCGTTCTCACCAGGCAGCAGGGTGTCCAATCTGACAGAGAAGTGTTTCTGTAAAACGTTCGAGTAAAAGAGTAGACCGATCATTGTGTTACAAATTTTCGATCGTCTCAATCGCCCCCGGTTTTGAAATGACGTCACTTGCAAGTTCATGCCCCGCGTGTGCAGCTGTAACCTGATCCTTGCCCGTTAGTCTTGCCGCCAAATACCCCGCATCGAAGGCGTCGCCGGCCCCGGTTGTGTCCATCACGGTATCAGCAATCCGAAAGCTATCTGCGGTTGCCTTTGGCCAAAGCTTCGGGCCGTTGCTGCCGGATTTGAGCACGATTTCACTTACGCCAAAGGCGGCGATGCGGTCCACGATCTGGTCGGGTGACAGGTTTGGATGCAGTTTCTGCTCGTCATCAAGGCTGGGCATTGCAATTGAACAACTGGCCCACATTTCATCGATGGTTTGACGGGCAATCTCGGCACTTTCCCACAAGGTGGGGCGATAATTGGAATCGAAGGCCACCACGCGGCCCTGCGCATGTGCGGCGGCGCAAGCCGAGGTCAGAGCCGTTCTGACGTGAGGTGGGAGAACAGCCAGAGTGATTGCCGACAAAAAGATCACGTCAAACGTGCCGAGATCAGGCAACGCTGGTACGCCTTTGCCAAACATTTCGCGTACAGCCGACTGCGACCGCCAATAGGTGAATGATCGCTCACCTTCGTCGTCAAGGTTGATCGCATAAATCCCGATGTTCCGGTTTGCATCTCGGCCAATGTGATTTGTTTGAATGCCTTCCTTTGAGAGAAATCTGATTGCCTGATCAGAGAATTTGTCCTGACCAAGCCGTGTCAGATACGACACTTCGAACCGCTCCGGATCAAGCTGTCTGGAGAGGTGAACAGCGGTGTTCATCGTGTCTCCGGCAAAGCCCAGATTGACGCAGTTTTGGGTTTCGGAATAGCCCGATAGCTCCACCATGCATTCGCCGATGCTGCAGATATGGACCATGTCTTTGGCAGAATTGATATGCACGACGACCTCTTACGTTGCGATCAGGGCCACAGGACTTCCGATGGCACAATTGTTTGCGGGCTGGGCCAGCGCGCCCGTTTCCAGATCCCGCCGCATGCTGGTCAGGGTGTTACTGGTCTGGTTGGCCGAGATGATCCAGCTGCCATCCGGGGTCACAACAAAGTCGCGCGGAGAGTCTCCGCCACAATCGAACGTGCCCACCTGCGCTCCGTCTGATGTGAAACCGGCAATTTTGGATTGCCGCCTGCCGGAAAGGTAGAGATGCTTTCCATCCGGAGAAAGCCGGATGGCCGCGCCCGAGCCATCTTCGTCGACGGGGGGCTCGAAACCGGGCTGGATTGCGTCAATCGCCCAGCCCAGCCCGTCGCGGGTCAGAGTGATCAGGCTTTCGTCCAGCTCGCAGAATACCCATGCACGGGTTTCGGTGTGATCCATCACCATGTGGCGCGGACCTGATCCGCGAGGAACCGTCACGGCCGCCGTTTCGGTTGCCTCTCCGGCAGCGTTCAGTCGGTGACTGACGATACTGTCGGTGCCCAGATCAACCAGATGCAGCACCATCCCCTGATCCGAGAAGGCGACGTAATGTGCATGCGGGCCTTCCTGTCGTCCCGCGTTGGGACCACTGCCGCTTCGCGTCAGATAGGAGGGCGGCTGAAAGGTGCCGCCGTCCAGCGCGCTGATCGCTACATCTCCGGTCAGGTATTGCCCCGAGGCCAGCCGGTTGTGGGTGGCGTCGAAAGCCAGATGGCAGGGAAGCTCACCGGCAATCGGCAATCGCGATGCCAGGGTCAGCGCCCCGTCTTCGGCCATATGATATACCGCCAGTTCGGGACCATCATCGGCAAAGACTTCGCGTCCTGCGAACAGCATTTCGCCGTCTGGCGATAGTGCCAGCGAGGACGGGTTCACGCATTCAGCAAGAAGTAAGGGTTCCCCGAAAGCCCCGGTTTTCGCGTCGAAAGGGACCGAGTATATGCCCTCGCCATTCCCTTCCACACCTGCAATCGGGAAGGAATATGTTCCAACCAGAAGCTTCATGTCAGTGGCTCCAAAAGCGTTGTGCTTCATCGCCGTGCACCTTACGCATCGTCTTTGCGCCTGCCTGGCTTGAAAGAGGTGCCGCCGCTGCAGGGGTCGAAGAAATACTCAGGCCGGGATTCGCGCAGCGTCTCAATGTCTGGCAAAACCTGTCTTAGATGCTCTTGCAGGCTTTTCCTGATTTTATCCGGCTGGTTGTTCGCGATCGCGTCAACAATGTCGCGATGCTGCGCGATCAACCCGTCAAAAGACTGCGCTTCGATCAGGCTTAGTCGGCGGACACGATCCATCTGGATTTTGGCTTCTTCCGTATAGCTCCAGACCAGCGGCAGACCTGCGACTTCAGCGATCTTGAAGTGCATGGCTTCATCCGCCTGATAAAACAGATCCGCGTTTCCTTCGCGGTTGGCTAGGTCTTGCTCTTCGATGGCCTGACGAAGCCTCAGTGCCGCCAGAGAAGTCATGTTTTGCGCCGCAATGAGAGCGACCGAAATCTCGAGCGATTCGCGCACAAACTGGGCGGTTTTCACAGCTTCAACACGGATTGGCGCGACCATCGAGCCGCGGCTTGGCAGGATTTCCACCAAGCCTTCGCTGGCAAGGCGCACAAGGACTTCGCGGATCGGTGTGCGGCTGACGTTGAATTCCGAAGCCAGTTTCTGCTCGACCAACATCTCGCCGGGTTCAAGGGCCACGTTAACGATGCGGCTACGAAGCTCGTCATACACAAAGTTTGTCGTCGAGTTGGGGTGTAGTCGCGCAATCAAATGCCTGCCTCACTTTTATGGTGGTGAAATGAAACTACCGAATGGCAGGGGCGTTGACAACAAGAATTTTGTGTGCATGTATGCAAAACGCAAGATTGAATACAATTGATCGCTGACGTGGAGGGGCGGCAATGTCACCAAAAACTTATTTGATCACGGGGGCTGCAAAAGGCATTGGAAAAGCCGTTGCCTTGAGGCTGGCCGCCGAGAGAGCAAACCTCCTTTGCATGGATATCGACCGTAAAGCTGGGCAAGCCCTTGCAGAACAAATTTCGGCTGACGGGAGCAGGGTTGAGTCTTTTGTCGGTTCGGTTGCAGATCAAAGCGCCTGCGAGGGCGCGGTCAAAGCCGCTGTCGATCATTTTGGGTCCCTTCACGGCCTGTCTCACAACGCGGGCATCCAGCGTTATGGCAGCGTCGAAACGACGACGCCGGAAGCATGGTCCGAGGTGATGGCCACCAACCTCACCAGCGCATATTATTTGACGCATGCGGCGTTGCCGGAGTTGCGCAAGACACATGGGGCGATTGTGCTGATGGCCTCGGTTCAAAGTTTTGCCAGTCAGGCGAACGTCGCGGCCTATACGGCTGCCAAGCATGGGCTTGTCGGGCTGACCAAATCCATTGCTGTGGATTTTGCCGCGCAGGGTGTCAGATGCAACGCCGTCGCGCCCGGCTCTGTTGATACGCCGATGCTGCATAATGCGGTTGCTTTGGCTGACGACCCTGATGCTGTCTGGGAGGCCATCCGAAATATGCACCCATTGGGACGGTCTGCCGACCCGATGGAGGTCGCCAATGTGGTCGCATTCCTCCTGTCCGACGAAGCGTCGTTTGTCACAGGTGAAACCGTTCGCGTAGATGGCGGGCTTTTGTCTGCCATTGCGGGCTCCCCGAAAGAGAAAGAGACCTGAGACATGAGCAAGATTGTCGACATCAAAGCAACGACGGTTGCCGTTCCGCTGGAAGCACCGCTGCGCCACGCGAACGGGGTGCATTGGGGGCGTTTTGTCCGAACAATCGTCGAGCTGATTGACGAAGACGGACGGTCGGGCTGGGGCGAACTGGGCGGCGGCGGAGAGTCTGCGGAAGCGGCTGTTCTGGGCTTGAAAGACTATCTGATCGGACACGATCCCATTGAGTTGGAACAGTTGCGCTGGAAGCTGATGAACCCCACTGCAACGCTTTACAATAACCGGAAGCAACTTCACGCGGCCGTGGAAATGGCATGTATGGATCTGGCGGGTAAACAACGAAATCTGCGCGCCTGTGACCTTTTGGGTGGCGCCATTCGCGAAGAGGTCGGTTTCGCGTCCTACCTGTTTTATCGCTATGAAAACGAAGCGGGCACCGCAGGTGGGGAAACCTATGCAGACGAAATCGTCCGCCATGCCAGATCCCTGAAGGAAAAGCATGGGTTTTCCAGCCACAAGCTCAAGGGCGGGCATTTCTCGCCAGACCATGACATCGAGGTGTTCGAAGCGCTGGCCGAGGCATTCCCAGGCGACACCTTCCGCCTCGACCCCAATGGTGTGTGGTCCGTTGAGGAAGCCATCCGGGTGGCCAAGGCCATCGAGCATCTTCCCAATGACTACTTCGAAGATCCGACCTGGGGGCTGAACGGAATGCGGAGAGTGCGCGATCGCATCTCAATACCGACCGCGACCAATCAGGTTGTCGTGAATTTCGAACAGCTTGCACAATCCATCCGTCAGGACATCGTTGATGTGGTCCTTCTGGACACAACGTTCTGGGGGGGGCTGCGGCAGGCGCACAAAGCAGGCATGGTTCTTGAGACGTTTCAGTTCTCGGCTGCTGTACATTCTTCAGGAGAGCTGGGCATCCAGCTTGCTTCGATGCTGCATCTGGGTGCGTCGTTGCCAAATCTGAACTTCAACGCGGATGCCCATTACCACCACCTGACCGACGACATCATTGTTGGTGGCCCGCTGCCATACCGTAACGGTGCGATTGCCGTGCCAACCGGCCCGGGGCTTGGGGTCGAAGTGGATCAAGAAAAACTGGCGCAATACGCCGAACATTTCAAAGAGGTCGGCGGCTATGCCTATGATCGGGATCCGGGACGCGCGGATTGGTATACGATCATGCCGGAACGGAATTTTGCCGACCCGAGTATTAAGCGTCTTGGAGGCAAAGGCTGATGGCGACGAATATCCAAATCCGCGAGATGGTTAAAGTTTACGGACGCACGCCTGCTGTGCGCGGGATCGACCTGGACATCCCCGAGGGCAGCTTCACCGTTTTTGTTGGCCCGTCAGGTTGTGGCAAGACCACGACACTGCGCATGATCGCCGGTCTTGAGACCATTTCGCACGGGGCCCTGATGCTGGACGGTGAGACGGTAAACGATCTGCCCTCGCGAGAGCGTGGCGTGGCGATGGTTTTTCAATCCTACGCGCTCTATCCGCATAAGACTGTTCGGCAAAATCTGGAATTCTCGCTCAGACTGGAAAAACTGCCTGCGGAAGAGATCAAACGCCGCACTGATCAGGCGGTTTCGGTGTTGGAACTTGCTCCCTATCTGGACCGCAAGCCCGCCGCATTGTCCGGCGGCCAGCGCCAGAGGGTCGCTATGGGCCGCGCGCTGGTGCGTGAACCCAAGGTCTTTTTGTTCGACGAACCCCTGTCCAATCTGGACGCGAAACTGCGCAACCAAATGCGGGTCGAGATCAAACGGCTTCAGCGTCAGTTGGGCGTAACGACGGTTTATGTAACCCATGACCAGATCGAAGCCATGACCATGGCCGATATTATCGTTGTCATGCGTGATGGTATGATCGAACAGACCGGAAGCCCCATCGAGATTTTCGAAAACCCAGCCAACCAGTTTGTCGCGGGGTTCATCGGAACGCCGCAAATGAATTTCATCAATGCCAAGGTCAAAGGCGGTTGTGTCGAGGTCGAAGCATTAGGTATCGAACTGGCACTCTCATCGGATGCATTTGATCTGGAAGCGCTCGAGGGGCACGACGTCGTTCTTGGCGCACGTCCCGAGCATATCGTCCCCGACGGTCGCGGGTTGCCCGAAGAGGATAACCACAGTTTCGACGCGGAAATCCATTTTGGTGAAATGCTGGGCAACGAGACTTTGCTGTTTTGCCGGTCGGGTGATGTCGAGTTCATCTCGCGCATCCCCAACCCGCGCGTGGTCGAGCCCGGTGAAATCATGCGTTTTGGCGTCGACGTGGATCGCTTGAATCTGTTTGACCGTGAAACCGGTCAGACCCTGCGACGCCAAAAAAGCTGAATTCGTAATCTTAGAGGAGGAAGAAAACTTGAAACACCTGACATCAAAAATACTGTCGCTGGCGACAGGGGCTGCCTTGCTGGCATCCACTGCGGTAGCGGATGTGGAACTGCTGCACGACAAAGGGTTCTGGGCTGACGCCATGCAAGTCATGGGGGATGTGGCCGGAGAGCGCACCGGAAACCGCATCATTCAGACACCTTATGCCAACCCCGAACAATACAAGGCATTCATCCAGACATCCGCAAGCAGCGGCGACATGCCCGACCTGTTCACATGGTGGACCGGCGGTATCTATAAAGAACTGATCGCATCCGGTCAGATCGCCTCGCTGGATGCGCTGTGGGATGAAATGATCGCAAGCGGTGATTTTGACTCTGGTCTGCGCGATTTCTATTCGGTCGACGGAGTAGCATATGGTATTCCACTGCACCTGTCGCGCTGGGTAGCACTGTACAACACCGAGCATTTCAAAACTGCCGGCGTTCAAGAACCGACAACTTGGGCAGAATTGATTGCCGCAGCCGACGCGCTCAAGACGGCTGGTATCACGCCGTTCCATGCGACGACGCAAGATGGCTGGCGTGGGTTCATCTGGTTCCAGGAAATCATGATCCGCACCAACCCGGAAGCCTACAATGGTCTACATGACGGTTCGGTTGCTTATGACAGTGATGCAGTACGCAACACATTCCAGATCTGGTCGGACTGGTACGCCAAAGGCTACTTCACTGATCCGCGTTCCAACGACGAAGTCGGTGATTTCGCCAAAGGTGCTGGTGCAATCTACCTTATCGGGGATTGGGCCGTTGGTATCGTCGAAGGTGCTGGGATGGTTCCGGGCGAGGATTTCTCGTCCTTTATCATGCCGAACAAGAACGCCGACCTGCCTTCGTCCTCGATCCTTGAGGGCAGCCCGATTGTCATGTCCAAACAAGGTGCCGAGAATGCAGACGCGCTTGCCGGTCTGAAGTTTTTTGTCTCGGTTGAGGGTGCAAACTCCTGGGCCAGTGCCTCGGGCAACTCGATCGGCAACATGAACGCAGATGCGCCTAACGCTGTGGTCGAGAAGATCAACGCCGATGTGGCAGCAAACGGAACGATTGCTATCGACCGCTGGTGGGAAGCTGTTCCGGCCGAACTGCAAGGCGAGTTCGTAGCCGAATTCAACCGCTTCATGCTGGATCCGACGATGGACACGGCAGAAAAGGTTATGGCGAACCTTCAGACGCTGAACGCTGATTACTGGGCCAACCAGTAAGCGTTAGAAACAGGCAGCGGCGAGTTCATTGCCGCTGCCAATCCAACCGGTCAGGAGAGCTGGAAATGTCACGACAGGAAACAGATGCAGAGTTGCTGGCCCGTATCGGGGTCGATACTCTGGAACGGACTGAGCGCAAACAGGCACGCACTGCGTTTCGTGCCGCATTTGCATTCATGGCTCCGGCGGTCTTTATGGTGTCGACCGTGCTGCTCTTTCCGGTATTTTACAACATTTACATCAGTCTGACGAAATGGCGCAGATTTTCCGGGTTTGATGAATTCGCCGGACTGTCGAACTATTCCCGACTGCCTGGAAATCCCTTCTTTGCAGATGCACTTGCCAACACAGCCATTTGGGTTGTCGCATCAATGACACTGCCCCTGTTCATCGGGCTGGCCCTTGCCGTATTGCTGCGCGGCGCACCGGGCGAGGGTGCATTCAAGAATATCATTTTCCTGCCCCGTATTCTGGCCCCGACGGTTGTCGGCGTTTTGTGGTTCTATGTTTATGCACCTGACGGGGTGCTGAACCGGGCGATTGGGATGGTAACCCGGTCAGATGTAGATATCGGCTGGCTTTATCAGGATAACACCGTCACCGGAGCGATCATCGCGACCTTTGTCTGGCAGTCCGTCGGGCTTGTGATGGTGCTTATCCTGCTTGGACTTGCCGCGATCCCGCGCGACCCGATCGAGGCCGCGACGGTGGATGGCGCAACACCTTTGCAGATCTTCCGCCACATTACTGTGCCGCTTTTGCTACCCACGCTTCTTGTGGTAACGATCCTGTCCGTACTTGCAGGTTTCACAGCATTCGACCTGCTGTGGGTTATGGGCACCCCTTACCCGGGACAGCGCACATTGTCGCTTGCTGTTTTCATGTATTTCGAAGCTTTCCAGAAAGGTTCGTGGGCGTTCGGCTCGGCCATCGCGGTGGTTATCGGCATCGTGGTGTTGTCGGTGACATGGATTCAGGCGGCGATGCAGGGACGCATCGACCGGATGACGAAATAGGAGAGACCGATGGCTGTCGACCTTGAAACACTTGACTTCGACCGGATTGCACGCGCCGAACAGAAGAAACGCAAAGGATCATGGATTATCATGGCCGGAGCATTCTTCGTGAGCGCCATCTGGATTGTCCCGTTCTATTACATGGCAATCTCGATCTTCAAAACCACCCCGGAATATGCCCAGAATCACCCGCTGGCATTGCCCAACGGCTTGGGACCCATCGTTGAAAACGCCGTGTCCGCGTGGAACAACGCTAAGATGGGCGCGGGGCTGTTCAACTCGTTTGTCTATGGCAGTATCGGTGCCGCGCTGGCTGTGTTCATCGCAGCTCTTGCCGCCTACGGCTTGACACGGTTTGATTTCCGCCGGCGCAGCTTGTGGTTCATGCTGATTTTCTCGGGCACGGTCTTTCCGTTTCAAATGTACCTGATCCCGCTCTTTTTCAGCTATCAAGAGCTTGGGCTGCTAAATTCCCATCTGGGCATGTTGATCTTTTATACGGCGATCTGCATTCCCTTTCCGGTTCTGGTTCTGCGCAATTTCATGAACGGATTGTCGCGCGAAATGGACGAGGCCGCGCGGATGGACGGCGCAAAGGAATGGGTGGTGTTCTCACGGATCGTTTTGCCGAATTGTTGGGGGCCGATGACCGCAACTTTCCTTCTACAGTTCACTTGGATCTGGAATGACCTTCTGTTTTCGACTGTTCTAGCCAACAAAACTAACGTGCGATCCATCATGAGCGCTCTGCAGGTCTTTCAAGGTAGCTATTCCGCGACCGGTCCGAACGTCGTGATGACCGCTGCAATTATCGCATCCGTTCCGTCGATCGTTCTGTTCATCGCACTGCGTAAGCATTTCATGGAGGGCATGCGCATCTCAAATGTCGGGTAAACGGCTGATACGATCAGTGCAGTCAGAGTATTGGAGCGACAGTGAAGCTGACCAATGAACATAGTGAAGCCAGTGTGCAGCCGCTTGGTGCGATGTTGCATGATTGCGTTTTCCGGCTGGCTAATGGTCGCAAGGTACGCCCGCTATTTGATGCGCCCTGGCGCGGGGATGCCGGACCCGAATTCGAGGCGCAGCCCCCGATTGTTCAGGGATTGGCCAGCGAATGGCCCTGCGTTCCTTTTGGTCGCCCGTCAGACGATGTGTCGTTGCCACCAGAGTGGACCTCAAGCGATGTGCCCAACTGGGATGATTGGGCCCATGGGTATGCCTCGAATAATAAGTGGCATCTGGAAAGGCTCGGCAAAAGTGTCCTTCGTGCGGTTATTCATTACCCTGACACAACGCCAATTCTGCGTCTGGAGCGTGAGGTGCGCCTGCTGACCTGCCGGCCGGGCCTGTCGCTCTCTCTCACCATTCACGCCCGGCATAAAACACGTTTTCCTTTCGGCCTGCATCCAGTTTTATCAATGGAGGGTGCAGCGCCCGGTACCTTGCGCATAGAAACATCGGAGCAAGCCCGCGTCTGGAGCTTGCCCATCGATGTAGAGCCGGGGCGCAACCATTTTCTTGCCGATCAACAGAATTGTGCATTGGACCGTGTTGCCATTTGCTCTGGGGGTACCGCTGATGTGCGATACCTACCGCCACCGGGGCAGACCGAAGATCTATTGCTTTTGTCCGGCACTGGTGGCTCTGTCGGGTTGTCAAACCCGAATATGGGATACACAACCACAATCCGATGGGATGGGAAGCAAATCCCCGGCTGCTTGCTTTGGGTGTCTAACGCTGGCCGGGATTACTACCCTTGGAACGGCCGCGTC
>JBPOFE010000034.1:0-24575 GCA_051252035.1 Sulfitobacter sp.
TGGGCATGTTGACCTAGGCGATCCCGCAACCCCTGTTCCAACCGCGCCCCAAGCCTTCGCACGTCAGCCAGTAAATCGCGGTCCTCAATTTCTTGCATCACCGCCATCGCCCCGGCGGTGGCCACGGCATGTGACATATAGGTGTGACCGTTCCAGAGTTTTCCGCTGCCATCCAGAATGGCCGCGATCACCTTTTCTGACGCCATCACCGCGGCAATCGGTTGGTAACCCGCGCCCAATCCCTTGGCCATGGTGGTGATATCCGCGCAAATGCCTTCTTGTTCCAGCGCATAAAGCGAGCCGGTCCGCCCCATGCCGCACATCACCTCGTCGGCGATATAGAGAACCCCATGTGCATCGCAAATCTCGCGGATGCGTTTGAAATATCCCGCAGGCGCTGGTTGGCTGCCTAAGGATGCGCCCACAACAGGTTCGGCGATGAAGGCGGCGACGGTTTCCGGCCCCATCGCCTGAATGCGGTCCTCAAGCTGATCCGCCATGCGCCGCGCAAAATCCGCCTCACTTTCACCCTCGCGCTGCATCCGATAGGCATAGGCGGCGTCGATGTGCTCCACATCTATCAACATTGCCGCAAACGGTGCGCGACGACCTGCGTGGCCGCCAACGGCCAAGGCGCCAAGGGTGTTGCCATGGTAGCTGGGCGCGCGAGCGATGAACTTGGTCCGTGCGCCATCGCCGCGCTCCAGATGGTACTGCCGCGCCAGTTTCATCGAGGCTTCCATCGCCTCGGACCCGCTGCCCAGATACATCACCCGGCCCTCGCCAGTCCCTTCGGGCGCACGCGAGATTAGGAAATCAGCCAGCTTTTCTGCCGGTTCATTGGTGAACAGCCCGGTATGCGCGAAGGCCAATGTGTTTATCTGCGCCGTGACGGCATCGCGTACCGCCTTGTTATCATGACCAAGGCAAGACACCGCCGCCCCGCCGCAGGCATCCAAGTACCGCTTGCCAGTGTCGTCGATCAAATATGATCCTTCACCCTTCACGATGGTGGGCTGATCTGCGGTCAAGCTGCGGCGTAAAACATGGCTCATCTGGGTGTCCGATCAATATTGGGTTATGCCATCATAGGTGTGCGGTACGATTGTGCCAAACCTTTAAGCGAGGGTTGTGCATCTGACATCTTAAAGTGACCTTGGGGCAGATGATCCTTGACACAGGCAATTTTTAATCAAACGGTAAAAAATATAAATCCAAGGGGGGATATACCGATGAAAACCAACAAAACGATCAATCTGACGCGCCGTAGTCTGCTGGGCAGTGCCGCGGCACTCGTAGGGGTTGCAGCCCTGATGCCACGCGCGGCATGGGCCAATGATCCGATCAAGGTCGCTGGGATCTATACCGTGCCTGTTGAACAACAATGGGTGAGCCGCATTCACAAAGCCGCCGAAACGGCGCAGGCGCGCGGTGACATCGAATATACATTCACCGAAAACGTATCGAACACCGATTATGCCCGCGTGATGCGCGAATACGCCGAGGCTGGCAATCAACTGATCATCGGTGAAGTGTTCGGCGCCGAACAAGAAGCCCGCGAAGTGGCGGCGGATTATCCTGAGGTGTCTTTCCTCATGGGATCGAGCTTTAAAGAAGATGCGTCACTTGGCAATTTCTCGGTCTTTGACAACTATATCCAAGACGCGGCCTATCTGTCCGGCATCGTCGCGGGGGCCATGACCAAATCGGGGAACATCGGCATGGTTGGCGGTTTCCCGATCCCGGAAGTGAACCGTTTGATGCACGCCTTTATGGCGGGTGCGGCGGAAATGAACCCGGACATCAAGTTTCAGGTTAGCTTTATCGGCTCTTGGTTTGATCCGCCCAAAGCCAAGGAAACTGCCTTTGCGATGATCGAAAATGGTGCGGATGTGCTTTATGCAGAACGCTTTGGCGTGTCGGATGCGGCGCAGGAAAAGGGCGTTTTGGCGATTGGCAACGTGATTGACACCCAAGCCGAATATCCTGAAACGGTTGTCGCGTCCGCAATCTGGCATTTCGAGCCAACGCTGGACGCCGCAATAGCCGAGGTCAAAGGTGGCACATTCAAAGCCGCTAATTATGGTAAGTATTCGTTTATGGCTGAAGGCGGGTCATCGCTTGCCCCGCTTGGTACGTTTGAGGGCAAAGTCCCACAAGCCGCGCTTGATCTGGTCAAGGAAAAGCAAGCCGCGATCATGGATGGCAGTTTCAGCGTTGAGATCAACGACGAAGAACCAAAGTCCTCCTAAATGACCAAAATCCAGTCAGAGGCGCAGGTTGTTCTGCGCCTCGACAACATCACCAAACGCTTTGACACCCTCACGGCCAATGACGCAGTCAGCTTTGATTTGCGTCAGGGCGAAGTGATTGCTTTGCTGGGTGAAAACGGCGCGGGCAAGACCACGCTGATGAACATTCTGTTTGGACATTATACGGCGGACGAAGGGCGCGTCGAAGTCTTTGGTGAAACCTTGCCCGCCGGCAATCCGCGCGCGGCATTGGCGGCGGGTGTCGGCATGGTCCATCAACATTTCACATTGGCCGACAACATGTCCGTCTTGGAAAATATCGTGCTGGGCACCGCCCCGTTGTGGCGTGCCGGATTTGGCCGGGCGGCGGCACGTAAACGGATTTTAGCGCTGGTGCAGGATTACGGGCTGCACGTGGACCCGGACGCGCAGGTCGGCGCGCTGAGCGTCGGAGAACGGCAGCGGGTGGAAATTCTCAAGGCACTCTACCGCGACGCGCGCATTCTGATTTTGGATGAACCGACCGCCGTGCTGACCCCGCAGGAGGCCGATGATCTGTTCGCCACCATGCGCAAGGCCGTCGCGCTGGGCTTGTCGGTGATTTTCATTTCTCACAAGCTGCATGAGGTCACTGCGATTTCCAACCGCGTGGTTGTGCTACGCCATGGTAAGCTGGTGGCAGAGGCCAAGACGTCTGAGACCGACCGTCATGCGCTGGCACAGATGATGGTGGGCGCAGAGGTCGCACCTCCGCAAGTGCGCACCGCCAGTCCCGGCGAAACACTTGTGCATCTCTCTGGCGTCAGCACGCCCAACATCGGCAGCGCACCGGGCCTACGGGCGGTTGATTTGGACCTACGGGCAGGCCAGATCACCGGGTTGGCGGGGGTTTCCGGCAACGGGCAGGCTGCGTTGGCTGATCTGATTGGCGGGCTGATCGCCCCCGCATCAGGGTCATTGCAGATCATGGGATTACCGCCACAAAGCTGGACACCACGCGCTGCGGTCGCCGCAGGCATTGCCCGCATCCCGGAGGACCGTCACAAAACCGGAACCATTGCGGACTTTGATCTGACCGAAAACGCGGTGCTTGAGCTGTATAGCAAATCCCCCTTTAGCAATCGGGGGTGGATGAACTGGCGGGCGGCACGTGATTTTGCCAAGACCATTATCACCGGATACGACGTGCGCTGCCCCGGGCCGGACACGCGGATCAGGCTGCTGTCGGGCGGCAATATGCAAAAACTGATTTTGGGGCGGGTGCTGGAGGTCACGCCGAATGTGGTGCTGGCCAACCAACCGGTGCGGGGTCTGGACATTGGCGCGCTGACCTATGTGCACGAACAACTGCTGGCCGCGCGGGATCGCGGGGCGGCGGTATTGTTGATTTCCGAAGATCTGGACGAAATTACCGCGCTGTCGGATGTGATCCACGTGATCTCCGAAGGGCGCCTGTCACCGGGCTTTGAACGTGGCAGTCTTAGCACCGCAGAATTGGGTGTTTGGATGGCAGGTCACGGGTTTGAAGGGGCGAACGACCATGCGGCTTGAACCCATTGCAAATCCGACCTTGAGGCGCACCTTGGGTTTGCCATCAGTGGCGATTGTGTCGACCATCGTGGCGGCATCCTTGCTTGCGATGATCGCCGGAGCCAACCCGTTTTCGGTCCTTGGGCTGATCCTCAAAGGCGCGTTTGGGTCAAAGTTTGCCACGCTTGAAACATTGAACCGCGCCACCCCGTTGATCTTCACGGGGCTTGCCGTGGCCGTCGCGTTCAAGGCGAAACTATGGAACATCGGGGCTGAGGCACAGCTTTACATGGGCGCAGTGGTCACGGTGGTATTGGGCACGGGCGCTTTGGCTTGGCCTGCTGCGGTTCTGTTGCCTGCAATGGCTGTGGCGGCGATGCTGGCGGGCGCTTTGGTGCTGCTGGTGCCGACCTTCCTCAAGACCCGATTTGGCGTGGATGAGGTGGTCACAACCCTCCTGTTGAATTTTATCGTTTTGCTTTGGGTGTCGATGCTGCTTGAAGGTGTCCTCAAAGACCCGATGGGCCTCGGCTGGCCCAAATCCGCGCGTCTGATCAGCGAGGCGCGCTTGCCCCGGATGATGGAGGGGCTGCGGTTGCACTGGGGGTTTGGTCTGGCGCTGATTTCGGCGCTTGTGGTCTGGGTGATCCAACGCCGCACAACGCTGGGCTATGAAATGCGCGCTGTGGGGTTGAACGCGGGCGCCGCGCGGTTTGCGGGGATCCCGGTGAATGCGGTGCTGATCAAAACCGCGCTCTTGTCCGGTGGGTTGGCAGCCCTCGCCGGGTTCTCCGAAGTCGCGGGCCTCAAGGGCAATCTGACTTTGGATATCTCACCAGGCTTTGGATATACTGGCATCATCGTGGCGATGTTGGCGCTGCTAAATCCGCTGGGCGTGGTCGTGGCCGCCCTGTTTGTGGCGGGTATTTTTGTGGGGGCCGACAGCATGAGCCGGGCGGTTGGGGTACCAACCTATCTGGCCGATATTATGCTGGCGATGGCGCTGTTGATGATGGTGCTGGCGATCATGCTCACCCGGTTCAAGGTCAGGTGGCGGTGATGGATATTCTCGACATTCTGATTTCCGCCAGCTTTTGGACCGCCGCCATCCGTATCGCCTCACCGCTGATCTTTGCCGCGCTGGGGGAGCTGATTTGCGAACGCGCAGGTGTGCTGAACCTCGGGATCGAGGGCATTATGGTTGTGGGTGCTTTTGCCGGTTGGCTGACCGTCTATCTGGGTGGCGGCCTGTGGTTTGGCGTTTGCGTCGCGATGCTGTCGGGCATGGCGTTTGGCCTGCTGCACGGCCTGCTGACGGTGCCGTTTGGCTTGTCACAACATGTCGTGGGTCTTGGCATCACCTTGCTGGCCACATCGCTGACCTATTATTGCTATCGCCTTGCACTACCCGAGGTCACATCACCCCCAAAGATCGAAGCATTCCAGCCTTTTGAGATACCATTCCTGTCGGAAATTCCTGTGCTTGGTCCAGCGCTGTTTAGCCAGACACCGCTAACCTATCTGGCATTTGTACTGGCCGTTGTGGTCTCCGTCGTTCTGTATCGTACGCCTGTTGGACTGGCAGTGCGCGCCGCAGGTGAAAACCCGGCGGCGGTAGCTGCGCAGGGTCTCAACGTGACCGCTATTCGCATGGGCGCGGTGATGGTCGGCAGCGGGTTGATGGCGGTGGGCGGCGCGTTCCTGACCATGTCCGCGTTCAATTCCTTCTTTTTCGAGATGATCAACGGGCGCGGCTGGATCTGTATCGCGCTTGTGGTGTTTGGCTCGTGGAAGCCGGGTAAAACCTTGCTGGGTGCAGTGCTGTTTGCCGCCTTTGATGCGCTGCAAATCCGGGTGCAGCAGACACCATTGGGGGCGGATATCCCGTATCAGATATTCCTGATGGCGCCCTATATCCTATCCATTCTGGCGCTGGTGGTCATGTCACGCCGCGCGCAGGTGCCAGCCGCCTTGATGGTGCCGTTTAACAAAGGGGAGCGCTGATGTTCGATCTGATTGTAAAGGGCGGCACATTGCCAGATGGACGGGTGGCTGACGTTGGGATCACCGATGGCGTGATCACTGCGATTGATCAACTGGCCGAAGCGCAGGCGGGCGATGTGATCGACGCCAGCGGTGATTTGGTCAGCCCGCCGTTTGTCGACCCGCATTTCCACATGGATGCAACCCTCAGCTATGGCACCCCACGCATCAACGCGTCCGGCACGCTGCTCGAAGGCATCGGGCTGTGGGGGGAACTCAAACAGGTGATGACTCAAGACGAAGTGTACAACCGAGCGCTTGCCTATTGCGATTGGGCGGCGTCGATGGGCCTGCTCGCGATCCGCAGCCATGTGGACACCTGCGATGATCGGCTGATGGGCGTTGAGGCGCTGCTGGAGGTCCGCAAGGCCGTGGCCGACTATATCGACCTGCAACTGGTCGCCTTCCCGCAAGACGGGCTCTACCGCGACCCGACGGCCTATGACAACACCATCCGCGCGCTTGATATGGGCGTTGATGTGGTCGGCGGCATCCCGCATTTTGAACGCACCATGGCGGATGGCGCGCGGTCGGTCACAGCCCTGTGCGAGATCGCGGCGGACCGTGGTTTGATGGTCGATATGCACTGCGATGAAACCGACGACCCGCACTCACGGCACATCGAGACATTGGCATTTGAGGCGCAAAGACTGGGATTACAGGGCAGGGTGGCCGGGTCACACCTGACCTCCATGCATTCAATGGACAATTATTATGTCAGCAAACTCTTGCCTCTGATCGCCGAGGCCGGCGTGGCAGCGATCCCAAACCCCTTGATCAACATCATGCTGCAAGGGCGTCATGATACATTTCCCAAACGGCGCGGGCTCACACGGGTCAAGGAAATGCAGGCGATGGGCATCACCGTCGGATGGGGGCAGGATTGCGTGATGGACCCGTGGTATTCGCTGGGTACCGCCGACATGCTGGACGTGGCGTTCATGGGACTGCACGTGGCGCAAATGTCATCACCCGACGACATGCGGCGCTGCTTTGATATGGTCACAAATGTGAATGCGGGGATCATGGGCTTGGCCGATTACGGGCTGCGCGTGGGGGCCAAGGCATCGCTGGTGGTGCTGGATGCGGGCAACACGATTGAAGCGCTACGCCTGCGGCCTGATCGGTTGTGCGTGATCGCCAAGGGCAAGGTGATCTCACGGCAAGCGCGCAACGACGCACGGCTCGCTTTGCCGGGGCGACCGGGAAGTGTGCGGCGTCGGCATGGGGCGCATGGGTGATTTGGTGAGATGTGAGCCGGGGTTGATTTTACGAAAGGTGGAAAGCTACTGAATGAGGCGTAGCGTCCAAAATGCTCAATGCTGCATAGCATTCGAATGTCGGCATTTTGAGATTTCCTCATTTCTTGCTAGACTTTACAACAATGTTTGAAGGGGGAGGGTGGAATGAACTCTTATTCTGTCAAGGATTATGTGAAAGATATCCGCGCGATTGTTGCTGCGGAAACCGAGATCGACACGATAACAGATCGGATCAAACCCCTCGCACTCAGGCTCGCTTCCGACCCCAGTTGGTTTGAAGAAAAGTATCGGTACACTGACCCCGATCAGGGTGTCGGTCTACACCTTTTGCACGAGGAAGATAACCACGATCTTGCGGTTTTTGCGATTGCGTGGGCTCCGGGGAGAGGTGTCGAAGCGCACAACCATAAAACTTGGGCAGTGGTTTCTGGCATCGAAGGGCAGGAGCACGAGACAAACTACCAACGCATCGACGACGGTTCTGTACCGGGTTTCGCTGATCTGAAAGCAACCAAAGAAGAAACGCTTTATCCCGGAACTGCGGTTTGCTGCCTCCCAGAAGACATTCACAGCGTGATCAACAATGGTGACCGTGTGGCTGTTTCGCTGCATACCTACGGACGCCATCTAAATCACACGGGGCGCTCCACGTTCGACGTGGGCGCAAAGACAGAGACACCCTTGATCCTCAAGGTCGAAGACTGATCCGCGACAGATCATTTTTTGCGCGGTAATTTTTCCGATGCAGATTTAATCCCGGTGCAGGTTCACTTAGTGCCGCATAGCAGTCGTAGGTTGCGCGCGCAGCCATTGGCTGGAGTGAGCCCACCAAGGCCAATGCTGTGCACAATGTCTGATTTCCCGGTCGACTATAGGCTTCTGGCTATCAGCGTTGCAAATACCTGATAGCCGTAAAGCGTGCCTTCTTTTGCACGACGGCGATATTCAGCAACTAAGCCGTTATGAAGTTCCTCTCCAATTTCCTCGCGTTTCATCAGCACCTTTCCAGTTTCTTCGACCCAGGGGAGCATTTGATCGTTGTCCAAGACGCTGCGGCTTTGAAAACTGAAGTCTTCAACTGAGAACCCGGCGTTTGTAGCGAGCCGTTGCAACTTCGCGACGACATAGGGGTCGGTGACGAACTCTTTGACGAACATCTTGGCACAGGCATCCAGAGGATCGTTTGGCAGGTTTCCCAACGATGCCTTTGAAAAGTCAGCATCACAAACAACCAGATTTCCACCTGATTTTAAGACGCGGCGTGCCTCGGTCAAAAGGGCTGCCGGGTCTTCCACGTGGGTGAGCACCGTGTGCATAATCAGAATGTCGACAGATCCGTTATCCAGGGGCAGCGACGCTCCCCCTGCGACCTCAAACGTCACATTTTCATAGCCTCCGACCCGTGCTTTCGCTTCATTTACAAAGCCTACAGATGGCTCGAAGCCAATGACGCGCCCAGGTTTGGCTTTCTCTGCAATGCGGCGAGTGACGGCTCCAGCACCGCATCCGACTTCAACCGTCAGGCCTTCCTCGGAAAACTCAAGTTTCCCGAGATATCTTGAAACGATTTTCTCCATCGTGGGATCGGATTGGCGTTCGTCCATCGAGTCGGCAAACGCGGAAATGAACTCCTCTCCCGCGGCATCTACATCTTGAAACGGATCCGCCATCCAACTCTCCTCAAACAAAGCTTGGTATTCATTGATGAGAATTTTATCATCCCCGAAACCATGTGCAAATAGAACCGGAACAAATTTAAGTCTTGGGTACGGGTGACAGAGTGCCGAATTGGCGGGAGTTTCAGAGATGAGTAAGGAGATTTCTGGCGGATGTAAGTGCGGCGCGGTCCGATATCGCGGAGAACTTGCTGATGTTTCAATGTTTCGTTGCTATTGCCGCGATTGCCAGCAACTTACCGGGGCCGGGCATTCGGAAATGTTTCCGATGATGGCTGCAACGTTCCAGATAGAAGGCGCTGCTACGGAATATCAAATGATCGGTGGATCGGGCCAGCCCACATGGAGCAGCTTTTGCCCGACTTGCGGCGCTCCCTTGATCCGCCGCAGTCAGCGAATGGAACATTGTGTTTATGTTCATGCTTCATCCCTCGATGAGCCTGAAAAGTACTGGCCGAGCCGAACCATATATACTGATGCAGCGCAACCGTGGGACAACCCAGATCAAGATCGCTAGATAGGCAGAACTCGACTATTTCTTACCGGCGGGAATAATCGATTTTATCCCGCTGACCGACAGCGGTCATTGTTGTACTCGCGGCGAACGTCTGGTTTGTTCGCATAGCCGCCCTTCTTATAGAAAACCGTTTTCTTCGATTGGCCATTTTGTCGAGGAAACACCTCCACCACTCATTCCACCCTAAACTCCAGCAACCGCCACCCGCCGGGCAAGTGAAAACGCACCTTGCAAGGCGTTGCCTTGGGCCTCTGTCAAGTTCTGCACATAGATGTCGGACAGGAAGGGCTTATATCGCGGGCCGACGCCGCCCGACAGGCACAGCGCATCGCCGGGCTGAAACCCCAGTGCATTTAGCCCACTTTCAACATATTGTCGCCCTTCGTCCATCAACGAACATCCCATGGCGTCGCCTGCATCTGCGGCATCAATGATCTCGGGGGCGAATTTTGCATAGTCGCTGGGCTTGGCACTGTTTGAAAAGATCACCAGTTCATTGCCATACCCATAGCGTTCCAGCACCCGGCGGCTCAGCGGGCTATGGTCGACCAACCCGTCTTCGGCCAACAGGATGCGGGTCAAAAGCGTGCGGCCCAGCCATGCGCCGGATGCTTGATCAGAAAGCTGAAATCCCCAGCCCCCCACATGGGTCATTTCCTGCGCCTGTTGCCGCGCGATGATCGTGCCGGTGCCAAGCGCCAAAACATATCCATCCGTCGCGCCCAATACACCTGCCACCGTAGTGGCCCGATCCCCCGTCACGCGGCAGCGTCCATAGGGCAGCGCCCGTTCGACCGCGCGCATTTCATCCGGCGTATTGGCCCCCGCAACGCCGATATGCGCGACTGTCTGCGCCAGATCGACGCCGATCAGTTCGGCGGTCTGCAGCGCCTGTGCGATGGCCTCGGTGATGTTGGTAACGGAACCTTCGAAACTGGTGTTCACATTCGCAGGGCCGCCGCGCGCTTCGGCGATGATGCCGCCATCAACAGTGCCAACCGCAGCACGGCACCCGGTGCCACCGCCATCCAAGGCTATCAGAACGGTCTGATCTATTTCTGTCATGCTGTTATTGACCCGTATTTCCAATTTTTGACCTATCCGCAGCCTACCCGAACTTTTGTGTAGTGCAACGCACCCCAGAACGATTGATTTGTGGATGTGGCTTAGCTATGTTAGCGCTAACGGATAAGCATATGCAATCGCGGAAGCGACGAGGAGACGAACAGATGACCACAAAAATCGCAATTAATGGCTTTGGCCGCATCGGACGCTGTGTATTGCGGGCGTTGGTAGAGAGCGGCTTTGACGGGATTGAAGTGGTTGCAATCAATGATTTGGCCGCGCCTGAGACGCTTTTGCACCTGCTGAAATATGATAGTGTGCATGGTCGCCTGAAAGGCGAGGCACGGCTTGAGGGCGATACCTTGCATGTTGCGGGTCAAGCGATTCGCCTCACCGCGGAACGTGATCCTGCGAAACTGCCGTGGGCAGATGTTGATGTGGCGTATGAATGCACAGGGTTCTTTACCGAACGTGACAAGGCGGCGTTACATTTCGAGAACGGCAGCAAACGCGTGTTGATTTCGGCGCCGGGTAAGAATGTTGACCGCACCGTTGTATACGGTGTGAACCACACAGATCTGACAGCAGACGATAAAATCGTATCTTGCGCGTCTTGTACCACCAACTGTCTGGCCCCGGTTGCCAAGGTTCTGGATGATGCATTCGGCATTGAAACCGGATATATGACCACGATCCACGCCTATACCGGCGATCAGCCCAGCCATGACAGCGCGCATCGCGACCCGTATCGTGGTCGAGCGGCGGCCTTGTCGATGGTGCCGACCTCTACCGGAGCAGCGGCGGCGATTTCACAGGTGATCCCGCATCTCAAAGGTGTCTTGGAGGGGTCCGCCGTACGGGTGCCAACAGCCAATGTGTCGCTGGTCGACCTGAGCTTTATGCCCAAGAGCGCTGCGACGGTTGAGGCCGTCAACGCCGCGGTGGAAAAGGCCGCCAATGGCCCGATGAAAGGCGTCTTGGCCTATGAGACCGATCCGCTGGTATCTGTTGATTTCAACCACGACCCGCATTCCTCCAGCTTTGCTGCCGCGCAAACCAAAGTGACAGCGGGCGGCATGGTGCGAGTGGTCAGCTGGTACGACAATGAATGGGGCTTTTCGAACCGAATGAACGACTTGGCCCGCCTGATGGCTAAACTGATGGCATCCGCATAACATCCGCCAACCCAACGATTGATTGGACACGATATGCTGAATGATACAATCGCCCGCGTCACCGACCGGATCATCGAACGTAGTAGCGACACCCGAAATGCCTATCTGGCACGCATGCGCCGCGCCGCAGAAGATGGTCCTGCGCGCGCGCATCTGTCATGCAGCGGACAGGCGCATGCCTATGCCGCCGCTGGACCGGATCAGGTGGCGTTGGCGACCAAATCAGCGGGCAATCTGGGCATCATCACCACCTACAACGACATGTTGTCGGCGCATCAGCCGTTTGAGCGGTTCCCCGAACTGATCCGCGATGCCGCGCGCAGCGTGGGCGGTACGGCGCAGGTTGCGGGCGGCGTGCCTGCGATGTGTGACGGTGTAACCCAAGGCACGGCGGGCATGGAGTTGAGCCTGTTTTCGCGCGACGTGATCGCGATGGCGGCGGGTGTGGGGCTGAGCCACAACACTTTTGACGCAGCCGTATATCTCGGTGTCTGTGACAAGATCGTGCCGGGCTTGGTGATCGCGGCACAGGCCTTTGGCCATATCCCGGCGATATTCCTGCCCGCCGGGCCGATGGTGTCGGGCATCAGCAATGATGAAAAAGCCAAGGTGCGTATGCAATTTGCCGCAGGCGAAGTGGGCCGTGAGGAACTGATGGCCGCCGAAATGGCCGCCTATCACGGGCCGGGCACTTGTACGTTCTATGGCACCGCCAACACCAACCAGATGTTGATGGAATTCATGGGATTGCACCTGCCCGGTGCGTCATTCGTGAACCCCAATACACCGCTGCGCGACGAATTGACCATCGCAGGCGCACAGCGGGCGTTAGCGATCAGCCATCTGGGCAACAATTATACTCCCGTGTGTGATGTGCTGGACGAACGCGCCTATGTGAATGGTATTGTCGGGCTGAACGCCACGGGCGGGTCCACCAACCTGTTGATCCATCTGGTCGCGATGGCGCGGGCGGGTGGTATCGTCTTGGATTGGCACGATTTTTCCGATCTTGCCGATGTGACGCCACTGCTGGCGCGGGTGTATCCCAACGGCTTGGCGGATGTGAACCATTTCCACGCGGCGGGGGGGCTGGGTTATATGATTGGCCAGTTGCTGAGCGCGGGGTTGCTGCATGAGGATGTGACGACGATCGCGGGCAAGGGGCTGTCGCGCTATACCGAAGACCCAAAATTGTCTGGCGATAAATTGGAGTGGGTTGCAGGGCCGACTGATACCCTCAACGACAAGATTGTGCGCCCTGTCACCGACCCGTTCCAGCCTACAGGTGGGCTCAAGCGCCTAGATGGATCGCTGGGTGCCGCGGTGACAAAAGTGTCTGCCGTCAAGCCAGAGCACCACGTGGTCGAGGCCCCGTGCCGGGTATTCCATGATCAGGATGCGGTCAAAGCCGCTTATCAAGCCGGAGAATTTACGGAAGATGTCATTGTGGTGGTGCGGTTCCAAGGACCGAAAGCCAACGGCATGCCCGAATTGCACAGCCTGACACCAGTGCTGGCCAACCTACAGGCACGCGGGTTGAACGTGGCGCTGGTCACCGATGGCCGTATGTCCGGCGCGTCGGGTAAAGTGCTGTCGGCGATTCACGTTTGCCCCGAAGCGGTGGACGGAGGCCCGATTGCCCGCATCCAAGATGGCGACATCCTACGCGTTGATGCGCATGACGGGCGGCTCGACATCATCACCGAGGGTGTGATGGATCGTCCCCTTGTCACCGCCGACCTCAGTGGTAATGAACATGGGCAGGGGCGCGAATTGTTCGCGAATTTCCGCGCCTTGGTGCGCTCTGCTGATACCGGGGCGAGCTGTATTTAAGTGACCTAAGAAAGACAGATTATGCTTCCTCATGCTGCGAGTATTGCGACAAAGAAAATATGCGCTTTGGCCCCGATTATCCCGGTGCTGGTGGTGCATGACGTGGCCCACGCACGGCCCTTGGCCGAAGCATTGGTCGCGGGTGGTTTGCCAGTGCTTGAGGTGACATTGCGCACCAACGCGGCACTGGATGTGATTGCGGAGATGGCCAAGGTCAAGGGCGGATACGTCGGGGCCGGCACCTTGCTGACCCCGGATGATGTGAAACGCGCAAAGGATGCCGGGGCGACCTTTGGCGTGTCGCCCGGTGCCACCGATACATTGCTGCGCGCCTGCGAGGATGCTGACCTGCCGACGTTGCCCGGCTCCGCGACCGCGACCGAAGCCATGCGGCTGCTGGAGCGCGGCTATAGCATGATGAAGTTTTTCCCCGCCGAAGCCTCGGGCGGCGCACCTGCGCTGAAATCGCTGGCATCGCCGCTGCCTCAGATCAGCTTTTGCCCGACGGGTGGCGTCAGCATGGCCAATGCGCGCAGCTATCTGTCGTTGCCAAATGTCGCCTGCGCAGGCGGATCATGGGTGGCACCGGATGCATTGGTGCAGGCGGGCGACTGGGCCGCAATCACCGAACTCGCGCGTGCGGCCAGCCAGCTAAGTCGCGACGCCTAAAGCCAAGTTTACCCAAGACAACCGACCTGTTTCTGCGCTATGCGATGCACGAAACAGGGGACAGCAGGTCATGGACAAACGCATCGACCTCGTCATTTTTGACTGTGACGGGGTTTTGATCGACAGCGAAGGGTTAAGCGCCGAACTCCTGATCGGGGCTTTGGCGGATCTGGGTGTATCGGTCGATTTTGACTATTTCTGTACTAACTTTGTGGGCCGTAGCTTCCCCACTGTGGCCCGCGACATCGAGGCGACCTTTGACCTGACCCTGCCGCAAGACTTTGAACAAAACTACCGCCGCGATTTGCTGGCCAGATTTGCAAATGACCTGATGCCGACAAAGGGCGTGGTCGATATTTTGAAGGCCATCACTGCGCGATATTGTGTTGCGACATCAAGCAGCCCGACGCGGGTCTCTAATTCTCTCAACATCGTCAATTTGACGGATTACTTTGGCAAAGATGTATTCACCGCATCCGAAGTGCCACGTGGTAAGCCCGCGCCGGATTTATTTCTGCATACGGCAGCGAAAATGGGCGTCGATCCGGCCCACTGCCTTGTCATCGAAGACAGCCTGCCGGGGGTTGAGGCGGCTCTTGCCGCAGACATGCAGGTGTTGCGCTATACGGGTGGGGCGCATTTGGTGGCGCGGGTTTTGAAACACGCGGATCATGTGGGGACGTTTAAGGATTGGTCCGACCTGCGCACCCTTGCACCATCAATCTTTGCCTGATGGATCAGAGCGACGCCGCCGCCCGGCTCGCCTGATCATATTGTCCCGACATCGATCGCAAACTTGCCGCGATTTGGCGCAGTTCATCGCCGCTGATATCTGTGCGGGGCAGGCCATCGACAAAACATATCTGGCGTATGCTGCGGTAGGCCTCGCATAGGTCGGTGCCAGCCTTTGAGGTGCGGTAAAACACTTCCTTGCCGCGTTTGTCCGCCTCGATCAATTCGGATTTCAGCAATTTGCGCAGCGCATAATTGACCGTATGTGTGTCCTCGATATTCAACAAAAAACAGATATCGGTCAGACGCTTGGCGCGGCCCCGGTGGTTGGTGTTGTGCAGCACCAGAATTTCGAGCGGCGTGAGGTCGGCATTGCCCGCAGCCGCCATGCAGCGTGACATCCAGCGTGTGAACGCGTTGTAGGCGATGATCATCCCGTATTCGAGCTCTGATGCCTCCCACCCTTCGCCATCGGCCAAATGTCTTGAAGATACGATCCGCCGCTCGGGTAACGATTTGCGTGGGTCTGGCATGAGGCCTCCAGTAAGAATGTTGCCCTAGAACGCTATCATTTTGTTAATGATTTACAAGCGATGGGACACTGGTTTTGTGTGGGATGGTTGTTGTTTCGTAGGTATCAACCTCCATTCCGGAGAAAATATCAAGATTACCTTGAGTCAACCGCCTCACTATGCGACACGAACTCGCCACCATATTTAGTGCTCTCTTCGAATTTTTACACCAAATGTAGATTTCACGCCTCACGGGAATTGCTGATTAGCATCAATTCACAACATATTGGAATCTGACACAAATTTGAACTTTCGCGATTCCTGCGGCTTTGTTAACTTAACGTTAATAAAAACTGAGGCAGGCAGAGAACGAGCAATGAGAACGGGCTTTAAAGGCACGTTTGTCATCAGCTGGTCGCAAACAGAAATAGACGGCCTTGATGCCGCACCGGTGCAAAACCTCAACGTAGGGGCCGCATGGGCATGGCGAGGCGACGCTATCCGGGTGGATGGTCCTAATGATGTTTTGCGGCTGGATCAGGCAGACGAAGCTGAAAATTTACGTAAACGTGCCGCGCGCATGGTGCATCGCCTTGTTGGTGCTGCCCTTGACCTAAACGCGCCTGTGCCACATCCCGAACGAGTTGACCCGGCAGATTTAGCACCGATCATGGATAACAGCTTTGTCGTCACCGATGGTGGCAAAAGCTATACTGTCACGTTGATCGAGGTTGGTGGCGGATCGCAACCGTTGCTGATGTTCCTCGACGAAATTCCACCCCGCAATGTTGATCTTTGGATTGTGCATCACACGCTTGGATCGACGCCGGGTGAATCGATGTCTGCGGGCAGCGGTGGGGTGATATGTTTTACCCCCGGCACGCGCATTCGCACGGCTGACGGGCTGACCCTGATCGAAGACCTACGCGAAGGCGATAAAGTTCAGACCAAAGACAATGGCGAACAGGAAATTCAGTGGATCGGCAGCCGCAAAATGTCCGGCGCCCGGCTTTTTGCCATGCCAAAACTGCGCCCCGTGCGCATCACAGCAGATATTCTGGGCCACGGTCGCCCGGATCAGGATTTACTTGTCTCACCTGAACACCGGATTGTTGTTCAGGGGGCTGTGGCGCAGGAATTGTTCAACACCTCAGAAGTCTTGGTTGCCGCCAAGGATTTGATCAACGGCGACAGCATTCGCGTGGACCTGAAAGTGCGGCAAGTGACCTATGTGCATTTGTTGCTGGACCAGCACGAGGTGGTCTGGGCCAATGGCGTCGAAACCGAGAGTTTTCACCCGGCATCTGCGGCACTCAGCACGTTGGATGATCAAGACCGCGCACGCCTGCTGGCGGCGCATCCTGAGTTAGAGTTTGATCCCCATACCTACGGGCGTTTTGCACGGCGACACCTGTCATCGTCTGAAGCGGCGATTCTAACACACGCGGCGTGATTGAAGCGTCTTAACTTTCGGGCTGCACCAACGCCTTAATGATTGCTTTGGCGCTGTCGCTGCTCCAATCCGCATCGCCGCGCAGGCGGGCAATCTCGCGCCCCTCCGGATCCATGATCACTGTTATCGGTAGCCCAAAGATACCCATCTGACTGGCCAGCGCCTGTTTCGGGTCTTGGTGGCGTGGCAGGCTGTCAACGCCGGCCTCTGTGAAGAACCTTGTAATACCTTCGGGGGAATTGCGGCCCGTGGCGATGGTCAGGACCTGAAACTTGTCGCCGCCAAATTCCTTTTGCAGTGCGTTGAGTTGCGGCATTTCCTTGCGACACGGCGCGCACCATGTGGCCCAGAAATTGATCAATACATATTTGCCGCGATAGTCGGATAGCGTGCCTTGGCCACCCTCATCCTCCAAAATAAAAGGCGCGTCGGATGTGGCGATTGGCGGTGTGTGGACCACAAGTTTTTTCATGTCGCCATCACGCAGCGCCGCGATGTTGGCATCCTCAGCCCAGCCGGGGTTTGCACCTGTCACAAGGGCCGTATACACGAACGCCAGCAGCAATTTTTTCATTCGTCCCTCCAAAGGGTTTTACCATGACTGACACGACTTCCAACAAAATGTGGGGTGGCCGTTTTGCCGCCGGGCCAGACGCGATTATGGAGGCGATCAATGCCTCAATCGGGTTTGATAGACGGATGGCCGCACAAGATATCGCAGGGTCGCGCGCCCATGCCGCCATGTTGGCCGCCACAGGCATTATCACCAATAGCGATGCTGATGCGATTGGTGAAGGGTTGCTCACGATCTTGTCAGAGATTGACGGCGGGACATTCGAATATTCCACAGCGCTGGAAGACATCCACATGAATGTCGAGGCGCGGTTAAAGGAAGTGATTGGCGAACCAGCGGGTCGCCTGCACACAGGTCGGTCGCGCAATGATCAGGTAGCGACGGATTTCAAACTTTGGGTGCGGGATCAATTGGATGCGGCGGATGCGGGGTTGGTCGCGCTGATCCAAGCGCTGTTGGGGCAGGCCGAGGCCGGTGCCGATTGGGTGATGCCCGGTTTCACACATCTTCAGACCGCTCAGCCGGTGACATGGGGCCATCACATGATGGCCTATGTCGAAATGTTTGGCCGTGATTTGAGCCGGATGCGCGATGCGCGGGCGCGGATGAATGAATGCCCCTTGGGTGCTGCGGCACTCGCAGGCACGTCTTTCCCGATTGACCGGGACATGACAGCGCAGGCGTTGGGCTTTGATCGCCCGTCGGCCAATTCACTGGATGCGGTCAGTGACCGTGATTTTGCATTGGAATTCCTGAGCGCGTCCAGCATTTGCGCGATGCATCTTTCCCGCTTTGCCGAAGAACTGGTGATCTGGTCGTCGGCGCAGTTTCGATTTGTTGCCCTGTCTGATCGATTTTCAACCGGCTCCAGCATCATGCCGCAAAAGAAAAACCCGGATGCGGCGGAACTGATCCGCGCCAAGGTGGGGCGGATTTTTGGCGCAAATACTGCGCTGATGATGGTGATGAAGGGGCTGCCGCTGGCCTATTCCAAGGACATGCAGGAAGACAAGGAACAGGTGTTTGACGCCGCTGATAACCTGATGCTGGCGCTCGCCGCGATGGAAGGCATGGTGCGTGACATGAATGCGCAACGTGACAATCTGGCAGCGGCAGCAGGCAGCGGATTCTCCACCGCCACGGACCTCGCCGATTGGCTGGTGCGCGTGCTTGGCCTGCCGTTTCGGGACGCGCATCACATCACCGGAGCGCTGGTGGGGATGGCCGAAAAACAAGGTTGTGACCTGCCTGACTTGACGCTGGATCAGATGAAATCCGCCCATGCGGACATCACTCAGGATGTTTTTGAGGTGTTGGGCGTGGAAAATTCGGTAAATTCACGTATATCCTATGGTGGAACGGCCCCGGCGCAGGTGCGCGCGCAGGTCACAAGGTGGAAAGGCATATTGGCATGAAACCCCTCTTGATCGTTTTGATCGGGCTGACATTGGCTGCTTGCGGCGCGGATGGTGAACCGATCTATCCATCGGCCCGCAGTGAAGTGAGCCTGTCAAACCATGGTGTGTCTGTTGGCACGCGGGTCGCGGCAACCAGAGGCCCGGTCACTATATCTGTTGGAGTAGGATTATGAACCGCGCAATCGTAGCCGTTTTGCTCACCACCCTTGCTGCTTGCACGGACCCTGCGGCCACAGGTGGGCGCGGACCCTATACAAGTCCACGCTATGCTCCAGAACCAACCACACCCGGTGTCCATATTTCCGGACATGTGATCGTTGGTGTCTCAACCGTGAAATAACATGTCAGTTTTGCGTATGCTGTATCTTGCCCTTGCGCTTTGGGGTGCGGTGCATCCGATGTATTATTTTGTGACGTGGTTTCAGGCCAACGGCTTTGACATCATGGCCATGGTCGATGCGTGGCACGTGAACGCCGCCGCCAGTGGGCTGGTTTGGGATCTGACAATCGCCGCGATCACGCTGACAATCTGGATACTGGCCGAGGTGGCAGTGCGGCGCAATTGGCTGGCGCTCATTGCCATTCCTGCCACCTTCTGTATTGGGGTCAGCTGTGGTCTGCCGCTCTATTTATTTCTGCGGACAGCGCCTGTTAAGTAAGCCGGAGCCTCCGGCGGGGAATATTTAAGGCCAAAAAGAGATGGATCATTTTCTATACCGCGACGGTGCGCTTTTTGCTGAGGATGTTGCTGTGGCTGAAATTGCCGCCGCAGTTGGCACCCCTTTTTACGTCTATTCCTCAGCGACCCTGTTGCGCCATTTCCGGCTGTTTGATGAGGCGCTGGCGGGAATGGATCATCTGGTCTGTTATGCGATGAAAGCCAACTCCAATCTGGCGGTGTTGCGCACCTTGGCCGAGGCGGGCGCAGGCATGGATGTGGTGTCGGTTGGTGAATATCTGCGCGCCAAAGCGGCAGGTGTGCCGGGGGACCGCATTGTGTTTTCTGGCGTGGGCAAGACGGCGGATGAAATCCGCGTCGCATTGCAAGGTGGCATTCGGCAATTCAACGTCGAGAGCGAGCCGGAGATGATCGTGCTGAGCGCGGTGGCGCAGGAATTGGGTGAAACAGCACCGATCACCATCCGTGTGAACCCGGATGTCGACGCCAAAACCCATGCCAAAATCGCGACGGGGAAATCCGAGAACAAATTTGGCATCCCGATTGCGCGGGCGCGTGAAGTGTACCGGATGGCGGCGGAACTGCCGGGGCTTGAGGTGATTGGCCTTGATGTTCACATCGGCAGCCAGTTGACCGACCTTGCGCCGTTTGAACAAGCCTATCTCAAAGTTGCCGAACTGACGGAAATATTGCGCAACGATGGGCATAATATCGCCCGTTTGGATTTGGGGGGCGGCCTTGGCATTCCCTATCAGCAGTCAAACACCGCGCCACCTTTGCCCACCGAATATGGCGCCATGGTAAAGCGGACGCTGGGCCATCTGGGCTGCGAGATCGAGATTGAGCCGGGGCGGTTGATTGCGGGCAATGCAGGTCTGATGGTCAGCAAAGTGATTTATGTGAAATCCGGCGAGGACCGCGAATTTCTGATCTTGGACGGTGCGATGAACGATTTGATCCGCCCAGCAATGTATGATGCCTATCATGATATCGTGCCTGTGATTGAGCCGGTGCCAGGGATCGAACAGCAGCCGTATGATATCGTCGGCCCGGTCTGCGAATCCGGGGATACCTTTGCCAAGGGGCGGATGATGCCGCCCCTGAAGGCCGATGATCTGGTCGCGTTCCGATCTGCCGGGGCTTACGGCGCAGTGATGAGCAGTGAATATAATTCACGGCCTCTGATCCCCGAAGTTCTGGTGAAAGACGATCAATTTGCGGTTATCCGCGCACGGCCAACCTTTGACGAAATGCTAAAACGCGATACCATTCCTGAATGGCTTTGACACTCCGCCGCTGACGGGGTTTGCTGCAAAGCGTCAGGAGACAGTCACGATGACCTCATTCACCCCCAACGATCTGCGGCGCGGGCTGGCGAAATTGCGCTGGCCGCTGCGGTTGACCTGGGTGGGGATGCTGGCGGAAAATCTGGTCAATGCGCTTTGGCCGTTGATGAGCGTTTGTCTGATGGTCATGGCCGCTTTGATGCTGGGACTTCAAGACCTTGTTATGATCGAGGTGGTTTGGGCCGCTGTCGTTATTGCGGCACTGGCGGGGCTGTGGAGCTTTGTTTATGCCCTGCGCCGTTTTCGTATCCCATCGCGTGTCGATGCGATGACGCGGCTGGACCGCAGCATGCCGGGCCGTCCCATTCAGGCGATGATGGACGATCAGGTGATTGGCAATGATGATGATGCATCAATGGCCGTGTGGCGGGCGCATAAAACGCGGATGGCGGAACGTGCGGCACAGGCACGGGCTGTGCCTGCGGACCTGCGGGTGGCGCGACGTGATCCCTATGCGCTGCGCTTTGTGGCGGTGCTGGCCTTTGCTGTGGCGTTGTTGTTTGGATCCATTTGGCGGGTCGGGTCGGTGGCAGAGATGGCACCGGGTGGTGGTGGGCTGGCGAATGGCCCGGTTTGGGAAGGCTGGGCAGAGCCGCCGCGCTATACCGGCAAGCCGACATTATACCTTAATGATTTGGCCGAAGGCGCGATTGATTTGCCCAAGGGCACGTTGATCACCCTGCGGTTTTATGGCGAAGTTGGGGCGCTGACCCTGTCAGAAACGGTTTCAGGCCGCACGGCAGATGTGCCAGCTGCTTCGGACGCGGCGCAAGAATTTACCGTTCTGCAAGATGGGGCCATTGCCGTCAAAGGCCCGGGTGGCCGTGCTTGGGACGTGGCCATCGTGCAGGATGCAGCCCCTGAAGTTGATCTTTTGGGCGACCCGAAAGTCTCTGCCTTGGGAAAAATGCGTCTGCCTTTTGCGGCGCGTGATGATTATGGCGTAGAGGTGGGTGAGGCGCGGATTATTCTTGATCTAGCCGCTGTGGATCGGCGCCACGGATTGATGATTGATCCCGAAGCACGACCCGATATCCTTGTGCCGTTGCCCATGCCGATCGCGGGGGACCGCGCAAATTTCGAAGAAAACCTGATCGAAGATTTTTCCAAACATGCCTGGGCAAATCTACCAGTCAAGATCAGCCTATCGGTGCTGGATGCCGCAGAGCAACAGGGCGAAACGATACCAAGTGATCTTGTCTTGCCGGGGCGACGGTTTTTTGACCCGACAGCGGCGGCGGTGATTGAGATGCGCCGCGATTTGCTTTGGTCGCGCGCCAACGGGCCGCGCATGGCACAGGTGTTGCGGGCGGTGTCCTACCAGCCTCAGGATATTTTCCGCTCCGAGACCACGGCGTTGCGGTTGCGCAGGGTGATCACACGTCTGGAAACCCATGCACGCTTTGGGCTGAGCGACGACGTGCAGGAACAATTGGCCGAAGATATGTGGGACCTCGCGATTGAGTTGGAAGAAGGTGTGTTGGCCGACGCACTGGAACGGATGCGGCGTGCGCAGGACCGCTTGAACGAGGCGATCAAGAACGGCGCTTCAAAAGAAGAAATCGCCGAATTGATGGATGAGTTGCGCCGCGCAACCGAAGAATATCTGGACCAGTTACAGCGCCAGCAGGCGCAGGAACGCGACCGCGATGGCACTGATGAGCCAGACCAGCAGCAGGGCCAGCGGATGCAGATGACCCAAGACGACCTGCAACGCATGATGGACCACATTCAGGATCTGATGGAGCAAGGCCGTATGGCCGAGGCGGAGCAAGCGCTGAAAGAACTGCAAGAGCTGATGGAAAACATGCGCGTCACCGAAGGCCAGCCCGGTGAGGGCGGCAAATCGCCGGGTGATCAGGCGATGGAGGGTTTGTCAGACACGCTGCGCGAGCAACAGGGGCTCAGCGATCAGGCGTTTCGCGATCTGCAGGAACAGTTTAACCCAAATGCGCAGGCTGGTGAAAGCCAAGGCAACGAAGGCCGCAATGGCGGTCAGGGGCGCGGGCAAAGCCACGAAGGCCAGAACGGTCAAGGCCAAGGTGGCAGTGATCAAAATGGTCAGGGTCAAGGTCAGACCGGACCAACGCCAGAGGGTGGCGAACAAGGCGAAGGCTTTGGCAAAGGCGAGGACGGACTTGCCGAACGGCAAGAAGCCCTGCGTGACGAATTGCGCCGCCAACAGAGCCGTTTGCCGGGTCAGGGAACTGCCGAAGGCGATGCCGCACGCGAGGCGCTGGAACGCGCCGGACGGGCGATGGATCAGGCCGAAGAGGCGCTCCGCGGTGGTGATTTGGCCGAAGCCATCGACAATCAGGCGCAGGCCATGGAAGCGTTGCGCGAGGGTATGAGGTCGCTGGCGGATGCGATGGACAACCAAGAAAACCAGCAACCGGGTCAGGGCACCGCACCGTCAGATCGCCGCGCTGAGGCGCAGGATCCGTTGGGCCGTGACCGTGAAGGATCAAGCAGCGATGGCGCGCCGGAAGGCAAGTTGCGGCAAGGGCCGGGCGGTGCTGAAGTTGGCCGTAAGCTGCTGGATGAAATCCGCCGCCGTTCTGGTGAAACAGAGCGACCAGAGGTGGAACGCGACTATTTGAAACGGTTGTTGGGGCAGTACTGAATAGTCAGCGACATCCTAGCTATCTGATCTTGATGCGACAGTATCAAGCCAGCTTAGGAGCGACTGCACATAGCCATCCAATATCAAGCGCATCTTATCAACCCAAGCGACATAGCTCGACAAATACGGATCGGCTTGCGGCACGGCTTTGGCAATCTGCGGTGCGAAAGAATAGATCGCGGCCAGAACCGCAAATAACACGACCATCATCAGGAACCCCCTGCGAAAGCCGCGTTTGCGCTTTTTAGTGGTCGGGGCTTCAATATGGGGACCGTTGTCGGTGCCAGCGCTGTCCCGGTTTGTGCCTGTGCGCAGCGTTGAATTGATCTCTTCGATATCAGGCAGCAAATCACGGCGCGATGAAATCGCGGCCGCAGTTGCCGTGTCGTCTGAAATTGGCTCAGGTTCGCCGCGCATCCGCGCCATGCGTTCTTGGGCCTGCCGCGCGCGGCGGTCTTCGTTGTCATCATTGTCGCTGCTGTCCAGCCCCAGATCAGGTTGGCTTTCCAGCGGTTCCGACTGCCGCTTGCGGCGGGCCTCATGTTCGGCTTCTGCTTCTTGCCGCAAGATATCGGCGACCGCCGGGTCCAATTGCTTGCGCTCAGGCTCAGCAGGCGCGGCAACAGGTGGTGGTGGCGGGGAAATCTCTTCGTCGGGGGAGGGCGCGTCTACATCGACACTGTTATCTTCGTCCTCGTCAGGGGCGTGATCGGGGTGATGTTGAAACCATGTCTGCCCGCAATTGGAACATTGCACATCCCGGCCCTCTGTTGGCATGACATCGTCAGGGACTTCGTATTGCGCGTCGCAATTTGGACAGATGAGCCGCATTAGTTATCCTGTTGCACTTTGAGGATCGTATTTACATGTTAACCAATAGCATATGTCTTAGGACATCATAGGAAAAGTGCTATCTGGGCGTGAAGCATTGTTGAGGTGCATTGAATGCCGAGCGGTGCTAAGGCACAACAGGTTGATTGAGCCGGAGTAATTCTGTGATCGAACTGGAAAATGTGGCGTATAGCTATGGCGGCGGTGAGTTGCTGTCGGATATTTCGCTGAAACTTGCGCCGGGATCCTTTCATTTTCTGACGGGACCATCGGGTGCGGGTAAGACCACACTGATGAAGCTATGCTATGGTGCGTTGCTGCCCACGGCGGGGCATATCCGGTTGTTCGGCGCGGATGTGCGCGGGCTGGACCGTGATGACATCGC
>JBPOFE010000035.1:0-24345 GCA_051252035.1 Sulfitobacter sp.
GCAAGAGTTTCAAAAAATTTTTAATTATTTCAACGAGTTAACCTGACACCTCGTCAATATGAGCCTTTTGAGGTCTAGCAGGGTCAAAACTGCTGATTAGAGCCTATTCAGCACGATCCAATGCCTCAAGAAACGCCTCGATCCCTTGCTGCAACCGCGCCTTGCTGATCGCAGAGAAATCCTTATCCAGCCGCAACTCAATACGACCATCCAGCGCAGTCACCCGTGCCTCGCCTTCGGGGCGCCCAAGCCGCAGTGACGTCTTTGATACCGTCTTGGCAATCGGTTCGCGCGGTTGTTTTTTCCGTTCAGCGAGGGTGTCTTTTAGCAAACGCACTTCGGCCGTCGCATCCCGTGCTGGTGCTGCCTTGAGCGCCGCAATTAGGCCCCCTGCCCTACCCGCGTCCGCGTCCAGCGCACGGTAGATATCCAACCCCAATGCCCGCGGTATGGCTTCGGGAAACTTTACCGCGCCCTCAAGATCCTGAAGCACACGCGCAAACTGTCGGATATAGGTGCGCTTTTGCTTCAGCGCAGATGCATAAAGCGTTGATACCGCCTCGCCTGGGTCAATGTCGGCGTCTTTGGCATAAGACAACGCAAGCTGCGCCATCTCGCCAAACGATAGATCCTTTCGGACCATATTTTCGTCCACCATCTTACGATAGAGATTCTCAACCGGTTCCCCGCGGGGAACCATCGCGGCAGGGATCCGAGTATAGCGCGGATCGCCAGTTTCCTTGGCCAACTCGCGAAATGCATTCAGGCGACGAAAGCCCTGAATCAATTCAAACCCGTCTTCTTTCTGCTCAACCCGGATCGGATTGGACAGACCTATCGCCTTGATGGATTCCTTCAACTCCGCCAGCTCAAGATCAATTCCGGTGGAACGGTCGCGCGTCAGTTTGGTCGTGAACACATCGCTGGTTTGGATAAGATCAGTGATCAACCCCAGCTTTTTTAGCCGGACATGCTCATGCGCCAGCGCGTCATTTTCGGCTCTAATCGCCGCTTCAGCGTCTAATCTTTCCGCTGTGGCATCCGCCGTTTCAGCGATGGCGCTTGCCATTGGACCGCGCCGAGCTGGTGCCGGATCTTGGTTTTGCAACGGGTGGCCTTGAATATTATGCGCCTTGGTTTCCGGCGCGCGCTGGTTCCCCGCGGGGAACCCTTCCGCGTCGGCGTCGCCATCAAGTTCGAAATCAATGTCAAAAACAGACCGCTTCTTAACCATTCATCAATCCTCCAATTTATCCCAGGCCGCCACGAGCGTGCCTCGAAACTCATCATACGCCCGATCAAACGACGCCCGTGCGCGTCGCCAAGTTTCCCGCGTCATCTGGCGGTAATCCATCTCATAGATCGACGACAGGAATCGCCCTGATTGCTCAACCGCGCGGGTCATCTCAATCGGGTGCTCTGCCACATGTGATTTAAAAACCTGACCAAATGCTGACTGCATCGCACGGTGCAAGTCATTGTTCGGCTCGAAACGGGTCAGTAAAAACCGGATATCGGCAAAGGCTTTTTCAGGATTGGTCCCCGACGGAAGCCGCCCCCTGAACCGCCCCAAATCTTCGAGTGCTTCTGACAACTGCCCGATGAAACTGGTCGTGCTGTCATATTCCCAATAGCCCGGACCAGACGGGACATAGAGAACGTCCGCCGCAAACACCGCATTCATCGACTGATACCCAATCGCGGGCGGACAGTCGAAGATGATAAGGTCATAGGCATCCGGCGGGATCAGGTCGAGATAACGTGATACCGCGGCAAAGAACGACCATTCGGGATTAAGGTGTCGATATTGCGCGCTGGCAAACTCGACAAAGGCCGCGTTGGCGCAACTGGGGATCAGATCAATGGTTGGCCATGAGGTTGGCTTGATAAAATCCATCGCGCGCAGATCGCTAAGACCCATACCAGTGATGGACGCGGGCAATTTGCGCTGGGGCAGGGTGGCCCCGCTTTCCGCGCCGCCGGCCACGGCATTCATCCGTTCGGTCTCGCGGATCAGGTCGCGCGCCATAATCCCCCAGACGGTGAATTCTTCGGACACGTCCGACAGGCCCATAGAGTGGCTAAGCGTCGCCTGAGGATCAAAGTCCACAGCCAGAACCCGATAACCATCAAGTGCCGCCGCATGGGCAAAATGCAGGGCTACCGTCGACTTGCCTGCACCCCCTTTGAAGTTTGCGATCGCTGCTCTGATCGCGCGCTTTCCGCTTGGGCGTGGCGGCATCAGCGAGGTGTTCTTGATCCGCAACTTACGGCGTAGCTCATTGATCTCTTCCAAGGTGTACCAACGCTGACGGCCATCTTCTTCGACCAAGCCTTCGGGCAGGGAGGGATCAGCGGCCAATCGACCGCGCAAGGTTGATGGGTTGATCTTAAAGATCAGCTCTGCGACCTCCCAACTGGAGAACCGCCGTAGCGTCTTTTCCATCTCGGGTGAATAGGTTTGCTGACGGATGAACCCCTGCATCTTGAGGGATTGAGCTTGCAGCCTCGCAAGATCGGCGTGGGTGTACATATGCGGCCCTTGTTCCTGTCGGCTCTTCACGCTGCCTTCTGGATCATGGTTCCCCGCGGGGAACCGCAGAACGGCATCCAAAGAACGCTAATTCTTATTGTTTCTTGATTTACGCTGAACTTGCATAAGAATGAAAGAGATATATTGTGAAAGGCAGAAAATGAGCGAAACTTGCTAAATCACCGCGGGCTAAGCACATCGCGCGATTCGATCCATTAATCTCAACAACTAGATGGTGGAGGCGAATTTAGGGGGTCACATATTTGGTTTAGACCATATATAGGGTGACAAAATCGCTTCAATAGGGGACGCACTGGATGACCCCCAATACCTATAATACCCAATCTTTTAGATTTGATTTGAGCAAGAAGTGTCGCAGCGCAAAACCAAGCCTTGACAGAATCGCCGTTTAGGACGCAAATCAGGGAAGGAGCGGAAAAGGCGTTGTCTTTCTCAGCATCCCGTAAGTGATCCACCTAGAGATCATGATTTGAGGCAATAGCCATGCGTGCTGTATGGTGTGTTATTGGGAGCAGTCATGCTTTTACCAAAACCTGTTGGGCGTGGTGCATCCGCGCGAAAGTACGACATCATCACCGCATTGGGTGCATATGCGCTGGCGCGCAATAAGCATGATCAGCGTTTGGTGTTGCGGCTGATTACGCTGATCACGGCGCGGTACAATTGGGGACGGGATGAATTGGCCGTGGGCCAACGCGAAATTGCACGGCTCTGGTCCGTCGATGAACGTACTGTCAAACGCGAGATGGCAAAACTACGCGGTCATGGGTGGTTGGTTGTCAAGCGACAGGGCGCGCGGGGACGGGTCACAGAATACGGTCTTGATATGGAACGTATCCTGGATATGACGCGGGCCAATTGGGCCAATGTAGGGCCTGACTTTGACCTGCGCATGCAAGGTGCGCCTGAGCCAAGTCAAGTTGTGCCGCTGCCGATCCGTGGGGAGGTTTCGCCACCTGATATTTCATCCGGTACCGAATGGGCGCTGGCGCAGGCAGTGCTGCATGCTGAGGCACCTGATGTCTATGGCAGCTGGGTGCGGGCGCTCAAGCGGCAGGAAAGGGCAGGGGGCCGCTTGGTGCTGGAAGCGCCAAGTCGGTTTCATGGCGCATATGTCCAGACCCATTTGCGCGCACGGATATTGGCCGCCTGTCAGGCAGTCGATAGTGATGTGGATGACGTGGTTATCACGGCTTAGACCGGGCCGCATGACCGTGCGGATAGGGCAGGGTCATGCAAAATCTTTTTGATAACAATAGGCTAAGAGGGCGTTTGATCCGGAAAGTTTGGCTCACCTGACCACATAGGTACAAGGTGGTGCGCCTCATCCTCTGAATGTTGGTGCGCCTTTGACAGCAGCCAGGATTTCGCGGCCAACCCGTCAGCGTCTGTATCCAAGGCTTGCGTTGTTTTTGCCAAAGCTAAGAACCCTGCAATCAGAGCGGAGGCGGCGGAGGTGCCGCCAAATCGGCAAAAGTAAGATCCGAATTCGCGCAATCCTGTGTCGGGCCGTTCTGCGTCAAAGGGGCTGCCTGAATACCCAAACCGTCCCGGCACATCCGTAGAAATGATGTCGTAAGACGAGAATTTGAAATTGAAATTGTGATCTGGCACCCCAATGCCGTCGTAATCTTTGTGCTGTTCATCTAGACGCACTTCGCCTCGGTCAAAGACTTCGCTATCGTTGCTGGGCGCCATGACCGTGACATTGCGCGCATCAGAATAGCCGCAGCGATAGCCCTTGGCGTTCAGCGCCCCAACGGCGATGATGCCGTTGTGATCATCGGCCAAGTTTGCGGGGTAGATTGCAAATTCTTCGTTGGCATTGCCCGCCGCACAAACCACAGGGCGGTTTAGGGACACGGCGACAATCAGTTGTGCCAACTCTGCCCAGAGCGCGGTAATATGCGCCGTGGTAGAGGCGGTGGCGGTCAGCGCGCCCAAATCCTGATCATGTCCCGGCACAGCATGACGCGACAGCTCAGGTGTGGTGCGCAGCGGATCAGGAATGATCCGAGGCAACAAGATAACATCAGCATTGATCAATTCGGCGTAAAGGAATGCGATGATCAACTGTTCTGGGTCAGGGTCAAAATTTGTCGAGATCGGGACAATTTCACAGCTTGGATCAACGCCAGTATAGGGCAGGGTGAGCGGGTTCTTACCACCAGCGCCGTCAGAGATTTCAGTCACGCAGGGTCGCGCACCGATCAGACCAGCAATCGCCGTACCATGTACAGAAAAGTCAGGCGAGACAGCCGGGCGAATGCCGCCAAATCGGGCACGCGCGCCATGAGACAGCCGATCGTTCAGTTCGATCAGTATCTGCGAGGTCAGTTCAAGCCCCTCGGCCACACCGGTTTCCATGTTCAGGGGCAGTGCGCCCAGCCTTGCGTCTTTGTCCAGATAGGAAAATGCGCCAAGGCGGGTGGAAAACAGATCAAGTGCGAGGTCTTTGTTGATCGCATCGCTTAAATTTGGATGTTCAACTGCGACGGACGTATCAATCATCGCCACACGGGTCTTGCGGGTGCAGTCCGCTGGGGCCACCGGGCCAAGGGTCGCGTTATTTTCGTCAAGAATGCCCATGGTTTTCAGGTGCCACAGCGCGTCATACGTTGGATAGTTTTCCTGACCGTAATTCGGGGATGTTTGCATGTTACTATTCCTAAATCCATTCAGACACTGCGGCGAGCATCTGGTCCTTACAAATTTCTTCTAAAATTGGGGTGATCATACGGGCCAATTGGTATCCCGCGCGGGTGTCCGAGGCGTAATGCAGCCCAGCCCATTCGCGGTTTTCGGCAATCCGACGGGCGGTGTGAAAAAGCTCGGTGCTTGCGGGATGCTCGGGGAACATGCGCGAAAATACAAAGGCGATTGAAAAGGATTGGAACGAATGATTGCTAGGGTATGACGCATGGGCCGGATTGGGCAGGAAGGGACGCAGGCGCGGCTCAATCTGGTTGGGGCGCAGCACGTTGTAGCGATCCTTATAACGCAGCCCAATTTCATCCGTTAACGCGAGAATGAGATAAAAAAGCCCTTCGGTGGCGACATAAGAACTGCCCTCTGCCAGACCCAGCGGCATCAGGTAACCCGACAGTTCAAGGTTTGCTTCGGTCAGAATTTCGTTCTGACGGCTCAGGCCCTCGGGTTGGTGCAGAAGATATTGTTTTTTGAGCAGGTCGATGGCCTCATGACGCAATTGCTCAGGGGAGGGGGGCAGGTCGACGGGCAGGTCGATCCAGTCGGGAAGCAGTGCATGAAGGGTTTCACGCTCCTTCCAAGGTTCCAAAAGCATCCCGCCGCCAGACGCATCAACGTCGTTCCGATTTCGATTGCGGTTTCTGTTCCGATTTCGATTTCTGTTGCGGTTCCGATTACGGTTTCTGTTCCGATTGCGGTTCAGTGACAGGGCGGACAGCGCGCCACCGGATTGTGCCTGTGCGGCGGGGTCAAGCCCGTCCTGACCTTGGGCCCCATCGCCGTTTTCTAGCTTTAGCCCGGTCGGTGTTACAATAAATTTTGCGGTTGTCAGGATATTCATACAAATCTCATGTGTTGGGTAAAATTTTGATGGTGTCCAAGAACTTTGCCTGCATGTCGGTATCGGTCAGTCGGTAGCGTTGCATCTGTACTTCTGGGTTCTCAAAATCGGGGTCGATGACAAGCAGATCACGGTAAATTTTCATCGCTTCTTCGTGTTTGCCCTGAAGCACATAGTTGACGATCAGATAGCGCATCGCGGCTGCAGATCGCGGTTGTTTGCGTAGCGCGGTTTTGCACGCAGCCACGGCGCGGCCGTGGTCCCCGGTCATGGTTGCGGCCATCGCCATAGTGATGTCGTAGCTGTAGCTGACCGGGCTATAGGCCCCCAGAAAATTGGCCTGTTGGGCCGCTTTGAAAGCCTCGTCGTATTGACCTGTATAGATTTTATGCAGCGCGTAGTGATCCCAGACGAACGCCTGGCTTTTGTTCAGCGCCAGTGCACGCTCCAGCAATGAACCCGCGACCTCGTGCTCCTGAAATACATAGCCAAAGACATGCCCGAGACAGGACAGCGAAATGGCGTTGAACGGATTGTCTTCGACCACGCCCGTCAGCAGGCGTTCGGCGGCTTTGGTGTTGGCCTCTTCGATCAACCCGAGGTTTTCGCCGATTTTAAAGCTGGATAGATACGCCTTTAGTGCCGGATAAATCGAATGGGGTTGTTTGGTGGTGGCATCGGTGAGCAACCCTTCGGCAGACGCGAAATCCTTGTCATCAAGGCGGAACATCAGGTTCAGCGCGGAATACCCGGCGCGCTGCATGTCGTGCAGATCATGAGATTTGCGCACATCCTCAAAGATGGATTTTGCCAAGCGATCGACGTTTTGTGCGATGAAACCGTTCAGTACGATGCCGTCAGGGGCAAGTACGTCTGAAACTAAAACCTGAATGGATTGGCTCCACTCCATTTGCATCTGTGACGCACGATACAAAAACAGGGTCAGCGTCATCGAATTGCCCACCTGAAGACACCGGGTGCGCACGTAAAATTCCGTATCACCAACATTCAACGGATTGCCGGTCTGGGAGGAAATCTCGCGGAAATCACAGATCGACAGCGGTTGGAATTCTCTAAGATTCTTGGAAATGCTCTCAAGCACATAGTCAGCAAGGAATAGTGTTTCAGGCTGGCAACCGTGCTGGATATTGGGCAAGAACCCCAGACTATAAGCTGGTTCAAGTGTCAGGACAGGGGCGGGTGTGGGGGCAGGGATGTTTGGTTGCTGGACGACAGCAAGCATCGGTGCGGCCTGATCCAATGTCTGGGCTTTATCAAACCAAATCTGCCGTTCCATCATCAGCCAATCCTCGAATTCAGGATCAGAAATATCCATGCCTTCAAGAAGTTCGGTTTCCGGGCTTAGCCCAAGCTGGCGAAACAATGTGGCGTCTTGTGCAAGGGCGAGCAGATCGACCCAGACCAGATCCAGACGCAGACCAATTGCATGCCTGTCGATGGTCAGGATCTGATCGGCAAGTGGCCCGATATCGCGCTTAATCTCAAACAGTGATTGGCGCAGGCTGGAGGCCGCGTGTTTTTCGTCACTGTCGCTCCAGAGTTTGTCGCGCAGCCACGCACGAGTGCGCTGACCACGGGGGGCAAGGGCAAGCAGTGCCAAAATTGCCTGTGCTTTCTTGCCGCGCGGGGTCAGCTTTTCATCATCCCGTCCGATAAGCGAAATTGGCCCTAACAAATGGATAGAAACCAGTTTCTCGCGGGGATGAGGCATATTTGTGTTTGCCTTTATCGGCACCAAATCGGTGCTCGCTGATGTTTTAAACGGTGCGCTTGAGGACGGCGTCTTTTGAATATTTTGGTGATCCTTTGATACTTCTTTCAAAGGGCGGACGGGCAGAGTGGTCATTTCAGCATCACCGAAAGTTACACCATTCCGCTCGAAGTGCAAAAATTTATTGGTTACAAACATTAGTGTATACCGTCCTCAAGCGCAGAATCAGGATAGCTTACCTAGCGTTAGGGAAATGTTAGAGCTTAGGTTTGACGGCTTTGATGAGAATCAGCCGAAGCCATTGACGGTTTTGACTCTGGCGGGGTTCTTTCGAATTAATCTCTTTCAATATTCGCATGTTACCACTCATGCGTGTATCGCCAACGGGCAAATGACTGCGCTCTAACACGGCACCGACATAGTGACCTCATTGTTCAAAGAGGTCATTATGTCCAACATTGTTATTGTTTCACCCAACTCTTTTTTCGTTGAAGCATTGCGGCACAATCTGGCGCTATCATCCTTTGATATTTCTGAATGCAGCACGACTTTGGTGGGGCTTTCAGGCTCGCTTATGTTGTCGCAAGACCGCTGCGACATCGTTATTCTGGACTTTGATGCCTATGCGGCCAAAGCCGAGACAGAAGTGGCCCGGATCAAGTTGGCGCGGCCCGGATTGAAAATCCTGGCCGTGTTGCAAAAGTTCGATTTGCAGCAAACGTCAACGTGTTTTCAGGCAGGTTGTGATGGGGTGCTTTTATCAAACCTCAATCTGGATAGTCTTAGCCATCATCTGACCTTGCTTCAGAGCGGGCATAAGGTTTTCCCCAATCAAGTGGCGCAGCTGATGTGTGAATATAGCGCACAACAGCCGCGGTATATGTCGCACGGTCCGGCCACAGTTCAATTTTCGGAGCGTCAGGCGCAGGTGTTAAAGCTGGTGATTGATGGGGCGCAGAATAAGAGCATCGCGAATAGGTTGGAAATGCCACTGACCACGGTGAAGGCGGATATAAAGGCCATGATGCGCAAGACCGGGGCGCAAAACCGCACAGAGCTTGCCATTTGTGTTTTGCGCAAAGGCTGGGCCGACACCGCAGGGAGGGAAGCGGTGCCGGCCCAGTAATACGACCATCGTGATTGGCCATTCCGGTGATCAGGCGCTGATGCTTTTGGCCTTGGCAATGGCGCGGGCCAAAAGATCATTCACATCCTTTAGCGTATCAGTTTTTGCTGTTGTCCCGGGCGTTGGTACCGGAGTGGGTTGCGCAGCGCCCGCAACCAGCATCGGCATGCCGCGTCCTTGCAATGTGGCTTTCATGCCCAGATCAACACAGCTGCCGATGACAGCGTCAAAAAGCGCAGTTGTCCGTGCGTCATCACGCGGCATGTCAAAGATCGCTGGGGTTTGGGCAAGCATCGCAGCCGTGAGCCCAGCGATATGGGGTGAGGCCATCGATGTTCCGTCAAACGCGGCGTAGGATTTTCCGGGCACTGTCGAAATCACCGCAACCCCTGGGCCACAAACATCAATCTCTGGCCCTCGGCACGAAAAACGTGCCGTGAAATAGCTGCCATCGGTGCTGACCTCGTCGGTGACGTGCCGTTTGTGAAAGCTATCGTTGGGAAAGCTGTCTCTCCGACCCACGGCAGCAACGCCCATCACTTCGGGGAAGGCGGCGGGATACATCACGGGACCACCGCTGTTGCCAGCCGCCGCAATGGGCAGAATGCCCTTGTCGCGCGCGGCTTGCAGACGGCCCTGCAGAATGACGCTTTTGGTTTTGCCGCCAAGGCTCATGTTGATCACGTCAACCTGCAATTCCATCGCCTTGTCCAACGCGGCGATCAGCTTGCTCATGGTGGCCTTGGGAAAAACTTGCAGGGCAAAAACTTCAACCCGGTCAGTGACGCCGCGCATACCGAAACCGTTGTTCAGCGCGCTGATGGTACCCGCAACATGGGTACCATGGCCGCTGCCGTCGTTTTTCCAATCCTCCGCGGTGTCACCTTCGGTATCCATGCCAAATCCACCTGCGGGGCTCAGATCAGGGTGATCATCAGACAGGCCGCTGTCGATCACGGCGACTTTGACCATTGGTGCAGTGGCAGGAATGGACACAACGCCAAGTGCGGTATTGCCCCACATATCCTGCTGTGGCGTGGTGGTGTTGACGGGAAGGGGATCAAGCGTAACGGTACTGCCGCGTTCTTCAAGTTTGGGATTTTTGATAATGCGGCTCCAGAATCCCGACCGTGGCTTGATGCGTAGATCTGACAAAGCATCCAGTGTTTCGCCATGCAATTTCAGCGTGACGTTGCCTTGGGTGTTTGTGAGCTGTTCGTCTGACCAGAGTTCGCCCGTCAATGTGACGCTGGCATTTGAGATCGGGCTGCCATCGGGATCAAGCACACGCAGGATCACTGTCAGCGTATCTGCGGCGGCGGCGCTGCCGGTATTCTGGGCCATCTCAAAGAGGCCGGAATTGTCGAACAGTTCCAGCGGCGTATCTTCTTCGATGATCAGCGCGGCACCAAACTTTTGATTCAATCTTTTGACATGCTCTTCGGTGAGTTCTGCCGCAAGCGTGTGAATTTCGCCCGTGTCGCTGTCGGACAAAGCGTCCAATGTGGGCTTTTCAACCGGCGCGCCATCAGCATCTTGCAGCGCAAGGGTTTGCAAGACGTTGTCGATTTCCTTTTTCACGTCGGCCAGGTCAACTTCGTCAACGTTGGCGGGGCGTAGGGGATCTTTGGCAATCAGATACTTTTGCAGGCCTGCCGCCTGTCTGGATGTTACTTCTGTCATGATATCCTCCTATGAAATACGGGCGTGCAGCGCAGCCAAATCCTGAGCCAGACTTTCGAGGCGCACCGCGAGGGCGCGCACTTCGGTCTGTACATCGTCAGGGGCCCCGGCGGGCGGCGTGGTTTCAGCCAATAGCAAAGCGTCGGTGGTCGACATGCTTTGTTCCATTTGCGCTATCAGCAATTCAATGCTGGCGCTCTCATCGGTGTCGTCGTCATTGAGAATACCCATTTCAACGGCAAATTCATCAATTTCGGCGAGGTCCGCAGCGGATAATGTTTTCATCTTAAATCCCTCCTTAAAAATAGTGAAAGGCGCAGCATCTGTCGTAACAGATGCTGCGCATATGTGTTTATTTCAGGCAGGCGCGAATGCAGCGATACGCCGCATATGCCGCGCGAATTGCAGCAACATATTTCTTGCGCTTGAACAAACGGACTGCGTGCGCAATCTTGGCAACGCAGTGCGCACATCCGCGCGCTTTGCGGCCTGCTTTGATCAGGGCAGAAATGATTTTCGATGCCTTCTTGCGCAGCCAGCGGCCCACAAATTGCTGTTCGAAATCATCGGTGAACATCTCACTGAATGAATCGCCACCCATGCTGAGTTCTGCAAGGCCTGTGCCTTCGAGTTCGGCGTCCAGTTCCGCCATCGCGTCATTGTCGCCGCCAGCGTCATCCAGTTCAAATTCGGCGAAATCGGCGTCCAGTTCGTCAAAGACAACCTGAAGTTCTGCAAGTTCCATCGGGGAAAGTGTATTGGTCATAATTAGCTCCATAAAATGAATGCGTCAGCGGCTGTGCTGACAGAGCTAAATTGTCCCAAGCAAAAGAGAGTGGCGGTGCGCAGAAGAGAAAACTATGGCGCAGGAGAGACCAAGTGTCTCTTTTGGATAGAGTCAGGTTGAAGTGTGCCGCACGGTGATGAGCGCCGCGGAGTTGTTTTGGGCTTGTCTGAAAATCAATTTTCCGGGGCTTATATCCGCGTCTTCCTAGTTCCAAAATGACCAAGCAGAGCGCCTATAAATCTTGGGTCATCTCAGACAAAATCAGCGACCATTCTGGGCGGCTGAGGTCATCAAAAGGGTCGGGTGCAATCCGTTTTTGTCAGCAAATGTGATTTTCCGCCATGTCGATATCGCGTTTCTAGTTTTAACTGGACCTTCTTAGGTGCAGTTCGTAAAACCTGAGAATTGTATGGAAACCGGCGTGGCTAATTAATGAAAAATTTTGTTTTCTTATCGATCGACGACTTGAACGATTGGGTCGGTGGCTTGGGCGGATATTCGGGGACGGTACATACTCCCAATCTCGATAAGATGATGACGCAGGGCACGACGTTTAGCAATGCGTTCTCGCAGGCGGCGATCTGTAATCCGTCGCGAGCGTCCGTTCTGACCGGTAAAGAGCCGCAAAAGACTGGCATTTTCAACAACCAGAAACACCAGTGGGAGGCCGAGGTCAGCCCAAAGGACACCATCTTTGGGGCGTTCAAGGAAGCAGGGTATTATTCCAAAGGTGTGGGCAAGCTGTTTCACACCGGGGCGTCGGAAGCGGCCACGGCGGTGATGTTTGACGATTACCGATACATGGGAAAAGACAACACCGGTGTGAACTTGGATGGCAAGCCGGTTGGACCCTATACGGGGACCGATACGCTGGCCGACGAACGCCGTGCGGATCACATTGTGGAGTACCTCAACAATTACACCCCCGGTGATGCGCCATTGATGTTGTCGGTGGGGCTGCTTAAGCCGCATACCGATTGGGTGGTTCCGCAAAAATATTTCGATCTTTATCCCATAGATGAAATTCAGATCGATGCCGTGGCAGGCGACCGCAACGATATCCCACCCTTTGTGCTCAATGCGGTAGGGCAGAAATACCCATGGTCCGCAGATGATGTTCCCGATGAGATGACCTGGAAGAAACTGATTCAGGCCTATCTTGCCACCATTAGCTTTATGGATGCGCAGGTCGGCAAGATCATTGACGCCGTGGACAATTCCGCCATCGCAAACAACACGGCCGTGGTTTTGTGGTCTGATCATGGTTATCATTTGGGCGACAAGGATTTCTGGCACAAGTTCACCTTGTGGGATAATGCCGCGCGCGCGCCGGTGATCATTCGCGATCCCGGTACTGTGCCTGCGGATGTGGTGATCACAGATGCGGTTGAACTGCTAGATATTTTTCCAACCATGCTCGACATGGCCGGGATCAGTGCCGACGGTCTGGAATTGGATGGCAAGAGCCTGACCCCCTATTTTAATGGCGGCACACCTGCGGGGGAACCAGCGGCTTACACTTGGATGTATGGCAACGTGTCGTTGCGCACCAATGACTATCGCTACAGCGTGTATGAGGATGGTTCAAAAGAGCTATATGACATCAAAAACGACCCAGAACTGACAGTCAATCTTGCGAACAATCCGGCCTTCGCAGCAGTGCAGGCGACGCTGGCGGCGCAGCTTAAGGCAAAATTCAGTCTTATTGGCTATGGTGAGGGCGGTACGGATCTGGTGGGCACATCGGGCGATGATGCAATCGCACAAGTGCAATCAGGTGGTACTGCCGCAGGTGGCATGGGCGATGATGTCTATTTCGTGGCTAGCGGTGTGCGGGTAGTGGAACAACAAGGCGGTGGTCATGACACGATCGTAACAGAACAGGAATTTGGATCTTACTTCTTACCTGCTTTTGTAGAGAACCTGGAAATGCGGGTTTGGTCAGATCGAGTGTTCGGAAATAACGGCGATAATGTCATCACTGCCAATGCAAATTATATAGACGCAAAAGACGGCAACGATGTCGTTTACGCGGGGAACAGGTCTGGATTTTATACCTTGGCTGGCGGCAATGACGAAATCTTTGGCGGTGCGGGCGACGACACGATTTTTGGTGGCACTGGCAATGATACGTTGCACGGCGAGGCCGGTAGTGACGAAATCAGTGGCGATGAGGGCAATGATAGTCTGACCGGGGGGGGCGGAAACGATACGCTGGTCGGTGGGGTTGGCAATGATACCTTGCAAGGTGGTGCAAACAACGACTCACTAAGGGGCGGTATCGGCAATGACGTGCTCGACGGCGGCTCCGGCAATGACACGCTGCTGGGCGAAGATGGTGAGGATGTCCTGAGGGGTGGCGGTGGCAATGATGTCCTGTCCGGTGGCGATGGCAATGACACGCTCGACGGCGGCACGTTCGAAGACTGGATTTTTGGTGGTGCGGGCGACGATTCCATCATGGGGTCTGCAGGGTTGGATAACCTTTATGGTGGCGTTGGTAACGATACTATTCTGGGTGGCGCTCAAGCGGACAAACTGGTTGGCGAATATGGCAACGATGTTCTGTCTGGCGGCGATGGCAATGACACGCTGATTGGCAACCAGAACGAAGATTGGCTGTTCGGCGGGGCGGGCAACGATAGCCTGATGGGCGATGAGGGGCTGGACCATCTTTTTGGCGGCGTTGGCGACGACACGTTGATTGGCGGCGCGAACAACGACACACTGGTGGGTGAATACGGAGACGATGTTTTGTCCGGGGGAGATGGCGACGATAATCTGGACGGAAATGATGGTGTGGACTGGATGTTCGGCGGCTTTGGCAACGACAGTATGCGGGGCGGCGCTGATGCAGATAATCTTTTTGGCGGCCTTGAAAACGACACGCTTTTTGGCGGGACCGGGAACGATAAATTAAACGGTGAGCAAGGCAATGATGTTGTCTCGGGCGAGGCGGGCAATGACACCGGGAGCGGCGGTGACGGCGTGGACTGGATGTTTGGCGGCGCAGGGAACGACAGCCTGAGCGGTGACGCCGGAGATGACAATATGTTTGGCGGCCTCGATAATGACACGCTTTTTGGTGGGACCGGGGACGACAAATTAAATGGTGAGCAAGGCAATGATGTTGTCTCGGGTGAGGCGGGCAATGACACCGGGAGCGGCGGTGACGGCGTGGATTGGATGTTTGGCGGCGCGGGGAACGACAGCCTGAGCGGTGATGCCGGAGATGACAATATTTTTGGCGGCCTCGATAATGATACGCTTATCGGTGGAACCGGGAACGACAAACTGCACGGTGAGCAAGGCAATGATGTGCTTTCCGGTGGTGAGGGTAACGATACGCTTGATGGTGGCTCATTTGAGGATTGGTTGTTTGGTGGTGCGGGCAACGATCTGATTTTTGGCGGTGATGGCTTTGACAATCTTTATGGTAGTTTGGGCAATGACACCTTGAGTGGTGGTGCTCAGGCCGACGTTCTGACCGGAGAAATTGGTTCGGATGTGTTTATCTTTTCCGATGGGTTTGGGGCGGACCGGGTGACCGATTTTGAGGCGCTCAACGATTACGAAAAGATCGATTTGCGTGGCCTGACGGAGGTGACCGATTTTGCCGATCTTACCGCCAACCACATGTCGCAGTCGGGTGGGGATGTGCTGATTACAGCTGGTGGTGATGTATTGACGCTGACAGGTGTTTCACTGGACGATCTAGATGCAAATGACTTTATTTTCTGATTTGGCAGGTGGCTGTGTTCTGGTCTTGGTGGACTAGGACAATAGGTTTGTTAGCCCCCACCCAAACACAACGGTTTTTGTTCCCTGAAGTTAATGCGGGCGCCAAAGTGTTGGCCGAGCAGGCTTGGTTCAAAACCTCTCTCGATGTGACTTACATTGATTGCGTATTGATGAGGCGTTCATTGATGCCAATCGTTAATGCCCTTGGCAGTGTCTGGGTATGATGTGTGTCTTCAATATACCTGCGCGCGCCAATGAGATTTCAAACTTTCCCGGTCAAGAAGTAGGGCTGTGAAAGTGCAAATTAAACTTTAGGCAAGCTCCATATTTTGGCCCCACTTTGCGCCCCATCTGCGCCTAGCCATTCGTTGATCTATTCCCTGATCATACTTGGGGAATGTATATGGGACACGGATCTATTCTAGCAGTAGAAGCGCTGGTTACACAGCAAAATGACGCCTTGATCGGGGTAACTGATTTGTTGAGCGTTCAAACAGCAAACGGGGCAGTATTGTTCACCGCTAGCCGGGGCGGGGGCTGGGTCACTGCCTTTGAGATCGGGATGACCGCCGGAGATGCACGGGTGCGCAGCGAGTGGCAAATCCCGTCGGAATGGCTACAGCTGGAAACTACCGACATGGTCTTTCGCGACGGTGTCAACGGCTATGAGTTGTTGCTTGCGGGGCTGAACGGGACGGACATGCTTGCTTTGCAGTTGCCTGAAACCGTGGCCTTGTCCTCTTTCGATGGAACCCGCATCCACACATCGACAAGCAATGACTTGGGCGCATTATCGGAAATTGCCGCGCTTGACGGTCAGGGTCATGTGTTGGGCGGTCTGCGGATGGGTGGGCTGGTGCAGGCGCAATTCTCGGACAGTGGTCAGGTAAGCATGACACAACTAGATCTGCCACCTGCGTTACAGAATGCGCAGGTTTCGGCACTGGATAGCATTGTGTATTCTGGCATGACCTATGCAATCGCGGCGTTTGGAAATGAGGATGCGCTGGCCTTACTTGTCGGCAGCCAAGGGGGTGCGCTGAGCCTGCAAAACACATTTACCGCTAATACACAGCTTCCATTTGACCGTCCTTCAGCCACTGTGATGGTCGAAGTGGATGGCAATCTTTACGCAATTGCTGCCGCCTCTGGGACCGGGTCACTGACCGTGTTTCAGATTAATCCGATGAATGGTGAAATGACCGCCGTGGATCATGTGTTCGACACCCGCGAGACGCGGTTTGAGAATGTTACATTCTTGAAGGCGATCACATTTGGATCCGAAACTTATTTGGTAGCGGCAGGCAGCGACCAAGGGCTGACGCTGATGTCTTTGCTGCCGGGGGGTGAGTTACATGCGCTTGACAGCATCGAGGGCAGTATTGATCTGCCTCTTGATAATATCACCGACATCGAATTGGCAATCACCGGGTCTGCGCTGCGGATATGGGTCAGCACCATAAGTGCACCATATCTATTAGAATTTACCGTTGATTTGAGCACACAGGGCGGGCGTCTGCTGGCGAACGCTGCGGGTGGAACCCTTAGCGGCACGGATAACAGCGATACGATTTGGGGCGATGATGGTGATGATCAGCTGTTAGGGGGCGCTGGCGATGATATCCTGCGCGACGGCGCTGGCTCAGATGTGCTGTCGGGTGGCGCGGGGGCAGATACATTTGTGTTTGTCAGCGACGGCGTGCGCGACACGATCACAGATTTTCAAGTTGGCTTGGATCAGATCGACTTGACCCGTCTTGAGGGGCTGAGGGATCTGTCAGATGTGCAGATTATCTCGCGGGCATGGGGGGCTGAGCTGCGCTTTGGTGCAGAGGTGATTGAGGTTTATAGCGCCGATGGCAACGCACTCAACGCGTCTGACTTAAACCTATCAGGTTTCGTCACGGGGCTGGATCGCATCTTGTTAGATACAACAATCGTTTTTCCCCCGGTCGATCCCACAGGTCAAACCGCCACGAATGGCGATGATCTGCTGTTGGGGGGAGCGGGCGATGACACATTGGATGGGATGGTTGGGAATGACCAGATTTCGGGCCGGGGAGGGAACGATTACCTTCTGGGCCGGGGTGGCGATGACACATTGGTGGGGGGCGATGGCGCAGATACTATTTACGGAGGCGATGGAAACGATATCATTTATGGAGACAGCACCACGTCATTTGATTGGGTTTAGCAGAGGTATTATGTCTGAAGGATCATCAGGTCAGAACGTTCACCCGTTTGTCAAATACTGACTGTATGATCGCGCTTTACCTTTTTAGTGAGGCAGGCTAGGGCATGATAAAATTCAAGAGTAGGCAGTGTAGATGAGTTCCAACAAACTTTTGGGTAACCTTTTCCTCAGTGTTGGTGCCATGAAAGCTGGTACAACCTGGCTTTATGCGGTGCTTGAACGTCACCCCGAGCTGCACTTCACACTGGAAAAAGAGATCCACTATTTTTATCATAAATATGTGGATTCCAACCTGCTGAGCGAACCGCGCCGTCTGATCAATGCCAAGGAACGATATCTGTATCGGTTCGACCCTGAAAATGCCAACATAGACCGCATCCGCGAAAACCTGCATTGGGTCAGCGCCTATTTGCAACGCCCCGTGAATGACTACTGGTTCCGCGATCTTTTCCATCTGCGCCCGCATCAGACATGGGCTTGCGAGTTTTCAAATCTGAATGCCCATCTGCCTCCCGAGGCATGGCCGCAAATCGCTGATCAGTGCGAAAATCTGCGCGTATTATATACCATGCGCGATCCGATAAAGCGGTTGTGGAGCCACACGAAATTCCACCTGCAAGTCACCAACCAGGTCGACAAACTTGAAAGTTGGGGGCCCGACGATTTCAGGCAATTTATCCGCATGCCGCACATTTGGAACAATGCCGAATACGGCCGGGTGTTGCGCACACTAAAGGCGGGTGTGCCGGATAGTGGATTGAAAGTGATCTTTTATGAAGACCTGCACGCCGACCAGCGTAAGACCATGAAGGATATTGAGAACTTCCTAGGCGTGGCCAACTTCGACTACCCTCAAAACTTGCTTGACCGACGTTTCACTGAAAGCGTCAAACACGATATGCCGGATTTCTTTGTCGATCTGGTGGCTGATGATGTGGCGCGCATCCAAAATGAAGTTGAAGCGGAAGGGTTTGAACTGCCTGAAAAATGGACAAGCCTAACCTGATTGGTACAGGTGGTGGGCATACTGGCTGAATGTCGCGACCCACAGGGCGTCGGGTTTGCAATCAGACCAAAAAACTCCATAAGATGAATGGTGAGTTCGATTTTGTTAACTTGTTATTTTGGAAGTTATTAGCACAATGCCCAGCAAAGATAATTCCCTCCAAATCCTTGAAAAAAGTAAATTTTTTGACTCCAAATGGTACAACGCGGAATATCCGGATGTTGCGCTGACAGGGCTGTCACCCGCTGAGCACTACTTCAGAGTTGGAGCTTTGATCGGTCGCAACCCAAGCCCTGATTTCGACAGCTCTGCCTACCTGCGAACCTACCTTGACGTGGCTGCCCGTCGCGACAACCCACTTGTCCACTATGAGATGCATGGTCGCGGTGAGGGCCGTCAGCCAAATCCTCAAACGCCCAATGCCATTGACGATGTGGACATCCCGCGTGTTGATATCGTGATCCCGGTCTACAATGCGCTCGAAGATGTCAAAGCCTGCCTGCAGTCACTTAGAGATACGCAAAATAGCTATTCGTTGCGTGCCCTTGTGATCAATGACGGCTCTGACGAAAAGACCACGGCTTGGTTGCGCAAGGCCTGTGCAGAGCTTGGCACCGAAATGGCAGAATATGTGCTCATTGAGCACCCTGAAAACCGAGGCTATACCAAGGCTGTCAACACAGGTCTCAAAGCGTCAGATGCGCCGTATGTTGTAACGTTGAACAGCGATACGATCCTGACATCTTTCTGGCTGGATGGGCTGATCCGCTGTATGAGGTCTGACCCCAACTTAGGGGTCTGCGGACCATTGTCCAATGCGGCGAGTTGGCAGAACGTCCCTGATCTTTATGGCGATGATGGAAGTTTTGCGATCAATGCCCTTCCTGAAGGTGTTACACCAGACGACATGGCCGACATCGTACGTCGCGCAAGCCAGCAGGTTTATCCACGCAGCACTTTTGTGAATGGATTTTGTTTCATGATCCGACGCGCCGTGTTGGATGCGATTGGCTACATGGATGAAGAGGCTTTCCCAACAGGGTATGGGGAAGAAAACGACTTTTGCATGCGGGCGGTGGATGCTGGTTTTCAGCTGGCATACGTAGATGATACGTATGTTTTTCACGCTAAATCCAAGAGTTTTGGCTCTGAACAGCGCGTCGCCCTGTCCAAAGACGGAAGTGCCGCGATCCGGGCCAAGCATACCTCAGAAAAATTCAACGCGCGGCTGAACAAAGTCAAAGAGACAAGGGCAATGGACACCGTACGGTCCAGTGTGAAGCACCGATTGCTAAATCATATGCAGATGGTGCATGTGGAAGCGCCTGATTGGGTGATGCGGCAGAAAATCTTGTTTCTTTTGCCGGTACGTGGCGGTGGCGGTGGGGCACATTCTGTTGTGCAGGAAGTCACGGCAATGCGAGAGATGGGCGTGGATGCTCAGATAGCTGTTCATGATTCCGACTACCATAATTTCATAGATATTTATGCGGACATCCGTGATGCCCAAAACATGTTCTTTGGTTTTCGGAAAGAGACCATCGTTGCAGCGGCGCAGTCCTTTGATGTTGTTGTTGCGACAATCTTTACTTCAGTTGCACTGCTTGAACGCATAGTCACAGTCTGCCCCTGGATTCTGCCTGTCTATTATGCACAGGATTATGAACCTTGGTTTTTTGAAGAGAACACGCCCGATTGGCAAACTGCGCACGCGTCGTACACTCAGATACCCGGTATGGTCGCAATGGCAAAGACACACTGGATTTGTCAGCAGATTGAAAAAAACCACCAAACATCAGTGAATAAGATACGACCAAGTATTGATCATTCTGTATATTACCCATCCGCAGCTATTCGGACAGTTTCTGATCATCTGAGCATTAGTGCGATGATCCGCCCAAGTACGCCGCGCCGTGGTGCCGCTCGGACTATGGAGCTTTTGGGTAAGTTGAAAGATATCTATCAAGATCGCGTCACAATAAAAATATTTGGCTGCTCATCTGATAGTGCTGATTTCAAAGAACTCCCGCGCGACTTTGAATTTGAGAGCTTTGGAATCCTAAAGCGCCGAGAAGTAGCAGATTTGTTGCGTGCTTCTGATATATTTATTGATTTGTCCGATTATCAGGCTTTCGGTCGTACCGGGCTGGAGGCTATGGCTTGTAATACCGTATCAATGGTTCCGATTGCTGGCGGTGCGGATGAATACGCTGTTGATGGCTACAATGCGCTGGTGGTGGACACATTCAACGTTGAGGCGTGTTTTGAGAGACTCAAAGCGCTTATGTCCACCCCCGAAAAGATGGCAAAAATTCGCCTCAACGCTTTGGAAACAGCGAACGGCTATTCTCCGCGACGGGCCGCAATGAGCGAACTTGTATTATTTGCCAGAAAACTAACAGAAAGGCGTTTGACTGAGCATCTTCCTCAACGCAAAAAAGTAGCGCTTTTACCAGCATTGACTGGTTCGCAGGCAGTCACAATCACGGGGTCAGGTTACGTAAGACTTCTGGGACCTTATCGGCAGGATGCTTTGGCAAAAAACTGGGAAACCAGTGTATTTTTGGGGCAATCCCTGCCGCGTCCAAATGATGCTGATATTGCAATACTACAGCGGGACCTGCCTGAAATGCTAAGGGACGAGTTTCCCTCTTGGATTAAGGATTGGCATGGTGCCGGCGGTCGATTGATCTATGAAATTGACGATGATCTTACGGATGCAAAAGCGCTTGAGGTGCGCGGATATTCGGGTGACGCGCATAAATTGACCGAGCGTGTCCTGTCTTACGCAGAAGCAGCAGATATCATTACCGTCAGTACTCCGCACCTCGCGTCAGTATTGAGCGATTATAAAGATAAGATAATAGTTGTTCCAAACCGCATTGATGCAAAACTTTGGAAAAAGTCTCTATCTGAAATAAATAGGAATTCTCATCCTATAAAAATTGGATATGTTGGAACCCCAACTCACACAGAAGACCTGAAGATGGTCCAGGATGTTATCGTTGAGTTGGAAAAACGTGATGATATTTCGGTTGAGGTGATAGGGGCTTTTCAAAGGATCAAGCCGTTATTTGGTAAACGGATTGGATTGCCACATAATAGCGTATATCCGATCTTCACTGAGTGGCTGCAAAAGGTAGCGCAATGGGATATCGTAATTATTCCGCTTGTTGATGATTCCTTTAACCAGTCTAAAAGCTATCTAAAATTTGTGGAATGTGCCGCACTAGGAACGGCTATTGTCTGTTCCGATAATCCAGAATATCGCCAAGTTGCTGTAGATGGTAAGAATTGTCTTATGGTGCCCAACGATAAGAACGCTTGGGCAAAGGCGCTTAATCAATTGATTGATGATCCATCACTGCGCGAGAGCCTTGCTAGGAACGCGCATAGGGAATGTTATGAAAATTGGACTGTGCAGCACAGTAAAGATATATATGAAATTGTTTTAAATAGAGCTCTCAATGCCGTCAAAGAAACTACATAAGGCAGCCGAGTCTGGCGTGCCAAGACGTGCCATCGTCGTCTTGGGTATGCACAGGTCTGGGACATCTGCCCTGACAGGTATTTTGGAGATTATGGGTGCGCAAACCCCTAAAAACCAACTCAAAGTTGCTGCGGATAATCCCAGAGGATTTTTCGAGGCAGCACATGTAAAAGACCTGAACGACAGGTTGCTGGCGGCAAATAATTTGACCTGGGATACTTGGAGTTCTCTTCCGGATGATCCCGGGCCAATACCACAAGGGATGTTAAGCGAAGCAGTCGAGATACTTGCAGATGAATTCGGGAAGGCACCTCTGATTGCCCTAAAAGATCCTAGACTCTGCCGCTTGATGCCGTTTTGGATACAGGTGTTTGAGCAATGGCGCGTCAAACCCTTGGCACTTGTTATTGTTCGCAACCCTCTTGAAGTCGCGGAATCTCTCCACACTCGCAATAACTTTGATCTTTCAAATGGAATTTTGTTGTGGATGATCTACATCCTGCAATCCGAAGCGGACACTCGTGGCATGCCGCGCGCTTTTACCCATTTTGACCTTGTGATGGGGGATCCGGTACAGGTCATAGAAGGGGTTCAGGAAACACTAAAGCCGGAATTTCCCAAAACGATCCGTGCATCGCGTAAGAAGATTGAGAAATTCGTCAGCCCAGATTTGCGCCACCATGCGCAAACTGATATTCAAAATTTGCCGGAGATGGTTCAATCTGTTTACAGGACCGTGACAGGCTGGATCGAAAATGGTGAAACGGCCCAAGACTATGAAACGCTTGATCACATCAAGCGACAATTTCAAGCTCTTCTCGAACGTGAGGCCGAAGCAGAAACTCTTTATCAGGCTATGTATCACATGGATCAAACCTCCACGAAAAATAGGGTTTTGGGAGGTTCCGGAAAGGGCGAGCCAGTGCCAGAAGCATTATACAAAGCGTTGTCGCGTGCGCATGAGATCACGAAATCCGAACTAGACCGCGAAACCAAACAGGTTTCGGAGCTTTCCAAATCCCTTGAGGATGCAAAAAAGGCGCTGACCGACGCACAGGCTAATGTTCAAGGTCGAAACCAGGAATTGGTGACGCTGACACAATTGTATTTGGACACGGAAAATGCCCTTACGGCTGCGCAGGATGCTCTAGCAAAGGCCCAAACGGGGCGCGATGTCGCTCAGGCTCAATTCAGTGACTTGCAGGCTGAACACAAAAAGTTGCAGCAAAACCATGCTCATACGTCAGACGAGAACACGGAATTGCATGCTTTGGTCGCGCGGGTCGAAACTGAACGTGCCCGGCTGGATGGTGAAAACACTGAGTTGCATGCGTTGGTTGCGCGGGTTGAAAATGAGCGCGCACGGTTGGATGGTGAAAACACCGAGCTGCATGCGTTGGTCGCGCGGGTTGAAAATGAGCGCCAAGTGCTGATCAATAGCACAACATGGCGGGCGACACGCCCACTGCGCAGCATGATGTCAGTTTTCCGCCGGCGGGGCTAAGGCAATGGATATCATGCTTTAGGCGCTGCCCAGCAAAGGCAACTTCCTAAATAGATATCAGCCCCATCTGGATTGATCCCTAAGAAATTAGCGGCCAACCGCGACATATTGGTCGAATCCGGCCTTTGCCGCTTCCTCGGCGGAATATACGTTGCGCAGATCAGCCAAACGCGGTGTGGTCATCTCTTGCGCAATTCGGTTTAAATCCAGCGCACGGAATTCGTTCCACTCCGTCAAGATCAACAAAGCATCAGCGCCTTTGGCCGCAACATATGGATCATCAATCCATTCGGCACTGGGCAGCAGATCGCGCCCTTCGCGCTCGCCCTGTGGATCTGTGACACGGATGAGCGCACCTGCGCCGATCAAGGCGGGCACAATAGTCAGAGAGGGCGCATCACGCATGTCATCGGTATTGGGTTTGAAAGTGACCCCGAACACAGCAATGGTTTTACCATTCACCGATCCCTCACACAGATCGACCACCTTCCCAATCATGCGGCGTTTGATGTCATCATTGACCTTCATAACGGTCTCGGTGATCAGCATCGGCGAGGCATATTCCTGACCAATACGGGCCAGCGCCAAGGTGTCTTTTGGGAAACATGACCCGCCATATCCGGGGCCCGCATGCAGGAATTTATTGCCGATCCGGTTGTCCAACCCCACACCTTTCGAGACTTCCTTGACGTCCGCGCCCACCTTTTCGCACAGAGCGGCGATTTCGTTTATGAAGGTGACCTTGGTCGCCAAAAAGGCATTGGCGGCGTATTTGATAAGCTCAGCAGATTCCAGATCTGTGGTTACGATGGGGAATTCGCGCAGGTAGAGCGGCCGATAAATATCAGCCATGACAGCCGCGGCGCGCTCGCTTTCAACCCCAACGATAACACGGTCAGGTTTCATAAAGTCATCGATCGCCGCGCCTTCGCGCAGGAATTCTGGGTTTGAGGCGACGTCAAATTCGGCGTCAGGATT
>JBPOFE010000036.1:0-23270 GCA_051252035.1 Sulfitobacter sp.
GACACCAATGACCCCGGCAATCAGCCCCGCAATGCCAAGCGGGCGCAGGCGTTCACCCAGAAGAACCCAAGCCGCCAAGCCAACCAGCAAGGGCATGGTTGATGCAATGATTGCGGCGAGGGAGGCCTGAACAGTTTGCATCGCGACAAAGTTCAAACCGAGATAAACGGCGTTCTGCAAAATGCCAAAAACGATAGTGGCGCGCCATTGTGCTTTTGTCAGCCGCCAGTTCTGACCCAAATGGAGAGCGATACAGACGCCCAACAGACCCGAAATCAGATAGCGCAACGACAGTGCCAAAAGCGGAGAAGCGTCCGCGACAATAATACGGGCCGAGGTAAAAGCAGAGGACCACATGAGAGCAAAGGCCAGCCCCATCAGAATTGCGCGTATGTCCATGTGAGCCTCTGCCAGGAAAGTTTTGTCGAACCTTTCGGAAAACCAGGGCGATGGCAAGTATGGCTAAACGGGCTGATGCGCAGGCGTTATTCTTGGGCAGCAGCGATGATGTTGGCGATGATGGTATAGCCGCGGTTGATCGCATGATCGCGCGGCGTGATGCCATCGTTGTCGGGTATCGTGGCATCGGCCCCGGCATCGACCAACGCGCGAACCGTTTCGATATGATCCGACCCGCCGTCCCCCAGAATCACCGCCTCGATCAGGGCGGTCCAACCCAGATTGTTTACCAGATTTAGTTCAGCACCACCGTCGATCAGTCGCCTGACGACCTCATGATGCCCAAGATGTGCCGCCGCGATGATGGCATTGCCGTCATAGACGCTGGTGATCAGATCCGGGCGATTGCCAAGTTCGATCGCCAATGTCACCAATTCGGGATCGTCGGCGACGGCAGCGATGGTGACGACATCATATCGGTCGTTTTCCAGCGCGTTCACGTCGGCACCTGCACTGGCCAAAGCCCGCAGCGCATCGTCCTGTGATGCAAAGGCGGCAACATGGGCGGGTGTGCGTCCGTTTGCATCACGGGCATTAACGTCGGCACCTTCTTGCACGAGGGCGGAGATTTCATCGGCATCGCCTTGGAATGCCGCGCGGTGAAGCCCCTCGTAGGCTGCGATTTCGCGAGGGGACGGGGAGGTTTGCGCGGTCGCCATCGTCGCACAGATGAGCGCGGCCAGAATAGAAGCGGCAAAGGGCCGAAACCTGACCCAGCTAAGTATGGATTTCATCGCCAACCCCCCGACCTGTTCTGTCCATCGTATCACAAGCCGATCATGAACCTGTATGTGTGTCTTTGCACAAAAGGTAGGAGTCTGCGCACAACGAAAAAGGGCCGCCCAAGGCGACCCTTTCCCGTATCTGAGAATGTATCAGACTTAGCCGTTCACGCTGTCTTTCAGCGCTTTCGCGATGGTCATTTTCACAACCTTATCGGCGTCTTTCTTGAACTGTTCGCCCGTCGCAGGGTTACGCACCATACGCTCAGGACGTTCGCGGCAATAGATTTTGCCAACACCGGGAAGGGTCACTGCGCCGCCACCGGATACTTCGCGGGTGATCAGGTTGCAGACCGCTTCGAGTGCTGCGCCAGCAGATTTTTTATCTGAACCCATTTCATCGGCCAGTGCGGCGACGAGCTGAGTCTTTGTCATTGGTTTGGTTGCCATGTTCTTTTTTCTCCTTAGACCGCCCGAATATAGGGCCTCATGCCGGGAATGTAACGGTATGTTGTAGGATAACACAACGAATAGTGGCCGCAAAAAAGCGGAAAAATACGTTTTTCTGCGGATTTTTGCCTTTAGAGGAAGGCAGTTTCGTCAAATGAGCGTAATTTCCGGCTATGAATACGTTCCAATGGGGTGCTGCGCAGTAATTCCATCGCGCGAATACCGATCATCAAATGCCGCGAAACTTGGGTTTTATAGAAATCTGACGCCATGCCCGGCAGCTTTAGTTCACCATGCAATGGCTTGTCGGAGACACATAACAGCGTCCCGTATGGAACACGGAAGCGATAGCCATTGGCGGCAATCGTGGCGCTTTCCATGTCCAGCGCGATCGAGCGGGATTGCGAAAGCCGCTGCACCGGGCCGGATTGATCACGCAATTCCCAGTTGCGGTTGTCGATGGTGGCAACGGTGCCCGTACGCATGATCCGCTTCAGTTCGTAGCCTTCCAACTGCGTCACCTGTGCCACGGCTTTTTCCAGCGCGATCTGGATTTCAGCCAGCGCCGGGATCGGCACCCAAACGGGCAGGTCATCATCCAATACGTGATCCTCGCGCAGATAGGCGTGCGCTAACACAAAGTCTCCCAACGCCTGAGTATTGCGCAGCCCGGCGCAGTGACCAACCATCAACCATGCATGCGGTCGCAGGACAGCGATGTGGTCTGTCGCGGTTTTGGCGTTGCTGGGGCCGACCCCGATGTTCACAAGCGTAATCCCTGACCCATCCGCACGTTTGAGGTGATAGGTCGGCATTTGTGGCGTCTTGAGCGTTTCCGGGATCGGGGTGTCGCCATCCGTGATCTCGATGTTGCCGGTTGAGACAAACGACGTGTAGCCGCTGTCAGGATCGTTCAACTGCGCGCGCGCATAGTCTTCGAATTCGGTCACATAGAATTGGTAGTTGGTGAACAATACATGACATTGAAAATGTTCAGCGTCTGTTGCAGTGTAATGTGCCAACCGGGCGAGCGAATAATCGACCCTTTGAGCGGTAAATGGGGCAAGTGGGCGCACATCATCGATAGAGACATACGTGCCGTTTACAATATCATCATTTGTGGTGCTGAGGTCCGGTACGTCAAAGACATCACGCAAGGTGAAATCCGCGGCGCCATCCTGCGGAATATTGATCGCGCTGTCGCCTGTCACGGCAAAATGCACAGGGATCGGTGTGTCTGAGGGGCTGACAATCACTGGCTGATCGTGGTTTTCAATCAGCAGTCCGATCTGTTGGATCAGATAATTACGGAATAAATCAGGCCGCGTGATTGTTGCGGAAAAGGTGCCGGGTGACGACACATGGCCAAAAGACAAGCGGCTGTCGACATGGGCATAGCTTGATGTGCGAAACCGAACTTCGGGATAGAACGCGCGTATCCGCACGCCATCTGGCGTGGTTGTCATTGCATCTGAGAATTGCTCGCGCAGAAACGTAGTTGCCTCCATATAGAGTTCGGTCAGACGATCCACTGCAGCGGTGGCATCGTCGAATTGTTCTGCATTGGCGGAGTTCGGCGTGAGTATTTTGGTCATGAAAGCGGCTCTAATAAAGGGATAAATTCAAATCTACGTACATCAACTAATCCTAGATCGGATATACGTAACTCTGGGATTACAACAAGCGCCAAAAGCGAATGTTGCATATACGCGTTGTTTAATGTGCAGCCACAGTCGCGCATGGCCTGCATCATCTGGTTTGCGTTGGCGGCCACTTTAGCTGCAGGTTGATCAGACATCAGACCCGCAATCGGCAATTCGACCAATGCCATCTCCTGACCATCACGGTAAATAGTGATGCCGCCGCCCACTTCGCGCAGGCGGTTCGCGGCCAAAGCCATTTGGTCAGCGTCGGTGCCAACAACGATCATGTGATGACTGTCATGGGCAACGGTTGATGCCATGGCCATCGGCCCCTCATATCCAAAACCGGATACAAATGCGTTTACCACTGTGCCCGTGGCCCGATGACGTTCGACCAGCGCAATTTGGCAGACTTCGCCTGTGCCTTGCACGCGTCCTTCGGTGACGGGCAGTTCAAATTGCAGCGCTTTGGTTGGGGCCTGATTTTCTACCACACCAATCACGTTTGCGGTGACAGCGTTTGCACCCTCAGGGGCGGGAATGTGGAAATCTTCAGCCGTAAGATCGTTGCGCATGTTTACAGTTTGGCGTGCAGTATTGGGCCAATCATAGTGCGGGCAGTCAACAAGGCATTCACCGTCCTGCGCGACAATTTGGCCGCGCGCGATTACAGTCTCTATTGGGAGAGATTTCAGGTCTGACGTCAGGATAATATCTGCCCGACGGCCCGGGGTGATCGACCCAATATCACGCTCTAGCCCGAAATGTGTCGCCGTATTGATCGTTGCCATTTGTAGTGCAATCAACGGATCGCAGCCACAGTCGATGGCATGACGCACGACGCGATTCATGTGGCCGTCGTTTACCAATGTGCCTGAGTGACTATCATCCGTACACAGGATCATATTGCGTGGATCAAGACCCTTTTCCGTGATTGCGGTAATCTGTGTTTCAATATCATACCAAGCGGAACCGAGGCGGATCATCGATCGCATGCCCTGCCGCATTCGGGCAATCGCATCAGCCTCGCAGGTGCCTTCATGATCGTCGGCTGGCCCGCCGGCAACATAAGCGGCAAAGGCGGGGCCAAGGTCGGGCGATGCATAGTGGCCACCGACAGTTTTACCCGCGCGCTGGGTCGCAGCAATTTCCGCCAGCATCTGCGGATCAGCATTGCTGACGCCGGGAAAATTCATCATTTCACCCAGACCAATGATGCCGGGCCATTGCATGGCTTCGGCAACGTCTTCGGCAGATATCTCAAACCCGGTGGTTTCCATACCAGGGGCAGAGGGCGCGCAAGACGGCATTTGGGTAAAGATGTTGACGGGCTGCATCAGCGCCTCGTCGTGCATCATCTTGACGCCTTTGAGGCCCAGCACATTGGCGATTTCATGCGGATCGGTGAACATTGATGTCGTGCCATGCGGGATCACGGCGCGGGCAAATTCGGCGGGGGTCAGCATGCCGGATTCGATGTGCATATGCGCGTCACACAGGCCGGGGACCATGTAGCAGCCATTTGCTTCAATGATCTTTGTCTGATCACCACGGCAATGGCTGGCATCAGGCCCAACAAACGCGATGCGTCCGGCGGCGATGGCAATATCATGATCAGGTAAGGTTTCGCGGGTGTGTACATTGACCCAGATGCCACCCGTTATGATTGTATCAGCGGGTGTGCGGCCCGCGGCTACATTCACGAGCTGGGTGGCGACATCGGGCCATGAAGGGAAATTCTCTTGCGTCATGTCCAAAGGTGCCACAGGGTTTGGCTATGTTCAAGCGGATGCGACGCAAAGGAACGCCGATGGATTATGAAACGGTCACTGCCGACGATTTTGGTGCCAGCTTGCGCGGCATTGGACTGAACCTGTTGGTGCGGGATGTGAAGCGCCAAGTTGCCTTTTTAGAGGCTGTTTTTGACATGAAAGCGCATCGTGTCAGCGCCGATTTTGCGATCATGACCTATGGCGAACAGGTTTTCCAGTTGCACAGCGATGGAACCTATCATTCGAATCCCTTGCTTGGGTTACTGCCGGAAAACCCGCCACGTGGTGCAGGTATGGAAATAAGGCTCTACGATAGCGATCCAGAGGAAATTTGTGACAAGGCAGAAGCCGCGGGCGGCACGATTTTGCAAGAGCCGACTGACAAGCCGCATGGCTTAAGAGAAGCCTATATATTGTGTGAAAATGGTTATGCTTGGGTAGCAAGCAGGCCGCTTTGAAATTGGGGAGAATAATCAAATGAGTGTGACGCAGATGAAACCGAATATGGACCATTGGCAGGAACGTGTTGATCTTGCTGCGGCGTTTCGCTGGACCGCCCGGTTGAATATGCACGAAGGCGTTGCCAATCATTTTTCACTGGCGGTGAATGATGATGGCACGCAGTTTTTGATGAACCCCAATCAAGTGCATTTCAGTCGTATCAAAGCCAGCGATTTGTTGATGATCGACGCCAATGATCCAGAGACATTATCAGGCCCTAATGCGCCTGATCCGACCGCTTGGGGCCTCCACGGTGGGGTGCATCGGGCCTGCAAACACGCGCGTTGTGTGATGCATGTACATTCGATCCATGCAACTGTTCTGGCGTGTCTTCAGGACAGTCGCTTGCCACCGATAGATCAGAATTGTTGTACCTTTTATAATCGCGTTGTGATTGACGAAGATTACGGCGGACTGGCGTTCGAGGATGAGGGTGCGCGTTGTGCCAAACTACTCACGGACCCCAAGCAAAAGGTCATGGTGATGGGCAGTCACGGGGTATTGGTTATTGGCGATACCGTCGCAGATACCTTTAACAGACTCTATTATTTCGAGCGCGCGGCAGAGACATATATCAGGGCATTGCAAACGGGCATGCCGCTGCGCCGGGTGCCCGATGATATCGCGGAAAAGACGGCGCGCGAGTTGGAAGAATACGCGGAGCAGGACACACGGCATCTGGCGGAGCTGAAGGCGATTTTGGACAGCGAAGGGTCTGATTATGGGGGATGATGCGCCCAAGAATGAGGTTTGGAATTATCATCCCTCTCTCCCGCTTGAGGACCCGTCGATTTTCGCGCGCGGTGCGGATGCGCCTTACATTGTCGGCTGGTTTCGTCGAAATTGGCTGACGCTGAGCGAGCGGATGCTTCTGCTGTTGCTGGCTGTCGCAGGGTATATGTGGCTCTATCCTTCGCTGGAAGCGGCGCGGCATTTTCACCTTGGATGGATCATTCAAACCTATGTCGTGAACCTTGGATTGGTAGGAGCGATTGCCGGTGGGCTGCATTGGTATTTTTATATCCATCGTGGGCAGGGGAAAACTCTGAAATTTGATGGCCGTGATCAGGCCAAAGGCAACCGTGCTTTCCTTTTCGCAGATCAAGTCAAAGACAATATGTTCTGGACCATGACCAGTGGTGTCGCGCAATTGACCGGCTTTCAGGTTGTCACCATGTGGTTGATGGCCAACGGCTATGCCCCGGTGATTACGTTAGCCGAAAATCCAGTGTGGTTCGTGCTGTGGATTGTGTTGCTGCCCGTCTGGTCAGCGTTCCATTTCTATTGGGTGCATCGGTTATTGCATGTGCCGTTTTTCTACACGCGGTTTCATGCGCTTCACCATCGAAACATTAACATTGGGCCTTGGTCGGGTTTTTCGATGCATCCTGTTGAGCATTTTATCTATCTCACGACGTTATGTATTCAATGGGTGGTTGCATCTCATCCCGTGCATCTGATCTTCCACGTTTTGTATCAGGGGCCGGGTGCGGCGATGACCCACACTGGATATGAGGACCTGCTGATCAAGGATAAGCGCAGTTTGGCGCTGGGCACGTTTTATCATACGCTTCACCACCGCTATTACGAATGCAACTATGGCAATCAGGAATTGCCATGGGATCGTTGGTTCGGGACGTTCCATGATGGGACAGAAGCGGGCACGGTTGAAACGCGGGCGCGCAAGAAACGGATGTATGCCAAGTGAGTGATGTTCGCAGAGAATGGAACCACGAGCCAGAATTGCCCATCGCGGTTTCGCCGCTGTGGCAGTGGCCGCCAAAGCCCTGGGCAACGTTGAAGTGGTACGCGGACGGTTGGTTTTTCCTGACCATAAACACGGCGATTCTAGGATTGGCCTGGGCGAGTTATTTTTGGGTAAGCCCGACATTGGATCAGGCTCTAACACTGGAGATTTCGTGGATTGCTCTGATCTTTGTCCGCAACTTTGTGCTGTTGTTGGCTGTCGCGGGCGGGCTGCATCTTTGGTTTTATACTTATGCGGTGCAGGGGACGGACAAGAAATACGATCCTCGCCCATTCCCGCGCCAAGGGCGGATGTTCAGCTTTGATGCGCAGATTAAGGATAATATGTTCTGGTCACTCGCCTCTGGCGTGACGATCTGGTCGGGGTTCGAGGTGCTGCTTTGGTGGGCTTTGGCAAACGGCTATGCGCCCCTGACGACGTTCAGCGCCACACCGATCTGGTTCATTGCGTTCTTCTTTTTCATCCCGGTTTGGGAGAGTTTTTATTTCTACTGGATCCACCGATTGCTGCACTCCAATCTGCTCTATCGGTTTCACGCGCTCCATCATCGCAATACGGACATTGGTCCGTGGTCGGGATTGTCGATGCACCCGATCGAGCATGTGATGTATTTTGGGACCGTGATCATTCACTTTGTGCTGCCGACACATCCGGCGCATATGATCTTTCACCTGATGTTTTATGCGTTGTATGCTGTGACCACCCACACCGGGTTCGAGGGGCTGTGGTTTCGCAATGCAAAACGTGTGCATCTGGGGATGTTTCACCATCAAATCCATCATCGGTATTTTGAGGTGAATTATGGCAACCTTGATGTGCCTTGGGACAAGTTGTTTGGGTCGTTTCATGATGGTACGCCTGAGGGCAAGGAACGGATGCGCGCGCGGCTTAAGGCGCGAAAACGCTAAGCCGTTGCTAATTAATTGCTGCTTTGGTTAGTTGGCAGAATTCATGGTCAGAGCAGGCAACATCAATGAATTTCCTTTTTGTGCATCAGAATATGCCCGGTCAATATCGGGAGTTGGTGCAGTGGTTGGCGGCGCGTGGCGATCACACAATCTACTTTCTGACACAGCGCAAAAATGCACCGGAAATCGAAGGTGTAGAAACCCGTCTGTATAAAACACATCGAACGGCCACCAAAGAATCTTACGGTCTTTCCCGAGTATGGGAAGAAGCGACGGGGGCCGGGTTCGCCGCTGCGATGGCTGCAAAGCAGATTGAAGATGAAGACGGGTTTAAGCCTGACATCGTGATCGGCCATATCGGGTGGGGCGAACTGACTTTTTTCAAACAGGTCTGGGCCGATGTGCCGATCATCGGGTTCTTTGAGTTTTATTATAATATCACAGGTGGATTGGTGGGTTTTGATCCCGCTGACCCTGTCTCTGAGCATACGCCATTTTTGATGCAGGCGCGTAATGCGGTGCCGTTGGCCAATATCGAAACTGTCGATCTGGGGCATTGCCCGACCAATTGGCAGCGCGATCAATTTCCAATGAGCTTTCATGACCGGATGTATGTCTGCCATGACGGTATTCGGACCGACAAACTGCTGCCTAACCCGAAAGTTAAATTGGGTCTGGGTCGATTGGGTCGCGATCTGACGCGGGAGGATGAAGTGGTCACCTATGTCGCGCGCAATCTGGAAAAGGCGCGGGGGTTTCATGTCTTTATGCGCGCGTTGCCGGACATATTGAAAGAACGGCCAAAGGCACGTGTGCTGATCGTTGGGGGTAACGACACTTCCTATGGTGGCAAAAGCAAACACCCCGGTGGATTGCGTGCCGAAATGGAAGCAGAAGTTGGCAAAAACATCGATTGGGATCGCGTGCATTTCTTAGGTCAGGTGCCCTATGCGGATTATCAGAAAATTATCCAAATCAGCAAATGCCACATCTACCTGACAATGCCATTTGTATTGTCGTGGTCGTTGTTGGAAGCGATGTCGATGGGGGCAACCATTGTTGCCTCTGACGTCGCCCCGGTGCGCGAAGCAATCACAGATGGCCAGACCGGACTGCTGGTGGATTTCTTTGATCCCAATGCGCTGGCAACCCGTGTTGTTGATGTGCTGGCACGCCCGGCTGAGTTCGCGCATTTGGGTTCTGCAGCGAGAACGCATGTCGTTGAGAAATATGATTTTCTCAGCAAATGCCTGCCAGAACACATCACGCAAATAAATGCGTTGGTGCCATCGGCAAAGCAAATTTTACTACCTTAGTTTAGATACCTGACGCTGAAATCACACCAAAGGCCGAACCGATCAGACCCAAGATGGTGCGGGTATTCGTGACCGGGCTTTCCGTTGCAAGCACCAGATCGCCGGATTGAATGTGGAAATTCCGGGCCGAGAACAATCCATCTGATGTCGTCAGATCAAGGGTGAACACCACGCGGGTTTTACGCGGTCCGCGTGCGCCAGCGCTGATTGCAGAGGGTTTATATTCTCGCAGGATTAAGATGCCCTGAGGGTCGGCGCGGGCGTCATTAACACCACCGATGATCGCCAAGGCATCCAGTGCCGATACATCATCGCGGTTGAACGAAAACTGCGCTTCGCGCCCTGCTGCACCCAGTGATAGGAAATAGCGGCGGTCTTCTTCTACGATAACCTTGTCGCCGCCCCGTAGGCGCGTATCGAGGGATGGATTATCATAGAGCCTATCAATGGACGTCGCATAGATGTTATGGCCACGCACCAGTTTGACCTGTGGGTTTTCCATCGAATTGCTGACGCCACCGCCAGCAGAAATGGCTGCCAGAACTGAAAAATTCTGATCTGGCATGACAATATTGCCGGGATTATTGACACCACCAACCAGATCAATGGAATTGCCGCGCCCTTCGGCCATGGAAAGTTGAACCTGTGCGGACGGCACAATCGCTTCAACCTGACGCTGGATCAATGCGCGTGCGCTGTCAGGGGTGCGACCAGACACTTTGAGCTTGCCCACGTAAGGTACAAATATGGTGCCGCTTTCGGAGACGCGCATGGACGGTAAATCAGCGACACGTTGCTCTGGCCCGGTCAGCAAAGAGTTTTCGCCGCTGTCCCAAACCATCAGGCTCAGGCTGTCGCCGGGGCGGATAACTTGCGCATTTGACCCATGGCTGTGATTAATCCAACTATAGCTTCGTGACCCATTGCGGGGCCATGTTGCGACACTTGGCAAAAAGGCGCGAGTGACAGGGTAAATGGCGATATCTGATATCGGATCATCCGCGTTTCTCAGGATCTCTTTTTCAACCGCAGCGCCGCGCGGCAAGGTGCCACATGCGGTCAAGGCAACAGTCAGAATAATCCAGACGAGATGTTTAATAGATAAGCCCATATCAGCGTAACCGCTCTTTTATTGATGATCCCTCGCGGGGATGTTGCAGACCAAGTACCCAGAACGACGTAAAATAGATAGTGCAGACGCGAACTCAGTCTGCAGTTGGCATTTTATTGCGCGAAAGATACTAGATGATGGCATGGCGTCAATGATTTCGGATACATTTAGAGCAAATAGCAAGGTGGTGTTGCTAGGCGCATCGGGACAACTGGGTCACATGTGTCGGCTGATGTGGCCAGTTGCGGATGATCTGATCTGTCATAGTCGGAGAGAACGTGCAGGATTTGTTTCGTTTGATCAACGCTTTGAGTCCGCTAAGGCTCGCGAGGTATTGCGAGGTGCGCGCGCTGTTATCTGTTTGTCTGGTGTGACACCGCGACACGCTAAACAAAGCGGTGATGCGTTTTCATTAAATAGCGATTTGGCGCTTGCGGCGGTGCGGGCGTCGCATGATGCTGGCGCTGGCCGGATTTTCCTTGTTTCTTCCGCCGCAGTCTATGGTCGGGCAAGCGGTGTTTTGGTGGAAAACGGTGATTATGAACCTGTTTCGGATTATGGACGCGCCAAACTTGAGATGGAACACGCTGCGCTGCAAGTTGCTGCTGATTTGGGACAGAAAGCAACCGTGCTTCGTATTGGGAATGTCGCGGGGGCGGATGCGATATTGGGTGGTTGGCGCGAGGGGATGACGATTGATGAACTTCCCAAGGGTCAAACCCCAAGCCGCAGCTATATCGGCCCTGAAACGCTTGCGCGTGTGATCCATCGCCTAACGTTGGAGATCGATCTGCCAGATATTCTCAATATTACCGCACCGGGTGCGGTTGAGATGGGCGCGCTTTTAGATGCGGCTGCATTGCCATGGATACCCCGCACGCCATCTGATGACGTGATAGAGAAAGTTGAACTCTCGACAAAGCGGCTTGAAGACTATGTTGAGTTTTCAGAACCCAACAGCACCACCACAGGTCTTGTGGCGGAGTGGCGTCGATTTTTGAAAGCCAGAAATGAAGGCACCTGAATGACTTGGCGCAAACGCATCTTTGACCTCTTTTTTGCCAGCCTTCTGGTGGTTATCCTTGCGCCGACGCTGCTTTGGTTGCTGGTCTATCTGTTAATCAAGGAGGGTCGGCCGTTATTCCATGTGGCGGAACGGATGAAGGGGCCGGATCAACCGTTTAACCTGTGGAAGTTGCGTACAATGACCGTGGTTGATCACGACCAAGGGGTGTCTGGTGGTGACAAAGCCACACGCATTACGCAGACGGGGGCTTGGCTGCGCCGAAAACGGTTAGACGAGTTTCCGCAGCTTTGGAACATTCTGCGTGGTGATCTTAGCTTTGTTGGGCCTAGGCCGCCTTTGCGTGAATATGTCGAACGGTTTCCTGAAATTTATAGCGAGGTTTTGAAATCACGACCCGGTGTGACGGGGTTAGCCACGATACGATTTCACAAACACGAAGAGCGGCTGTTGGCGCGGTGTAAGTCCCCGATAGAGACCGATGATATTTATTGCCGAATCTGTGTGCCGCGAAAGGCAAAACTTGACTTGATCTATCAACGCAATCAGACGACCTGTTACGATTTTGATTTGGTATTTCAGACCATTGGCAACTTGTTTCGGCGGCAAAACAAGCCGAAAACCGCCCAAAAGTAATTATATTCTACCTATTGGTGCATATTTTGCTGCGCCTGCAAAACGAATCTGTAAAAGCAATGTATGGTGCCATAAAAAAGAGGTCGCTATGACAATGCCGGAAATTATCTGTGTACATGGCATGGTGGCTCAGAAGCCTACGATCAGTGTTGATATTTGAAAAAGTTTTAAGGGTATATTTTTGTGTTGAGCTTTATTAAATCGCTGACAAAACGCCAAAAGCGCGGAATCATGCTGTCGCTGGATTCTGTGTTGATCATCATTTCGGTTTTGTTTGCGTTGGCCGCATTGGGCCTGCCGGGCGGCTTAAGCGCCAATTTCATCGCTTATGTTCCCGTGTTGCCGTATGTGCTGATCATTGGCGTAGGTGTCTCCGTCTGGCTTGGAGTTTGTTCAATCCAGTTAAATGCTTACGAGACCGCCGCAATTGGTATAACGGCGCTTTTTGCGCTCTTTTTGGCGATCACCTCAACGATTATATCCAATATTGCACGGATTGATTTTCCGCTCGCGATGCACCTCGTCTTTGGCGTGGTGTTTTTTACTTTGGTCGTGATGAGCCGCACTATACTGCTACAATTGGTTTTGGCGATCTATCGCCGCTCTGCACCGCGTTGCCGTGTGTTGATCTATGGTGCTGGTACCACGGGGACGCAGCTTGTTTCGGCTCTGCGCAGTCACGAGAACATCGAAGCTGTTGCATTTGTTGATGATAATGCGGCCCTGCAAGGGCTGCATGTTGCGCAATTGCCAGTTTATACACCACTACGCATCGCCGAAGTCGCAGTTGAAAAGAAGATTGACCGCGTCCTTTTGGCGGTTCCGTCACTCAGCCCACCTAAACAAGCCCAAATCGCACGTCGTTTGGAAAAGATGGGTCTTGAGGTACAGACGCTGCCGTCATTTGCGCAATTGATCGGCGAAGAGGAGCTGGTTGATAAGCTGAAACCGCTTTCTGCACATAGTTTTTTGAATCGGGACGAAATCGATGATTCAATTATCGACAACGCAGGCAGTTATGCAGGCAAGGTTGTGCTTGTGTCAGGCGCCGGCGGGTCGATCGGATCAGAATTGTGCCGTCAGGTGTTGGATTGTCGTCCAACCAAGCTGGTTCTTTATGAGCTGAGCGAGCTGGCGCTGTATCAGGCTGATATGGAATTCCGTCAACAGAGCGAAGATGAGGATATCGAGATTGTACCGATTTTGGGGTCAATCACGGACACGCGTCAGGTACGCAAGGTTATAACGGAACATGGCGTGCAGGTCATTTTGCATGCAGCGGCTTACAAACATGTGCCATTGGTTGAGGCTAATCCATTGGCTGGTCTGGTGAACAATGTGTTTGGAACTCAGGCGTTGGCAGAACAAGCAGCCAAAGCAAACGTGGAACGTTTTATCTTGATTTCGTCTGATAAAGCGGTGCGCCCGACCAATATCATGGGAGCGTCCAAGCGTCTTGCTGAACTGGTGATTCAGGATTTGGCCCACAGCCGAAGAGGTGGATCACAGACCATCTTTTCGATGGTGCGGTTTGGAAATGTACTCGGCTCATCGGGTTCTGTCGTGCCATTGTTTCAAGATCAACTTAGCCGTGGTGGCCCGTTGACCGTGACCGATCGGTCGGTCGCACGATATTTTATGACGGTGCAAGAGGCGGTTAAATTGGTATTGCAGGCCGGCGCTATGGCCCAAGGTGGTGAAGTTTTTGTGCTTGATATGGGTAAGCCTGTTCAAATCGTGAATCTGGCACGTCAAGTGATTGAAAGTGCAGGATATACTGTGCGTGACGAAGACAATCCTGATGGTGATATCGAGATTGAGTTTACGGGCCTGCGTCCTGGCGAAAAGATGACCGAAGAATTGACTCTTTCTGGTGAAAAGTTTGGTACACAGCATCCGAAAATCTTTTCAACCCGCGAAGATGGCTTGTCCGAGATTGAGGTTGCATCGGCCATGCGCCGTCTTCGCGAAGCCTATGTGGCGAGTAACGAAGATATGGCGCGTGAAGTTGTTCAACGATGGGTCGAAGGGTTTGAGCGTGCAACACAAGTGAGCATGACATCATAACACGTGTCCGTGTCACCCAATTGCCTCTATATCGGGTATGCACGGCGCCAAGATCCTGAATTGGTTGATTCGCAAGACATGGCGGTGCACAAACATCGCTAATAAAAATGGGCAGTCTAAGGGCAATATCGTGCAACAAGCATTGAAGCAAAGGTCGGCGGTACTTTTAGGTGCTTGCCTCATGGCGACCTGTCTGAGCGCTGTGCCCAGCACCACATTGGCGGATCCTGAACGCAACATCTTTGCCGTGCCCAATCGCCCAACGCTCAACTTTTACGGCTCGCCCGGTTTGATCGACATGCCATCCGGTGAGCCACTGCCAGATGGCCAGTTTGCAATTGGTGTCTCAAGCTTTGGCGGCATGACCCGCAACACACTGACCTTTCAAGCAACGCCACGCCTGTCTGCCAGCTTTCGATACATTGGTATTCAAGATTGGAATTCTGGCGGATTTGAAACCTACCGTGACCGTAGTTTTGATGTCCGATATCTTTTGAAAAAAGAAGACCGTATTTGGCCAGCCATCACCGTTGGATTGCAGGATTTTGCCGGTACGGGGATTTATGCGGGCGAATACATCGTAGCGACAAAGAATTTTGAGGGCCCAAACATTCCGGGCATCATTAAAGTTACTGGTGGTCTTGGCTGGGGTCGATTGGCCAGCGCCGGACCCATTGGCAGCCCTTTTGGCGGCAATCGCCCGGCATTTCAACAAGGCAGTACAGGCGGCAAGCCATCATTTGACCAATGGTTTCGCGGTCAGGCTGCCCCATTTGCGGGCGTCGAATGGCAGGTCAATGATCAATGGGGTTTAAAGGCTGAATACAGTTCAGATGCCTACGAAGAAGAGGCCGTCAAGCGCGGCGTATTTACGCGTAAGTCCCGGTTCAATTTTGGTGCTGAATACCAGTATTCTGAGCGTGTCCGGGTTGGTGCGTATTACCTTTATGGGTCCGAATTTGGTGTGAACCTTCAATTTCAGCTGAACCCAAGAAAACCCTCTGCGATTCTAGCGCTCAAGCCAACCAGTCCGGTTGCGCAACGGCCGAGCCGGGCATCGCAACCAGAGGCCTATTCAACCGACTGGAGCACAGACGCGAGCGCACCGATAACCTTGCGCGATAAGCTAAAGCCAGTGTTGTCGGCCAGCGGTTTGACACTTGAAGCGTTACAAGTTGACCCATCTCAGGCCGAGTTGCGTTATCGCAATGACCGTTATCAGGCGACTGCGGTTGCGATTGGCCGTGCGGCCAGAGCTATGGCGAAAGTCTTACCAGCATCGGTCGAAACCTTCCGTATCGTGACGGTTGAAAACAATCTGGCGCAATCTGCTGTTACGATCCGGCGTTCTGACCTTGAGGCACTTGAATATGATCCGCAGGCTGCTGACGCTTTGCTGGCGGTCAGTGGTATCGGTGCAGCGGCACCAACATTGCCCGGGGCCGTGGTTAACTCAGACCTCTATCCAGACTTTGCATGGACGCTGGGACCTTATATCGCGCCCAGTTATTTTGACCCTGATGAACCTGTGCGCGCGGATGTGGGCATCAAACTTGATCTGAATTACCAACCGGCACCCGGTTGGCGTATTGCCGGTACGATCAAACACCGTCTTGTCGGCAATGTTGGCGACAGCACACGGTTGAGCAACTCACGGCTGCCTCGAGTGCGCACGGATTCCGTTCTTTACGCGCAGGGCAGCGATACTGTTTTGGACAACTTCTATGTCAGCAAGCAATGGAAGCCGGGGAATGATCTATATGCCCGCGTGACCGCAGGCTACCTTGAACGTATGTATGGCGGTGTTTCGGGCGAGTTGCTTTGGAAACCTGTTGGCAGCCGTCTGGCGCTTGGTGTTGAGGCAAATTATGCGAAAAAGCGTGATTTTTCAGGCCTAGGGTTTCAGAACTACGGCGTCGCAACCGGGCATGCGTCTGCGTATTATGAATTTGATGGCGGCTATCATGCTCAGCTTGATGTGGGCCGCTATCTGGCTGGTGATTTAGGGGCGACCGTGACCCTGACACGGGAGTTTGCAAACGGCTGGCGTGTTGGTGGTTTCTTTACCTTGACGGACGTTTCGGCGACCGACTTTGGCGAGGGGTCGTTTGATAAAGGTATCAACTTGACCATCCCAGTAAGCTGGTTTTTGGGAACGCCGGGCAAACGGACGCTTTCGACAACGATACGACCCATTCAACGTGATGGTGGGGCGCGGTTGGCTGTGCCAGGGCGGCTTTATGAACAGGTGCGTTCTGGTCATCGCAATGCCCTCGAAAATCAATGGTCGAGGGTCTGGGAATGAAGCGTTTATCACTCAGCCTGATCTTGATCAGCGGTCTTGTACTGGCCGGATGTAGCAGCGGCGGGAACCAAGACCCGCTTGCCAAAGCTGGGCTTGCTACTTTTGGTTCTATCAAGGCGCGGATCACGGGAGAAAAGCCAGAACCAATCGTTACGGTTGTGACCCGCAAATTGTTGGATCAGACCGAAGGGGAAGTGATGCAGATCATTCCCGAACACTCCGGTTTGCAGGATTTCATGTTTTTGGTACGGGTGCAGAATGACAGCTATCCCGGCAAGATCGAGGTTTGGAAGACCACAGACAACGCGCATGTGATATTGCGCGACGGTGTTTTGATCGCAACCAAGGGGCTGGGCGGTGATCTGCGGTCTTCTGATGCCCGTGCTGCTATTGCCGGGTTTGACGGTCAGGGCGGTGGCGGCGAACGGTTGTTTGTCTTGGACCGTTTGGATGGGTCTGCTCAAACCGTGGCATTTGCATGCGATATGACGCAGTTGGGCCGTGAGACAATCCAGATCGTTGATCAACGGGTGTCGACCTATCACATCCGCGAAAAATGCATTTTTGAAAATGCGTCGTTCGACAATGAATATTGGGTCGAAACATCCGGTGGCCGGATGCGCAAGTCACGCCAGTGGGTCGGGCCGACCTATGGTTATATCGATTTTGTGAGGCTTAAAAACTAGGCCGTCGGTATTCAGATTGGGCACGAAAGAGTGGCTTTTGACTTGATGAGGCTGCTGTCTCGGGCCATGTCATAAACCATGGATAAAACGCTGCTTTCATTTGGTCATGGCTTTAGCGCGCGCGCGCTAGCTGAACGTTTGGTGCCTCAAGGGTGGCGGATCATCGGCACGACCCGCAGTCCCGATAAGTTGGCCGATATCGCCGCAACAGGTGTTGAACCACTATTGTGGCCCGGTACTGATGTTTCAGACCTCATTGCCAAAACCCCATATTTACTCATATCCGCAGGGCCGGATGCCGACGGCGATCCGGTGTTGAGCACATTGAAAACGCAGATTACCGATGCTGCGGCGCAGATGCGATGGGTTGGATATTTATCGACCACAGGCGTTTACGGCGACCACCAAGGGGGTTGGGTTGACGAAGATACCGCATTGTCCCCCTCAACCAAGCGCGGTGCAGCACGGGTCAAGGCAGAGGCCGCATGGCAAGCAATCCCCGAACTCCCACTGCACATTTTTCGATTGGCGGGTATCTATGGCCCCGGACGCGGCCCATTCGCCAAAGTGAGGCGCGGCACCGCCCGGCGGATCATCAAAGAGGGGCAGGTGTTCTCGCGTATCCATGTGGATGACATTGCGCAGGCGCTTGAATTGTCGATTGCGACCCCTGAGCCCGGTGCGATCTATAACCTTTGCGATGACGATCCGGCCCCGCCGCAAGATGTGATTGGCTATGCGGCAGAATTACTAGGCGTGCCGCTGCCGGAGGCGGTGGATTTTGCCACCGCTGACATGACGCCAATGGCCCGCAGCTTCTATGCAGAAAGCAAAAAGGTACGGAATGACCGCGCCAAAGAACGGCTAGGCTGGCAGCCTGTTTATCCCGATTACAAGACCGGGTTGGCGGCGATGTTGGATGACGACATCTAAGCATTGCCGCGCGGCAATCGTCCGCTTTCGCCCTATGACTGGTCCTTGTCGATGCCGTTTGTTGTGACCATATAGAGCCAACACAATCAACAGGGCTAACTGATGAAAAACCGAGTGCAATCTATCCTTGAAACATCGAGTTTCGGAAATTTCATCATGGCCATCATTATTTTCAACGCGGTCATTTTGGGCTTGGAGACGTCCGAAACAATTATGGCGCGGGCGGGTGGCCTGATCTTGATATTGGACAAGTTTTGCCTCGCAATTTTTGTGAGCGAAATCGTCGCAAAACTGTATGCTTATCGGTTTAGGTTTTTTCGAAATGGCTGGAACATTTTTGACTTCGTGATTGTTGGAATTTCGCTAATCCCTGTCACTCAGGGTTTCTCGGCGATACGGGCGTTGCGTATTTTACGGGTACTTCGGCTTGTGTCCACGGCGCCGCGTTTGCGCCGTGTGGTTGAAGGTCTGATCAATGCATTGCCAGGAATGGCATCAGTTTTTGCGTTGATGGCGCTGATTTTTTACATCGGAGCAGTGATCGCGACCAAACTTTTTGGTGCGAGTTTCCCAGAATGGTTCGGTACGTTGGGGCGCAGTGGATATTCGCTGTTCCAGATCATGACATTGGAAAGTTGGTCGATGGGCATCGTTCGCCCGGTGATGGAGGTATATTCGCTTGCCTGGATGTTCTTTGTGCCCTTTATCATGATCACCACCTTTGCCGTGGTAAACCTATTGGTCGGTTTGATCGTTAACTCAATGCAGGACGCGCACCACGAGGAGTTCAATGCTGAAACAGATGCGTACCGTGGCGATGTTACCGATCGGCTATTGGCAATTGAAAAGCGGTTGGACGTACTTTTGGAGCAGAAATCTCGGTAATCAATCTGCAGTATGCTTGTCCTTGGAAATGAATTGAAATCTAAGATGGATCACCCACACGACCGCACGTTAAACCATCTGTTGGATGGTCTTGATCATGCCGCCGAAGGTGAAACGGTGTCCGTCAGTGATGTTTTAAATCAATTTGGTGACCGGGCCATCACGCCTTTTATTCTGCTGGTTGCCCTTGTTCTCATTACGCCGCTGTCCGGGATACCGGGTGCGCCGACAATTGGGGCCATGATCATCGTAACGCTTTCAGTTCAGGCCGTGTCAGGGCGACGCAGGCTTTGGTTGCCGGGTTTCCTACTGCGGCGAACGATTGCAGCACACCGACTGCGCAAAGCCGTGGGATGGATGCGCAAGCCTTGTGCGTTTTTAGACCGTCATTCGCATGTCCGCCTTCAGTTTCTGACTGTTGGGCCAATGCGATGGATCACTTTGTTAGTTTGTGTCGTTGTCCCGCTTGGGTGGCCGATGCTTGAAGTGGTGCCGTTGGTCACATCCGTCGGGGCGCTAACAATTGGCTTGTTCGCATTTGGTCTATTTACGCGCGACGGCCTCTACGTGCTGTTCGGCTATCTGATGGTCGGCGCAACGTCGGGCTTTGGCATGTATCTTTGGCTCTAAGGATACACGCGCATTACGCGCGCTGGGCGCTGATGCTGGCGATGCCCAACACATCAAGCACTTTTGCCTCAATGTGTTCTGCGTTCATTCCCGCAACTGCATACATGTCTGACGGATTGGCCTGATCAATAAAGATATCCGGCAGCACCATAGAGCGATATTTCAAACCCTGATCAAATACACCTTCATCGGCAAGCAGTTGTGCGACATGGCTGCCGAAACCGCCCACTGCACCTTCCTCAATCGTGATCAGTGCCTCGTGGTCAGCGACAAGCGATAGGATCATGTCCCGGTCAAGCGGTTTGGCAAAGCGCGCGTCAGCTATTGTCGGGGTGATGCCTTTGGCCGCCAACGCCTCAGCCGCTTTTTCGACCTCTGACAGACGGGTGCCAAAGGATAGAAGCGCCACTTTTGACCCTTGGGCGATGATGCGCCCCTTGCCAATTTCAAGCGGGATGCCACGCTCAGGCATATTAACACCCTTGCCTTCGCCGCGTGGGAAACGGAACGCGATTGGACCATCATCATGGGCGGCGGCGGTGGCAACCATATGCTTTAGCTCAGCCTCGTCAGCGGCGGCCATGACGACAAATCCGGGTAGGTTGGCAAGGTATGCCACATCAAACGCACCCGCATGGGTGGCCCCATCGGCCCCGACCAATCCAGCGCGGTCAATGGCAAAGCGTACGGGCAAGCGTTGAATCGCCACGTCGTGTACGACCTGATCATATCCACGTTGCAGGAACGTCGAATACATCGTGCAAAACGGTTTCATGCCCCCCGCGGCTAGCGCGGCAGAAAAGGTCACGCCATGCTGTTCGGCGATCCCAACATCGAAACAACGGCTGGGATAGCGTTCTGCAAAAAAGTTGAGGCCCGTGCCATCAGGCATTGCCGCAGTCACTGCGCAAATCTTGTCGTCCTCCGCAGCCTCGGCCAGCAGGCTTTGTGCGAAAACCGACGTGTAGCTCGGTGCGTTTGAAGGTGCCTTTTTCTGCTCACCTGTCACGACATTGAATTTGGCGGTGGCATGCCCCTTGTCGCGTGCTTGTTCGGCGGGACCGTATCCCTTGCCCTTTTTGGTCAACACATGGATCAAGATTGGTCCGGTAGCGCGTTGTTTGACGGTGCGCAATACAGGCAGCAATTGGTTCATGTCATGGCCATCAATCGGGCCAAGATATGAAAAGCCAAGCTGTTCAAACAATGTGCCGCCCACGGTCATGCCTTTGAGCATATCCTTGGCCCGGCGCGCACCTTCGCGGAACGGCTCTGGTAGCAGGCTAACCGCACCTTTTGCGGCTGCTTTGAAATCCTGAAACGGTTCTTCGGCATAGAGCCGGCTAAGGTAGGCTGACATTGCACCGACGGGCGGGGCGATCGACATTTCATTGTCATTCAGAATGACAATCATCCGTTTCTTCAAATGGCCAGCATTGTTCATTGCCTCATAAGCCATGCCTGCCGACATCGACCCGTCGCCAATCACTGCGACGGCATCGCCAAGGCCCTCTGGCACGACACCGCCCAAGTCACGGGCCACGGCAAAACCCAGCGCGGCAGAAATTGAGGTCGAGCTATGCGCCGCGCCAAATGGATCATAAGGCGACTCAGCGCGTTTGGTGAACCCACTCAAGCCGTCTTTCATCCGCAAGGTGCGGATACGGTCGCGGCGTTCGGTCAGGATCTTGTGCGGATAACACTGGTGCCCAACATCCCAGATGATTTTGTCGCGGGGGGTGTCAAACACTGCATGCAGCGCCACCGTCAGTTCGACCACGCCCAATCCGGCACCCAAATGCCCACCTGTCACTGAAACCGCTGAAATTGTTTCGCTGCGCACTTCCTTGGCCAATTGGGTCAACTGCGCATCTGACAACCCTTTAAGGTCCGCAGGGCGGGTCACCTGATCCAGCAGGGGCGTGTTGGGTGTATCGGTCATATCGGCCCCCCTTCGGGTCGGCGGCTTAGCTTTGGCGGGCAATAACGAAGGCTGCGGCCTGTCGCAAGGTTTCTGCTTCATCCCCATATATAGATAGGGCTTCACATGCGGATTGCACTAGTTCATGGGCGCGGCGTTTGGCCCCATCAAGGCCAAGGTGTGAAACAAAGGTGGCCTTGCCCGCGTTTGCGTCTTTGCCTGTGGCTTTACCCACAGTGTCGACATCGCCCTCGATATCCAGAATGTCGTCTGCGATTTGAAAGGCAAGGCCAATGGCGGATGCGTATTTTGAAAGCGGTGCAGTGTCTGCGCCCGCCAACCGCGCCCCAGCCATTGCAGACCAGGCAATCAAGGCACCCGTTTTGCCCTGTTGCAACGCGGTAATCTGGCTCAGGCTTAATGGTTCTATTGCCGTTTCTGCCGCTATATCAAGTGCTTGTCCCAGCACCATGCCCCGGGCACCTGCGGCTTGCGCAAGGCTTAGCGTCAATTCCGCCCGGACATCACCACTGCCGACTTGCGGATCGGCCACCAGTTCAAAAGCTAGCGATTGCAGCGCGTCGCCTGCCAGAACCGCTGTAGCCTCATCCCATTCTACATGAACCGTTGGCAGGCCACGTCGCAGATCATCATCGTCCATACAGGGAAGATCGTCGTGGACCAGTGAATAGGCATGCATCGCCTCAATTGCTGTTGCTGGAAGAATGGCGCGTTGGGCGGAAACCCCGTGCAGGCGCGCCGTTTCCAGCACGAAGAAACCGCGCATGCATTTGCCGCCAATTGTGGCATGCGCCATCGCCTGCACAACAGGCAGATCATCCATTTTTGAAAATACGTGACCAAGATGTGCTGCGACAGATTTGGCCGCTTGGTCCAACCGAGTAGGAAACATCAGCTGCTATAGCCCTTCGACTGGTTTTGCCCCCGTCGGGTTGCCATCCCCATCCAGTGTGATGGCAGCGACCTTTTCCTCGGCCTCTTTCAACTTGGCCTCGCAACGCGCTTTCAACTGTGCACCGCGCTCATAAAGCGCGATACTTTCGTCCAGCGCCACATCCCCCCGTTCGAGTTGGCCCAGAACCTTTTCAAGCTCTGCCATCGCGGTTTCAAAACTCATCTCTTCAACAGGGGTATCGCTCATCGCAGCCTCTCGGGTTCAAACTTTGTCGGACTTTAATCCGACCTATCTATCAACGCCAGTAACTCGTCCAACATTCATTTTGCCAAATAGATTCTGGAGCTGGCTGGGGCTGAGACTTCTAGCGCTTTCCAGCTTAATCAGGGGCCAGCATATACCCGGCACCCCGGACCGTTTGCAGGTAACGTGGTTGTTTTGGATTATCCTCAATCTTACGGCGCAATCTTGTGATCTGGACATCCACAGCACGTTCCTGCGCCTGCCCACGATCCCGGCCCAATTCTTCGACCAGTTTTGAACGGCTCAGCGGCGCGCCGGGTTGGGCGGAGAATATCTTCATCAATTGAATTTCAGTGGCAGTCAGGCGGACCAAT
>JBPOFE010000037.1:0-23148 GCA_051252035.1 Sulfitobacter sp.
CAAAGCCATGCGGCATGGGACCCCGGCGCGCTTGCGGTGGTGCAAGGTTTGGCGACACGTTTTGATGCAACGCTGGTTGCTTCCAAAGTCTCGCGGCTTGTCTATGATTGCAACCGTCCGCCATCGGCGCCTGACGCCATGCCCGTGCAAAGTGAGGCGATTGCCGTGCCGGGCAATGCCAACCTAACGGAAGCGCAGCGTCTGGATCGTGTGTCACGATATTATGACCCGTTTCGCGCCCGCTTGGCGCGAACAATTGCCAGCAAACACAAACCAATTATCGTCACAATGCATAGTTTTACACCCATTTTCCATGGACAGAAACGCGACGTAGAAATCGGCGTGCTGCATGACACAGATGCGCGTCTGGCTGATGCGATGTTACAGGTCGCAGCGCAGCACCTGACAGCCAATGTGCAAAGGAATGAACCTTATGGGCCGCAGCATGGCGTGACCCACACGCTTCGGGAACATGCGATTGGCGCCGGGCATCTCAACGTCATGCTGGAAATTCGCAATGATTTGATAGCGACACCTGCGCAACAAGATGACATGGCCGCGCGCGTGGCGGATTGGCTGAATGATGCGTTCGCGCAATTAGGTGTAGAGGGGGCTGAGCAATGTCAGGGATAATGCGCAGCTTTATCCGCGTGGTTGACGCCGTGAACCACCGCATGGGGCGAATTGTGATGTATGGCATCTTTGTTCTCATGGGTGTTTTGCTTTGGTCATCGATCAGCAAGACATTTTTCCTGCCATCTTTGTGGACGCTGGAAATGGCGCAGTTTTTGATGGTTGCTTATTACATTCTTGGTGGTCCCTATTCGATTCAGCTTGGGTCCAATGTGCGGATGGATTTGCTTTATGGTGAGTGGTCGCCGCGCAAGAAAGCATGGATTGATCTGATCACCGTGCTTTTTCTGATCTTCTATCTTGGCGTTCTGCTTTATGGCGCGATCAGTTCAACCGCATATTCGCTGGGCTATTGGGGGACGGAGCCGTTTTCGTTTCTGGGTGGCCTTGTCACCGGATCCGAGGAAGTTGGCCGATTGGAACGATCATCAACCCCTTGGCGTCCTTACATGTGGCCGATCAAATCCATCATGATTGTGGGCATGCTGTTGATGCTGCTGCAATGTATTTCTGAATTATTCAAAGATGTCTTGCGCATCAAAGGTGAGGCGATCTGATGTCCTATGAATTGATCGCCACGTTGATGTTTTCGTCGATGATGTTGATGCTGCTGACTGGTCAGCGGGTGTTTGGTGCCATTGGATTTATTGCCGTGGTTGCCGCACTTCTGCTCTGGGGGGACAAGGGCGGTTTTGACATTGGTTTTTCCGCTGCGATGAAGCTGATGAAATGGTATCCATTGCTGACCTTGCCGATGTTCATTTTCATGGGCTACGTGTTGTCGGAAAGCAAAATCGCCGATGACCTATATCGAATGTTTCACGTTTGGATGGGCGGCCTGCGCGGCGGTCTGGCCATTGGCACCATCGGGTTGATGGTGCTGATTTCGGCGATGAATGGCTTGAGTGTTGCGGGCATGGCAATCGGGTCGACGATCGCGCTGCCGGAACTGCTCAAACGTGGCTATGATAAACGGATGGTGACGGGGGTGATCCAAGCAGGGTCCAGTTTGGGCATTCTTGTGCCGCCCTCCGTCGTGCTGGTGCTCTATGCGATGATCGCACGGCAGCCGGTGGGACAATTGTGGTTGGCGGGGGTTATTCCCGGTCTGATGATGGCGGGTTTGTTCATCATTTATATCGTGGTGCGGTGTCGGATGAATCCTGTGCTTGGACCAGTACTGGACGCTGAAGAACGTAATATTCCGCGCGCCGAAAAACTGCGTCTGCTGCGGGCTGGCTTGCTGCCGATCATCATCTTTGCGGTGATGATGGTGCCTTTCGTTAATGGTTGGACGTCGCTTGTTGAAAGCTCTGCCATTGGCGCGATGGCGGCGTTTGTCGCGGCGGTCCTAAAGGGCCGGATGACCCGCCAGGTGTTCGAGAACTCAGTGCGCAATACCCTTGGCATCACCTGCATGTTCATGTGGATTATTCTTGCTGCACTGGCCTTTGGTGCGGTGTTTGACGGGCTGGGCGCAGTGAAAGCGATTGAGTCTGTGTTCACCGAAAAGCTGAATCTCAGCCCGTGGATGATCCTGATCCTGATGCAACTTAGCTTTATCCTGATGGGAACATTTCTGGATGATACAGCGATGTTGGTCATCGTTGCGCCGCTTTATGTGCCTCTCGTCGGCGAACTCGGCTTTGACCTAATTTGGTACGGCATCCTTTATACGATCACCACGCAGATCGCCTATATGACGCCGCCGTTTGGCTATAATCTGTTTTTGATGCGGGCGATGGCCCCGCCGGAAATCTCGCTGCGTGATATCTATGCCTCGATTACACCTTTTGTGATGATCATGGTCGCAGCGTTAGTGCTGGTCATGGTGTTCCCCGGGATCGCCACGTGGCTGCCTGACTACGTATACAACAAACCCTAAGAGCCACCGATAAAGGTGGCCACAACCAACCAAGGAGAGAAAACATGACTTCTAGACGTAAGTTTATACAAGGTGCCGCCGTTGCTGGCCCCGCCATGCTGGCCACACCCGCGTTGGCGCAAAGCACTATCAAGTGGCGGATGCAAACCTATGCCGGGGCCGCATTGGCCGCCGAAGTGATCGTGCCAGCGATTGAGATGTTCAACAAAATTGCGGGTGACCGCATGCAGATTGAATTGTTCTTTGCCGATCAACTGGTGCCGACAGGCGAATTGTTCCAAGCTGTGCAGCGCGGCACGATTGATGCGGTGCAATCGGATGATGACTCCATGGCGTCGCCCACGGAGGTCACCGTCTTTGGCGGGTATTTCCCGTTTGGCTCACGCTATTCTTTGGACGTACCGGTGCTGTTTAACCAATACGGTTTGAATGAAATCTGGGACGAAGAATATTCCAAGGTAGGCGTCAAACACATCTCGGCAGGGGCATGGGATCCGTGCCATTTCGCCACTAAAGATCCGATCAACAGCCTGAAAGACCTCGAAGGTAAGCGCATCTTTACCTTCCCCACGGCGGGTCGCTTCCTGACCCAATTTGGTGTTGTTCCGGTCAACCTGCCATGGGAAGACATCGAAGTTGCAGTGCAGACAGGTGAATTGGACGGCATCGCGTGGTCCGGCATCACCGAGGATTACACAGTCGGTTGGGCGGATGTGACCAACTACTTCCTGACCAACAACATTTCCGGTGCTTGGGCGGGGTCATTCTTTGCCAATATGGACCGCTGGAATGAACTGCCTGAGGACCTGCAAACGCTGTTCCGTGTCTGCTGCGACCAGTCACATTATTACCGCCAATGGTGGTATTGGGGCGGTGAGGCGAACTTGCGCGTCAATGGTGACAAGTTGAAGCTGACCACGATCCCTGATGAAGAATGGGCCACAGTGGAAAGTGCGGCGCAGGAATTCTGGGAAGAGATCGCTGCAGAGTCGGACGTGAAGCGCCGGGTCGTCGATATCTTTAAGAAGTATAACGCCGACATGGTTAAGGCTGGACGGCCTTATCGCTACGGTTAACCAAGACCTGAGGGCCGTGCTCTGCGGCCCTCACTCCAACCACGAATGGACAGCATATGCCCGGCTCCTTAAGTTTCGATGATCTAAAAACCCGCGTCGCGGAAGGCACGATTGACACTGTTCTTGTCTGCCTTGTTGATATGCAGGGGCGACTGATGGGCAAACGCTATCATGCGCAGGCCTTTGTCGACAGCGGCCATAATGAGACCCACTGCTGCACCTATCTACTGGCCACTGATCTTGAGATGGCCACACCGGATGGTTATGCCTCGACCAGTTGGGAACAGGGGTACGGCGATTATACGATGAAGCCGGACCTGAGCACATTGCGTCCGGTGCCGTGGCTTGAAGGGACGGCAATGGTGCTGTGTGATGTGATGGACCATCATGGGCATGCGATCCCGCATTCCCCACGCGCCATGTTAAAAAAACAGATCGCGCGGCTGACCGAGATGGGTTTTAGCGCGACGATGGCGACTGAGCTGGAGTTCTTTCTGTTCGAAAAGGGCTTTGACGAGATTGCAAAGGGTGGTTTTCGCGACCTGACCCCGATCAGCGCCTATAACGAAGACTATCATATTTTCCAGACCACCAAGGAAGAAGGTGTGATGCGGCCGCTGCGCAACCATCTGTATTCTATGGGCATCCCGATTGAAGGATCCAAGGGCGAAGCCGAAGCTGGGCAAGAAGAACTGAACATCAAATACGCAGAGGCGCTGGATTGTGCGGATCATCACACCATCGCCAAACATGCGGTCAAGGAAATCTCGTGGCAACAGGGCCATGCAGCGACATTTTTGCCCAAATGGAACCATGATCGGGTCGGGTCATCCAGCCACGTGCACCAGTCGCTCTGGAAAGATGGGAAGCCGGCATTTTTTGACCCTGACCGTCCAAACGGCAAATCCGAATTGATGGACCATTACATGGCGGGCCTGATCGCCTACGCCGCAGACTACACCTATTTTATGGCACCATATGTGAACAGCTATAAACGCTTTGCCAAAGGCACATTTGCTCCGACGCGGATCATCTGGTCGGTGGATAACCGCACCGCAGCTTATCGTCTTTGTGGTGAAGGCAGCAAAGCCATTCGCGTTGAATGCCGCATACCGGGGTCGGATATGAACCCCTATCTCGCGCAAGCAGCGATGCTGGCGGCGGGCATCAAGGGGATCGAAGATAAGCTGGCATTACCAGAGGTTTTTGCAGGCGATGCATACGCCGATGAAACGTCAACTCATATTCCGCGAAACCTGCGGGATGCAAAAAACGCGCTTGACGGATCAGCCATGTTGCGCGCGGCGATGGGCGAAGATGTGATTGACCACTACACGCGCGCCGCAGGATGGGAATTAGAAGAATTTGACCGTGTCGTAACCGATTGGGAAATCGCACGCGGCTTTGAAAGGGCTTGAACCAATGACGATCCAATGTATTTCGCCCATTGATGGGTCTGTTTACGCGCGCCGGGAAACGCTATCGCAGGCAGAGGCAGAAGCCGCCGTTGCGCGTGGCAAAACGGCACAGGCTGCGTGGGCGGCACGGCCCTTATCGGAACGCATTGAATTGGTATTGGCAGGCGTTGCCGCCGTGGGTGCGATGAACGATGAGATTGCGCCGGAGATCGCGTGGCAGATGGGCCGCCCGGTACGGTACGGTGGGGAATTCGGCGGCTTTAACGAACGCGCGACGTATATGGCTGACATCGCCAAAGACGCGCTGGCCCCGATTGAGGTCGAGGACAGCGATGCGTTCCGGCGCGTGATCAAACGTGTGCCGCATGGGCTTGTTCTGGTCGTGGCACCTTGGAATTACCCCTATATGACGGCGATCAATACAGTGGCCCCGGCGCTGATCGCAGGCAATGCTGTGATGCTGAAACATGCCTCGCAGACGCCGCTGGTCGGTGAACGCATGGCCGCCGCATTCCATAGCGTTGGCATCCCCGAAGATGTGTTTCAGAATGTGTTTTTGGATCACCAAACCACTTCGTCCCTCATCGCGGAGCGCGCGTTTGGGTTTGTGAACTTCACAGGCTCTGTTGGCGGAGGTAAAGCCATGGAGGCCGCAGCCGCAGGTACATTTACAGGTATCGGTCTGGAACTCGGCGGCAAGGATCCCGGATATGTGATGGAGGACGCTAATCTTGATGCGGCGGTCGATACACTGATTGATGGCGCGATGTTCAATGCTGGGCAGTGTTGCTGTGGGATTGAGCGGATTTACGTGCATGAAAGTCTGTTTGACGCCTTCGTTGAAAAGGCGGTGACAATTGTGAACGGGTACAAGCTCGGCAATCCGCTCGACACTGAGACCACGCTCGGTCCGATGGCCCATGCGCGTTTTGCTGATGAGGTACGCGCGCAAACCGCCGAGGCCATTGCGGATGGCGCGAAGGCACATATTAATCCGGATGATTTCCCGCAGGACAATGGCGCATATCTGATGCCGCAAATTCTGACTGGCGTAACTCATGACATGCGGGTGATGCGTGAGGAAAGTTTTGGGCCGGTTGTTGGTATCATGTCTGTGAAAGACGACGCCGAAGCGGTGCGTCTGATGAATGACAGTGACTTTGGCCTTACCGCCTCGCTTTGGACCCAAGATGTGGCCCGTGCCGAAGCCATAGCCGACCAGATTGAAACTGGCACAGTGTTCATGAACCGCGCCGATTACCTTGATCCGGCGCTTTGCTGGACAGGCTGCAAGAACACGGGGCGTGGCGGTGGATTGTCAGCCATCGGCTACCACAACCTGACACGCCCAAAATCATACCACTTGAAGAAAGTTTGAATAACATGAGCATGACCGCAAATTGGTCCTATCCCACATCCGTTCGTTTCGGTGCTGGGCGCATCAGCGAGATTGCCGATGCTTGTGCTTCGGCAGGAATCAAAAAGCCGCTTTTGGTCACAGACCGTGGGCTGGCAAAGATGGATATCACCATCAAAACATTGGACCTGCTTGACGCAGCGGGCCTTGGGCGCGCGATATTTGCCGATGTGGACCCCAATCCAAACGAAAAGAACGCCGCCGCCGGGGTGAAAGCCTTCAAAGACGGCGGGCATGACGGGGTTGTGGCTTTTGGCGGTGGCTCGGGCCTTGATCTGGGCAAGCTGGTTGCGTTCTTGGCAGGACAGATCCGCCCATTGTGGGACTTTGAAGACATCGGAGATTGGTGGACCCGTGCGGATGCGGATGCCATCGCGCCGATCGTGGCCGTGCCAACCACCGCTGGCACAGGATCAGAGGTTGGACGCGCGTCGGTCATTACGAATTCCGAAACTCAGGAAAAGAAGATCATTTTCCATCCCAAATTTCTCCCCAGTGTGGTGATTTGTGACCCGGAATTGACCGTGGGCATGCCCGATTTCATCACAGCAGGGACGGGCCTTGATGCCTTTGCCCATTGTGTCGAGGCGTTCAGCTCACCGCATTATCATCCGATGTCTCAGGGCATGGCGCTGGAAGGGATGCGATTGGTAAAAGAATACTTGCCGCGCGCTTTTGCGGACGGCACCGATATAGAGGCGCGCGCGCATATGATGTCTGCCGCGATCATGGGGGCGACAGCGTTTCAAAAGGGCCTTGGCGCGATCCATGCTTTGTCACATCCGATTGGGGCGATGTATCATACGCACCACGGCACAACGAATGCGGTTTGTATGCCTGCTGTGCTGCAATTCAATAAGACCGCGATCAGGGGTGTCATAGGTGACGCTGCGAATTATCTAGGGATTGCAGGCGGATTTGATGGCTTTTGCGCTTATGTGGATGACTTAAACGCTGCGCTTGGCATTCCCAAAACGCTAACTGAGCTTGGGATTGCCGACCCCGACATTGACCGGATTGTTCAAGGCGCGCTTATCGACCCAAGCACCGGGGGCAATCCGGTTGAGATGACGGCGGAGAATACGCGGGAACTGCTGTTGAGTTTCGTTTGATTCTTGAGCGGCGACCGTGTTGCGCCGCTCAGTTTCTCGCCCTGCGTTTTAAAGATAGCGGTTTACCAAGTTTTCAAGGCGTTCCTGGCGTCCTGACTGTGGCTTTGGATTGATGCCTTCTGCAAGCACACGGTCATGGATTGCATCAAGATCACTTGCCATCAGGGCCGTACCAGCGTCTGACGACCATCCAGCATAGCGCGCATCGCGCGCCGCTTCGAGCTTGCCATCCTCTAACATTGCAGCGGCGGCCTTGAGGCCCGCTGCGCAGGCATCCATTCCGCCGACATGCGCGAGGATGAGGTCTTCGGGGTCAAGTGATTGACGACGCAGCTTTGCGTCAAAGTTAGTACCACCGGTTTTGAAACCACCCGCACGCAGGACCTCGTAAAACGCCAACGTCATTTCCGGCACGTTGTTGGGGAATTGATCGGTATCCCATCCCGATTGGTAATCATTACGGTTCATATCGATGGAGCCAAAAATACCCAATTCCCGCGCCAGCGCCAATTCATGTTCAAACGTGTGGCCCGCCAAGATTGCATGCCCCTGTTCGATGTTGACCTGTACTTCGCCTTCCAAGCCAAAATCCTTGAGGAAGCCATAGACAGTTGCAACGTCATAGTCGTACTGATGCTTGGTTGGCTCCTGCGGCTTTGGTTCGATCAGGATTGCGCCTTTGAATCCCATCTTGTGCTTGTAATCGACCACCATTTGCAACATCCGTCCGGCCTGTTGGCGTTCGCGGCCCATGTCGGTGTTTAGCAGAGTCTCATAACCTTCGCGCCCCCCCCACAGCACATAGTTTTCACCGCCCAGCTTGATCGTCGCATCCATACAGGTTTTGATCGTCGCGGCAGAAAAGGCAAAGACATCCGGGTCTGGGTTCGTTGCGGCACCCGCCATAAAACGTCGGTGGGAAAACAGATTTGCCGTCCCCCAAAGCAGTTTCATACCCGTCGCATCCATCTTTTCGCCAAAGACATCAACGATGGCCTCTAGGTTGCGGGTGTTTTCGGCAAAATCCGTACCTTCGGGCCGAACATCTGCATCGTGAAAACAGAAGTACGGCACGCCAAGGATTTGAAACATTTCAAAGGCGACATCGGCCTTGAGTCTGGCGTGATCCATCGTGTCGCCAAACCACGGACGTTCAAAAGTCTGGCCGCCAAATGGATCACCGCCGGGCCATGCAAAGGAATGCCAATAGGCGGCAGCAAAACGCAAATGGTCTTTCAGCGATTTGCCCATCACCATTTCATCGGGGTTGTAATGGCGGAACGCGAAATCATTGTCGCTGTCTGGACCCTCGTATGCAATCTTGGGGATATCTTGGAAAAAGTCTGTCATGTCAGAGCTCCTTTAGGACGCGGTAAGCCGCACTGTAGCGGTCATGTGCATCTGCAAATGTCGGTTGGAGTTTGGGGTCAGGGGCGATGGTTTTGGCAATCGGTGGCATGGTTGCAATCTCAACCCCCGCACCTGTTGCCGCCATCATACCAAGGCGTGCGGCACCCAAAGCCGCGCCAAAATCACCGCTTTGTGGCACCATCAAAGGAATGCCAAGGGTGGTTGCGATGATTTCTAACCAATAGTCGGATTTTGCACCGCCACCCATCGCCAGAGCGCTCTCAATTGTGGTGCCGGTTGACCGCAGCGCATCCTGACAATCGGCAAAGGCGAACGCAACGCCTTCGAGTACGGCGCGGGTCGCCTGTTTGGCATCGGTGCTGTGATCGAGGTGTAGAAATTGCCCACGTATCGAGGCATCGTTATGTGGCGTACGTTCACCGCCAAGATAGGGCAGGAACAGCGTGCGGGAAGGTGCCCGCACAGGGCCAAGATCAGTGGTCAATTCTGAGGCGGTTTGTCCGGTCAGTTTCGATAACCATTGCAGCGCATCTGTGGCGGCAAGGATCACGCCCATCTGATGCCATGTGTCGGGAAGCGCATGGCAAAACGTATGAACGGCGGTGGCCAGGTCCGGTTGATAGGCATCGGACGCCGCAAACAACACGCCTGATGTGCCGAGCGAGAGAAAAGCATCGCCTTTTTCGACAACACCCGCGCCGATGGCACTTGCGGCGTTGTCACCACCACCCCCTGCCACAATAACTCCACGGGGCAGACCCCAAGCGTCGGCAAGCGCATCGCGTAAAATACCAGACGCTTCTGACCCTTCGATTAGTCGCGGCATCTGATCACGGTTCAACCCGGTTGCGGCCAACAAATCATCGGACCAGTCGCGGTTGCTCACATCCAGCCAGCTGGTCCCGGCTGCATCTGACATCTCGGCCACATGCTGGCCAGTCAGCAAAAGCCGTAGATAGTCTTTGGGCAGTAAAACCTTGGCAATCTGCGCAAAAATTTCAGGCTCATTATTCTTGACCCATGCCACCTTGGGTGCGGTAAAGCCGGGGAAGACGATGTTGCCAGTGATCGCGCGAAAACGCGGATCGGCATCAAGCGCCGCTGCCTCAACTGCGGACCTTGTGTCGTTCCACAAGATACAGGGCCGCAACACATTGTCAGCGCTGTCGAGCAAGGTCGCACCGTGCATATGGCCGGACATACCCAGCCCGCGCACTCCAGACAGATCGGCCTTCAACGCAAGCGCCGTGACCGCGGTTTGGGTTGCTTCAAACCACTGACTTGGGTCTTGCTCGGACCAACCGCCATGTGGTCGCGACACCGTCAGGGGGACAGCATGTTCTGCCAAAACCTGTTGATTGTCGTCGATCAAAATCGCTTTGATCGACGACGTTCCAAGGTCAAGGCCGATATAGGTCATGCTGCGGCCTTTGGGTTCTTTCCTAGAATGATCATTGACAGGATATCGTCTTCGGTGACGTCCTCGACCCGCTCGGTGCCGACCAGTTCACCGTTTTTCATTACCGATACGCGGTCACAAAGCTCCATCATTTCGCGGGTGTCGTGGCTGATCAGGAAAATACCCAAACCCTGCTTTTTCAACTCACCAATCAGTTCCGCGACCATCGCTGTCTCATGCACACCAAGTGCTGCTGTGGGTTCGTCCATGATCAGGATTTTGGCGTTGAAATATACTGCACGCGCAATGGCGACCGACTGCCGTTGCCCGCCAGAAAGCGCCGAAACCGGTTCTTTCAGTTTTTTGAAATTCGGATTCAACCGCGCCATGATTTTGCGGGTTTCGGCCTCCATTCGGTCATCATCGACAAACCCAAACGGCGTGGTCAATTCGCGGCCCAGAAACAGATTGGACGCCGCATCAAGATTATCAGCCAGCGCGAGTGTCTGATAAATGGTCTCAATGTTGTAATCGCGGCTGTCGCGCGGCGAATTGATCGTGGCGCGTTTGCCTTCGATCCAAATCTCGCCAGAGTCCATCTTGTAAGCACCTGACAGCATCTTGATCAGGGTCGATTTACCGGCACCGTTGTGGCCCAACAGGCCCACAACTTCCCCGGCGTGCAGTTCAATACTGACATTATCAACGGCACGAACGCCGCCGAATGCGATTGAGACGTTTTTCATTTCGACTAGAGGAGTGCTCATTATTTTGCTCCCGTACGCTTGCGATATTGAATGTCGATCCAGACGGCGAGAACCAGCACGGCACCGACAACGATGTTCTGATAGGGCGCGTCGACGCCAACCATCGCCATGCCGGATTGCAGCGACTGCATGATCAACGCGCCGATGATCGCGCCATAGATGGTGCCGATGCCACCCGATAGTGCAGTCCCACCAATCACGGCGGCGGCAATAACCCTGAGTTCATCAAGCGTGCCGATGTCATTGGTGTGATATCCCAAACGCGCCGAAGCCACGACACCCGCAAGCGCTGACAACACGCCAACCATCGCGAAAATCTTGACCGTCAACAGGCGCGTGTTGATGCCGGAAAGCTCCGCCGCGTCGGGGTTGCCGCCCGTCGCAAAGATATAGCGCCCCAGTCGTGTGCGCAGCGCGATGACCGTCATCACGATGGCCACAACAATAAGGACCAGCACGGAATAGGGCAGGCCATATGCGGCAACACAGCCATCAGCGACCTCGCAGCCAAACAGGCTTGGGTCACGGGCAATCACACGCTCAGGCACCGTATAGGCATTCAGAATACCAACAAACCCGAGGATCACAAATGCGATCACGGCCATGACCAGCGCTTCGGCCCACATCGGTTTCACCGGGAAATCATGCCCGATCTTGGCGCGGCGGGCCGACCAGATGGCAAAGAGTGATGCGGCGGTCGCAGCCAGACCAACAACCCAGCTCCAGAATGCTCCCAATGTACCACCGATGCCACCAAACAGGATGAACGTCTGGTCCAGCGGGCCAATTGTGGCCCCGTCAGTCAGATACCAGCCGACGTTGCGCCAGATCAGCAGTCCGCCAAGGGTCACGATGAACGCGGGGATTGCCTGATAACCAACCAGCCAACCCTGGGCGCCGCCAATGATGGCACCCGTCAGTAGGCCGATGGCAATCGTGATCCAAGGGATCAGCGGATGTCCCAACTCAAGCCCCATGATCTGTGGCAGCCATTGAGTCTGGGTCATGCCCATCACGGCGGTACAAGTGGCCAAGAGTGCGCCAACCGACAAATCAATATGGCGGGTCACGATCACAAAAACCATGCCTGTGGCCATGATTGCCACCGAAACCGTTTGAATGGTGAGGTTGAAAACATTGCGCGGCGTCAAGAACCGCCCGTCGGTAAGCAGGTTAAAGACGATGCAAACCGTCAAGAAGGCCCCGATCATGCCCAATAGGCGAAGGTCGACCTCTAGTGATTGCAAGAACGAGCGCTTTGGCTGGGTTCGGGTGGCATTTTGGTCAGACATAGCCTGCCTCCATGAGAAATTCGTGGGTGTTCGCCGTGCCTGAATGGCCTGACAAATCCGATTATATGAGAATTTTTGAATTGGGTGGGTCCCGCCCATGGCGAGACCCGATTGATAGGCCGGACATGCCGGCCAGTCATTTAGTTACAAGGTGCAGGACCGTCGGTCACGCCTTGGCACAGTGCCTCAACCGTGATCCAGCCCGCGTCAGTCACAACAGTCAAATTGTCTTTTGTGATCGGCACGGGTGCCAGAAACATTGAATTCATTTCTGTGCCTGCTGGGGATGTCCATTTCGACGACCCATCCACCATGGCTGCTTCATCACCAGCCAATGCTGCGGCAATCTCGCCTGCGGCCTTGCCCAGTTCACGTGCGTCTTTCCAGACGGACACAGTTTGTGTGCCAAGGGCAACGCGGTTCAAAGCAGCGTGATCGCCGTCCTGACCGGAGACCGGTATACCTTCCATGCCTTGTGCTGTAAGTGCTGCAACCGCACCACCTGCGGTGCCATCGTTAGACGCCACAACCGCATCGACCTTGTTGTCATTCGCGGTCAGGATCTGTTCCATGTTGCGTTGGGCGTTCGCAGGCAACCAGCCATCGGTATAGGCTTCGTCAACGATTGTGATGTCACCGCTGTCGATTGCGGCCTGAAGCACCTCTTGCTGACCACCGCGCAGGAAGTCCGCGTTCGGATCAGTTGGCGAACCTTTGATCATCACATAATTGCCTGTTGGCTGTACTGCAAAAACGGCACGCGCCTGCATGCGACCCACTTCGACGTTGTCAAAGGTCAGGTAAAACGCACGGCTGTCTTCGATCAGACGGTCATAGGCCACAACAGGAATGCCTTCGGCGTCTGCGGCGTCAACGGCGGGACCAATGGCTGCAGCGTCTTGCGCCAAGATGATCAATGCATCAACACCTTGGGCAATCAGGCTTTCAACGTCGGATAGCTGCTTTGCAGACGATGATTGCGCATCAGCCGACACATATGTGGCACCAGCCGCTTCAAGCGCTGCTTTGATCGCCGCTTCGTCAGTTTTCCAGCGTTCTTCCTGAAAATTGGACCAACTTACACCAACAGTGACACCATGACCGTCAGCAAAGGCAGTGGATCCAAATCCAGCCGTAGCGACAGCAGCCGCCAAGATAAACTTTTTCATTCTATTCCTCCCAATTTGATTCTCCCATTATGTTCAGGAGACGAGTCAGACGACTCGCAGGATAGATTGCACTGATTAATTTTAATATGCAAAATAAAAATTACCCGAATGCACAAATATATTTGCCAAAAGCATCCGTTATCAGCATATATTGACATAAACTTGGCTAATCGCGCTGTGCGAAGGGATTTTTTATTTAGATGCTAAATTATATAAAAGATACTGATATTTCATTGGGTTGTGGTCCACTTCTGCATCGGGGTAAGTCAAATACTGCGCCATTGCGGCAGCAGGTATTTCAACATGTGCGTGCCAGTGGTCGTGCGGCGCGTGCCGACATCACCCGCGCCTTGGACATCAGCGCAGGTAGTGCCACGACGCTGACAGCTGATCTTATCGCCGAAGGCTTTTTGCGCGAAGTGGATGAACCAGCCCGTGAAATGGGTCGGGGGCGTCCACCCGTCGCTCTCGAGGTTGTGGCAGATGCGGCATTTGTTGTTGGGGTTAAACTGACTTTGAAACGGCACACTGCGGTTCTTTCCGATTTTGCCGGTAACATCGTCGCGACGGCGGTAGTGCAGACTCCAGATCGACGTCGCACGCCGACCGAGTTGTTGGAGGAGGTCGCCACGCTGGTAAAATTGCTGATCAAAAATGGGCAAAAGTCGGAAGATGATATTGAGGCGATTGGCATTGGCTTGCCGGGAATCGTCGATCACGCACACGGTACAATCACATGGTGTTCGTTGTTTCACGACACAAACGTTGACCTGGGCGCTATCTTTTCAGAAAGGTTCAACGTGCCGACGTATCTTGATAACGACACCAACATGCTCACTCTTGCCGAACTGTGGTTCGGCATTGGCCGCGACATGACTGATTTCGCTGTGGTTACGATCGAAGATGGCGTGGGCATGGGCCTTGTCGTGAACAATAGTCTGTATCGTGGCACCCATGGGATGGGGCTTGAGCTGGGTCATACCAAAGTCCAACTTGATGGGGCGTTATGTCGTTGCGGTCAACGCGGTTGCCTTGAGGCATATCTTGGCGACTACGCGCTAACTCGCGAGGCGGCGACGGCATTGGATCAAGATATTTCTGATCCCAAAAATCCTGAGGAACTGCTGGATCTGTTGTTTAAGAAAGCCAAGGCGGGGCATTCTGCGGCTGAGACCATTTTTCGCCGGGCAGGGCGCTACCTTTCCGTGGGCCTATCGAATGTGGTGCAGCTTTTTGACCCGCCGTTGATCATTCTTTCGGGGGAGCGGATGCAATATGATTATCTTTATGCGGATGAGGTTCTGGCTGAGATGCAAAAACTGACAATATCAGATCGCCGCCAACCGTGTAAAATTGCGATCCATCCTTGGGATGATCTTGTCTGGGCGCGCGGTGCGACAGCACCGGCACTTGCGGCGTTGACGGACACGATGGTTGGCGGGCTAGAGGTTCAGAACCTGTGAGATACGCGGCCCTGATTGCGTGCGTTGTGGCACAGCCGGGCCTTGCCAACCCGGTGTTTGAGGACCGCTCGGCAAACCTGCCCACCCATGTCTATGGCGGCGGCTGGGAGCATTTCGTCGGTGGCGGCCTTGCGGTCTTTGACTGTAACGGTGACGCCTTGCCGGATATCTTTGCTGCGGGTGGCGAAAACACTGCGATGATGATCCGCAACGATGGCGGTTTTGTCTTTTCAGCCGTTGAAATACCCGAACTGACAGGAGTGACAGGGGCGTATCCGATAGACATGGATGCCGATGGGATATTGGATTTGTTCGCCCTGCGGGTTGGTGAAAATCGCGTGCTCAAGGGGGGTAGGGATTGTCATTTCACGGATGTAACCGCTGAGATGGGCATCCCACAGGACAATGATTGGAGCACTGCTTTCACTGCGTGGTGGGAGGAAGGGGATGAACGGCCCACTTTCGCAATTGGCAACTACGTGGACCGTGACGATCCCGATGGTCCGTTTGAAGCCTGTGACGACAACAGTATCCTGCGGCCCACAGACCAAGGGTATGCAGCGCACGTTCTTGAACCGGGGTATTGCCCACTATCTATTCTGGCCGCGAACGATGCACGCGGCAGGCCAACCTTAAGGCTGTCCAATGACCGCCACTATTATATCAAGGATGGCCACGAACAGATGTGGGATATTGCGGAACGTCGGTTTCTGGGGCCCGCGGACGGTTGGGACAATGTCGCTCTTTGGGGCATGGGTATTGCGAGCCGTGATTTGAACGCAGATGGATTTGATGAGGTCATGCTCACGTCGATGGGCGATCAATTGTTGCAATTCGCCATACCCGGTGGTGGCTATGCCGCGGCGGATTACGCCATTGGCACTTACGCGCAACGGCCGCATATCGGCGATGACGGGCGCCCTTCAACGGGGTGGCATGCGGAATTTGGCGATGTTGATAACGATAGCCGCGCGGATTTGTTCATTGCCAAAGGTAACGTCGATCAGATGCCGGGAATGGCCACGCGCGACCCAAACAACCTATTGATGCAGCGCGCTGATGGGACTTTTTATGAGGTCGCGGATGTTGCAGGCATTGCGACGACCGAGCGTTCGCGTGGTGCGGCTTTGGTTGATTTTGACCTTGATGGAAGGTTGGACCTGATCGTGTCAAACCGCCGCGCACCATTGGAATTGTATCGCAATATCACCGAACAGTCGGGCAATTGGATCACCGTGGCATTGCAGCAGGCGGGCGGAAATCGTGATGCGATTGGTGCGGTTATCACGGTGACATCCGGGGCAACAAGGCAAACCTTGCAGCATGTAATTGGCGGTGGCCATGCGGGAGGGCAAATGTTGCCGCATCATTTCGGGTTGGGGGATGCAGCAGATACTGAGGTGAGTGTTGTTTGGCCCGATGGTACAACATCATCGGTTCAAGGTGCGGCGGGCGATCGCATCATGCTGATCAAACCTTAGTCGACGGTAGAAACGGGCAGGCCGCTTGGCACGGTATCCGGTATGCCCAAACGTCCCTCTACACTCACCGGGTCTGTCATTGTGTTTAGAAATGCCACGATAGCGGCGACATCGGTATCGGTTAGGCTTACGGGTTCGGATGTGACCGCTGCGGCGATGTCTTTGATCTGGAAAGGGTCATCCAGAACAGTGAAATCATCATCTGCGAAGTCCGGCAGAACCGCCTGTGTCCGATCGTAATTCATCAAACCTTGGGCCGGGTCGGCGTGATCCGCTATAAATTGAAACAGGTCTTTATGTGATCCCGCGTGGCCATATGGTGCGGTTAGCGCCACGTTGCGTAAAGAAGGCGTGCGGAATGCATAGCGATCTGCCTCGCGCCCCGTCACCCGAAAACGACCATCATCGCGGTGGTGATCTTCAAACGTCGCGGATTTACCGGGCCCGATCTGTGGGGCCGCCATCGCATGAAATTTGTGGTCGGTGAGGAATGGTCCGGTGTGGCAATCGGCACAACGCCCTTTGCCATAAAATATCTCCAGCCCAGTCTGCGCCGCACCTTCCAGATCAAGAGTGCCCATTAACACAGCATCAAACGGCGCGGTATCAGAGCGCCATTCGTAAGCGACAAACGCTGCAATCGCGTTGGAGATATCGGTAAATGCAATATCGTCAGCTGTCTCAACATGTGGGTAGATTGCCACGAACTGATTGGCATAATCCGTAACCCCGGCAACGCGCCGGGCCAGCACATCCCATGCGCCGCCATCGCCCGTGATGATGCCCTGACGCACAAGGCGTGCAACATCATTCTCGCGTTGTGATCCGGCCATTTCATCACGGCTGAGCACAGGGAACATCGTTTGTGCAGACAAGACCGAGGCAAATCCCTGCACCATATCCGCGTCCATCGGCGTCCGAATGCCGCTTGGTCGTGTCGGGTCAGCCTCCAATCGGCCATCGTGGAAAAGCGAGGTGAATTCTTTTGCACCAAGGTTAAAAAGGGCAGGGGAGTTTCGGGGGATCCGTTCTTCTGGCATATTGCCAGGGTCGGCGCGGCGATCTGACCCCATACCCAAACCGCCATCCCCGAAAGACAATGACACGCCGTCGGATGTGCCAAGCTCTGGATGGTGGCACGTAGCACAAGCAGTTTCACGATTGCCCGAAAGGATCGGGTCATAAAACAGCAACTGCCCTAGCTCTGCCTCTTGCAAACTCACGGGGAAGTATGCGCTGTCATTTATGGCTGGCGGTATTGGCTGGGCTGAGGCTGATGAGACAGCAAAAACAAGAGTTACCAAAACCAATCGCATGAGGCTCATTGCTGAATTAGCAGATTGCGCATGCGGATTGCACGCCGTGCGGTCGTTACAATTGCGCCGATCACAACAATCCAAAGCGCGATGCTGAGTAGGGTGCCTTGTGCCACCCAATAGGTCTCAAAAATCGCAAGCAACGCCGCACCACAAATCAAGGCCATTCGATGTTGTTTGGCCATGGGACCGCTGAAATCGGGGGGCATGCCGATGCTTGCGCCTAGTTCACGGGTATAGGCGGTCAGAACCGCGAGTGCTGCAGCGGCAAACCCCAAAGCCGGGGCCCCAATGCCAAAACCCACACCAGTAAAGATCACGATATCGGAGACCCGGTCAGGAAATTCGTTCCAGAATGGCCCGTCAGCAGCACTTTTCCCCGCTTCAATCGCCACCATACCGTCGAATAAATTGCACAGCAGACGCAGCTGGCAACCCAGCACAGCCAGAACCAACAGACTCCCGGTTGAGAGAATCTCAGAGGTCAGCGAAGTTGCCCAAAACGCACCGCCTGCGATTAGTGCGGCACCGATACTGGCTTGGGAAATCTGGTTGGGCGTGATGTTGCGCGCGGCGATGGTACCAGCAATCCGGCTGGCCCATTTGGTATCGCGGCTGCCAAGCGGGCGTCGGTTTTTTAGGTCAGTCATATGTTCTGCCTCGTGCCGAGTTGTCGCATGAAATTATAGCTGAATATATAGAGTGCCGACACCGTCAACGGCACCACAATTGTTGTTGTGATTTCGGGCGTTGCTGCCAAAGTATGCGCCATGATCAGCAGCACGGTAGAGGCAAGAGATGCGATTAACGCGGGCAGAACATATCCAGCCAAACGCCGAAATTTTGGACGCATCCAGTCAACGGATCGTTTCAGAAACAAGGTGAGGACCGCAGAAATACTGCCTTGTACCAACCCTGCCACGATGGGCTTGGGCATTGGGTGTTCAGAATTTGCAAAGATCGCCCAGCCCCCCATCGCAGCAAACGCAAATGCCACATGTACATATGTGCTTTTGAGGAGGATGCCTGCAAGCCTGTTCAATGGACATCCCAATAAAACCGCACAATGTGAAAAAAGATCGGCGCTGAGAAAATCACTGAATCCAATCTGTCGATAAACCCTCCATGTCCGGCAATCAGATGCCCCCAATCCTTGACGCCACGATCGCGCTTAATCGCGGACATCACCAATCCGCCGAGGAAGCCCATGACGGTGATGACAATCGACATGCCCGCAGCTTCAAGTACGCTGAACGGCGTGATCCAAGCCAGTGATGCACCCAGCACGCTTGCCGTCAAAACCCCGCCGATCAACCCTTCCCAGGTTTTAGAAGGGGACACCTTGGGTGCAATCTTGTGTTTGCCGATCAGCTTGCCCCAGACATATTGGAAGACATCGCTGGACTGGACTACAACAACCAGAAAAAAGATCAGAAATAAGTTGCGACCCTCATAACCGGGGATATCCAAGCTCAGCAATGCAGGTACATGTGACACACAGAAAACGCTGATCATTAAGGCCCATTGGGCTTCGGCGACGCGGACCAGAAAATTGTCGGTTTCGCCGCTGAACGTGGAAATAATCGGCATCAACAAAAACGCATAGACCGGGATAAAGATCGAATAAAATCCGTACCAATTCATCCCCACCGCCACAAATTGCAGCGGCAGAACAACAAACGCTGCGGCAACAATGGCCCAATGATCCGCGACTTTGGTATTGGTCAGTGTCAGAAATTCACGCAGCGCCGCGAAGGAGCAGATGGCAAAAAGCACGACAACGCCGACCTTACCCGCCAAAAATGCCAGTGCCGTGAGCGCCACCATGCCCCACCACGCATTGATCCGCGCGTTGAGGTTTTCAATGGTCAGGCTCGGCCCGTCCGGTCCTGACTTGAGTTTCAGGAATTGCCCGATTGCAGAGGCGGCAATCAATACAGCCAGAACGCAGGCCAGAAGAAAGAGAAAGCTGTCCGCCATGATCTATTCCTTTGCCGCTGATGACACCGCCATCAACGCGGTTTCCGCGCGTTTCAGAAAATCTGCTTTGGCTTCATCCTTTTCCAAACGCATCGGTGCGCCGAAGGTGATTGTACAGACCAGCGGGATTGGGATCAGTTTGCCCTTGGGCATCACCCGGTTCAGGTTCTCGATCCAAACGGGGACCAAATCGACGTCGGGCTTAGCCGAGGCAAGGTGAAACAGCCCGGTCTTGAATGGTAGCAACGGCGCTTCGGTCATGTTGCGGGTGCCTTCGGGAAACAGGATCAAACTGTCGCCGGCGTGCAGTGCTTCCGCCATCAATTCTACCGGGTCACCGACCCGCGTTTCGGGGTTTCGGTCAATCAGAACCGCATTGAACACCGATATTCCGATAAACTTCTTGAGCTTGGAGGATAGCCAATAATCCGCGGCGGCGACCGGGCGTGTCCTGCTCCGCAGCTTTCGAGGCAACACCGTCCATATTAGGACAAAATCGCCATTGCTGGCGTGGTTTGCGAAATAAACCCGTTGAGTGGTGACGGGTTCGACCCCTTGCCAAATCCCACGCACCGCGGTGATCAGCCTAGCGAAAGTAATTATGAGTGATGAAGAAAGGTATGCCAGCATCATCGTAATTTGTTGCAAGAGGGTGGTGTTGGCAACCTAATTATATTTGAGCGCGAACACTCAGATTAACGGGAAATTGTGATATGCCCAATTTGCGCCGACAGCATTCATAGCCAGCAGGTAAAGCGCTCTTCCTTTGGTGACAGTTGTTCGCCCTTCATCAGCTTCAACATAGGTGGTTTGATGAAATCTAGCGGACCCTGCTTGTATTTTGGTGCGCCAAAGGCGCGAAGGTTATCCAACTGGCTCGCAATCATTACCTGATCCTCCTGAATGATCTGTCTGTGGAACATGATCAATGCCTGCCCCTTTAACCACGCAGGAAGGCGCCCTTTGGGTGTCGAGAATATCGCGATGGTCTGAATGTCATCCACTGTCTGAGGCGAGAAAATGACCGTGATAAAAAGCTTTGGGCCGGTCCTGCCAATAAATGCAATCTGGCAGGTTGTCGGACCATAAAATCGGCCATAGCCCTTCAACCTTACACCTTCGAGTAACGCAGGAAGCCAACCACGCCGCCGTTCGCCTTCGTTGTATTCACATTCGACAAAATCCGGCATTTGCCGCCGGATCACTTCGACGGGTACGCGTTGTGGATTACGGCCAACGATACGCTTGTGCATGAGGTGCGGGTGGGCCGGGTCCAGAAAGTTCTCCATCCCGTCAATCAAACTGCCGCGGTATTTGGTTGGCCAGACATGGTGGTCGAAGTCCGGATGCCCAACAGGATCAGGCAAACGAATAAAATCACGTGGGCTTTTCCCGGTGTTGGTAAAGACCAGACCATTTTCGACCCGGACCGGCAGCGCCTCGGCACAGAGTTTAGCGTCCGGTTTCGCCCCCGGCACGTCAGTGCATTTGCCCGCCTTGTCGAACGCCCAGCCATGATAGGGGCAGATGATGGAACCGTCCTTAACCACCCCGTTCGACAGCGGCACGTTTCGATGCGGGCAGCGGTCGCGCAGTACCGCAGGCCCGTCCGTGCCGTTGAAAATGACCAATGGATTGCCATGCAGCTTGCGGCGCAGCGGTTTGCGCCCGACCTCGTTCAGTGCGCAGACAGGAAGCCATGCGTTATGGATCGCGTCGGGATAGGCAATCATAAATTATACCTCCTGAGGAGTGGGATACCGATATATTTGGCCACGGCCCGAAGTCCACCAAAGGGCAAACGTCGTTTGAGTGGTAGGTGACGCACGTAAAACCCGGTGTATTCAATTTCGGGCGTCGCCCCGCGCGTGGTTTTAAACAATGTGGCCCCCGATGACATGTTGAGGTGCAGGTTATGCCGCGCGGCATAAAGGCTGCCTGCGTGACAAGCCAACCGATAAAGCCCTACCGTGCGGTCCATCGCCGTGTTGTATCCCAGCAAGGGCATCGTCGCGTGATCTCGCAAATGATGCATTCCGCCAAAGGCTTGAATCACACCATCTTCGTCGCGCAATGTCAGGTAACGCAGTAATCCGATCCGGTGGCTCATCGCGATAAACTCTGCAGAGTAGTGCGGATTTAATGTGGAGTATTTTTGCAAGTAAAGCAGATCATAAAGATAGGCGATTCTTGCGGCGTCCGACGCGGTCATGTCGGTTAGCTCTTCGTAGGCAAAGGTTTTGCGGTCCCAAAGTCGGGCGTCGTTTTTGGAATCGCGGCGACTTAGGTTCTCAGCTTTGACATCGTCCACCAAGAACACTTGCCGCGTCGGCAAAAAGAACCAGCCCACATTTTCGAGCGCTTTCATTAGTGCGCTGCTTTGCCGATAGTTCAGGGAACGCATCGCAAGGATATGGGTGGGAAACTGGGCAACAAGATCCGCTGTTTGCGTGGCGGAAAGGTTCGGTTTGATGCCACTGGGCAAGTTGGTCGACATCATCCAATTGTTGATGTGCACGATACGGTCGAGGTCTGACATGGCCGTTAGCGCGCTTAGAAAAGTGATCACTGCACGCAATGGCGGCACAAGATATTTATTCGGAAAATGCGACAGTTCCGCGCGCGTAAAATCGATCCATCCAATACGCGGACAACACACAAAGGTACGGTTCGCCTCGCCTGAATTGATCGTCATTGGTAGCAGGGTACTACCCCACTGGTGCAAGGTTAGCGTTGTCGCGACATTCTTGATGAACGTCCCGGTCGGTTGCGCATTAAAGGCGGCTACATAGTCTTGTGCCAGTTGGTTTCGAGCGGCCAGTGTGGTCATGGCCCGGATATGACGCCAGCGCGGACACGGTAAATGATCGCCTTATCCTCAAGTGTCAGCCGTGCAGACAGGTCCTTGTCTTCGCGCAAACGCTCAAACGGCAGTTCGAGATCGTTCATGAAAATCCGTTCGCAGAACGCCGCGTTAGGTGCAGCGACATCCAAGATCCCTTGCCAACAGGCGGCATAGGCAGCCGTATCGGTGTAAGAGCCAAAATCAGAAACTGAAAAACCGTCAACGTGCGAAATACCAGCTTTGCGTATGTCGGTAAGATCGCCTTCAACGATGCGGATGCGCTCTATGTTTTCTTTGGTATGTTGATAGTTCTCGGGCCTCAAATGCGCGGGTAATCCGCCCGTCGGAGACAGTTTCCCCCGAAAGATCAGCGTTGCAAAATCGCTGTCGCGAAACAAAAACGATCCCGCCGCGCGTTCAAAGTCTGCCGCCAGCCGATCGCCTACAACCGTCGGACCGGGCAGGAATTCGCCAGCAGGTTCACGCATGACCCAGCGCCAGATCCAGTCGCGACCAATCATCTC
>JBPOFE010000038.1:0-22685 GCA_051252035.1 Sulfitobacter sp.
GATATATCTCGCCCAACGTCATCTCCGTTGGGCGCTTGGCGGGCTTGATCCGCGCGCCGTGCTGCACCGCGTCGTATCCATCGCGATGCGACTCCGCCTGACCAATCAGATGCCGGATATGGATGACATCCGCCCCCCCGACACCTTGATAGGGTGCGTCATCATAAACTGGATCATGGGCGGGCGGATCGCCAAACAATCCTGTTTGTGCACGCCCAATAAATAGACTTGCCCGCGCATTGTCATACACCGTCACCTTAACAGGAATAATCCCGCCCCGCGTCCCTGCCATCGTGCTGTCCACAAACAGCGACCCCGCCTCAGCCACCAACAGAGTCGGGATGAGAAGCATCAGAAAAATGATCGCGCTTAATCTCAGCATTTAGGCTCCAAACGTTTTTCAACGCCCTCAAATTCGCCCAAGATGGTTGATAATTCGTTCGAATCCCCCTTTTCTGCATCTTTTTCTGAAACTGCACCAAGGATTGACGTCAGCCGCGCGTCTAACTTACGTGATGTTGATGAAAACCAGTGATGATAATCTCGCACTTGCCGCCGCAGGGGGCGATGCTGCCGCCTTCTCCACCCTATTGGAGCGGCTGTATGATCGCTTGTTCCGTCTGTGTTTTCGCCTGACAGGATCGCAAGCTGATGCCGAGGATCTGACCCAAGATATATGTGCCGCCCTGCCTGCGAAACTGAGCAGTTACCGGGGTGACGCGGCGATCACCACCTGGCTCTATCGGCTTTGTGTCAACGCGGCCCACGACCGCCGCCGCCGCGCCGCCACCCATGCCAAGGCCGCAACTGGCTGGGGCGATTGGGAGTTAAACCGCCGTGCCGCCGATGCCGAAACCGCTGAAGCCGCCGATTGGCTGACGCAAGCCATGAACACACTGCCAGATGACCTGCGCGACACGCTGGCACTGGTGCTGGATGATATGACGCACGCCCAGGCGGGCGAGATTTTGAATGTATCCGAAGGCACAATCAGCTGGCGGATATCCCAGGCCAAGAAACAACTGGCGCAACTGCACAAGGAGGACACGCCATGAGCGACGACCTCGATGACCTGAAAAACCTGATGGACGCAGCAACGCCGCGCCCCGATGCCGCGCGCCGGGCGGAAAATATCGCCTTGGCGCAGAAAAATTTCGAAACCCTCCAAGGATCGCGTGATGGCGCGCGTCCTACCTACCAGAGCCCGATGATGGGCCTTTGGATAGGAGCGAAGAATATGTTGAATACACTGACATCCCGCGCGGGCCTGACCGCATCGACTGCTTTGATCGCTGTGGGCCTCGTTGCCTTTACCCCCATTGGGGACAACCTGTTGCGCCCCGGCCAGATCACTGAACGTAATGTGACGCCAACACCTATTGTCGTAACGACCGCCGACCAACTCGAAGAACAGCGCGCACCGAGCCTGCAGCAAGCAGATGCCGCTGATCTTGATGATGCAGCGGGGGGCGCCCAACAGTCGCTGACCGAAGCCGTGCCAGCCAATGAAGCGGAGTATGCTTCCGACAACGTCACTACACTGCCTGCTCCCGCCTCGCGCGCCAAGATGGCAGCACCTGCGGATGGCATGGTCATGGGCGGAATCGCCGCAGAGCCGATGCCACGGTTGGACTTACCCAACACAGAAGAATTCGCCAACGCCGACAGCAACCCGGTGCGCATCGCGGCAGAAGACCCGGTCTCGACGTTCTCTATCGACGTCGACACCGCATCTTATGCTGTGATCCGCAATTCGCTGACAAACGGTCAACTGCCGCCCTCTGATGCGGTACGGATCGAGGAAATGGTGAACTACTTCCCGTACGATTACCCTGCACCAGACGCAGGTAATGCCTTCCAACCGACCGTTTCGATCACCCAAACACCTTGGAACGTCGATACTCAGCTTGTGCAAATCGGCATCCAAGGTGCCATACCGGATGTGGCCGACCGCCCACCGCTGAACCTCGTGTTTCTGATTGACACATCCGGGTCGATGAACAGCCCCGACAAACTGCCTCTGCTGAAACAGAGTTTCCGCCTGATGCTCGGCCAACTCCGCCCCGAAGACCAAGTGGCGATTGTGACCTACGCTGGCAGTGCCGGACAGGTGCTGGCACCGACCCCCGCAGGTGAACGTGCCACGATTCTTGCCGCGCTCGACAACCTTGGCGCAGGTGGTTCCACAGCCGGGCAAGCGGGCTTGCAACAAGCCTATGCCACGGCAGCTGCAATGGCTGATGAAGGTGACGTGAACCGGGTGATCCTTGCTACTGATGGTGATTTCAATGTGGGCCTTTCTGACCCTGAGGCGCTGAAAGGTTACATCGCCGACAAGCGTGAAACGGGGACCTACCTCAGCGTATTGGGCTTTGGGCGGGGTAATCTGGATGATGCCACGATGCAGGCACTGGCCCAGAAGGGCAACGGCCAAGCCGCCTATATCGACACGCTGTCAGAGGCACAAAAGGTACTGGTGGATCAACTGGGCGGGGCATTGTTCCCGATTGCCAACGACGTCAAGATTCAGGTTGAGTTTAACCCCGCGCAAGTTGCCGAATACCGCCTGATTGGCTATGAAACCCGCAGCTTGCGCCGCGAGGATTTTAACAACGACAAAGTGGATGCGGGCGACATTGGCGCGGGTCATCAGGTGACAGCATTGTACGAGGTCACGCCCGTCGGGTCTCCCGCGCAACTCAGTGACCCGCTGCGCTATGGCGCTGCTGAAACAGCAGTGAGCAACAATGATGAGCTTGGCTTTCTACGCCTGCGCTACAAGGCACCGGGCAGTGATACCAGCAAATTGATCGAAACCCCAATCAGCGCGGACACCACGCAATCTGAGGCAGGCTTTGCCACTGCCATCGCGGGCTTTGGTCAGCTTCTGCGCAGCAGTGACTATTTGGGGGATTGGTCATATGCGGATGCCATTGCCCTTGCGAACCGCAGCAAAGGCGATGATCCGTTTGGCTACCGCGCAGAAGCGATCCAGTTGATGCGGTTGGCGGCAAGCCTGTCGCAAAACTGATATCTTCTTCGTCGATACGGAATCCTGCGGTTTGAGCTCAGTCTCAAATCGCAGGTTTTTTATTAGCGGGTGCCTTGATCGCCTGTTACGTAAAGGTGCGGCTGCGCCGCATGTGATCCTATTTTGGGAATAAGGGAGCTTTGCCCCCTCAAACGTCCCCAGATATTTAAGACCAAAAGGAAAAACTGCGCGATGCTCAATGATGTTCCACTGACACGCGATCTGGTGCTGGTTGGCGGTGGGCATGCGCATGCGCTGGTTCTCAAAGCGTGGGGAATGGACCCGTTGCCGGGTGCGCGGTTGACCGTGATCAACCCCGGTCCAACAGCACCCTATACGGGCATGCTGCCGGGGCATGTGGCGGGACATTATGGACGTGATGATCTGGAAATTGATCTGGTACGGCTGTGTCGGCATGCGGGCGCGCGGTTGATATTAAGCAAGGCCACGGGGATCGACCGCAAGGCCTGTGAAATTATGGTGGAGGGGCGAGGACCAGTTGCCTATGACGTGGCTTCAATCGACATCGGGATCACAGCGCGGATGGACCTGCCGGGATTCGCGGAACACGCGGTCGGAGCCAAGCCACTTGATGTTTATGCCGCCCGATGGCGCAAGTTTCTGGACGATGCAACCCTTGGAAATGTGCTGCCAAAAGTCGCTGTGATCGGCGGTGGGGTTGCCGGCTGCGAGCTGTCATTAGCGATGGCTTATGCCCTGCGCCAAGCCGGAGTCGCACCACAAATCACTGTCGTAGAAGCAGGGCCTCAGATATCAGGTATCGGTGCGCGCGCGCGGTCAAAGCTGCTGTCTGCGATGGCGGACATGGGTGTCGGTTTGCGGATAAACGCCCACATTGAGCGTATCGAAGCCGAACAGGTTTTGCTGCGAGACCAAGACCCGGTTCCCGCGCAGTTTTGTGTCGGCGCGGCAGGCGCTTTTGCCCATGAATGGATCAAGCAGACCGACCTGCCGCAAAGTGACGGATTTATCGAAGTTGGTCCTGATCTGAACGTTGTCGGGGATGATACGCTATTCGCTGTCGGTGACTGCGCTTACATGCCGTTTGCGCCCCGCCCCAAGGCGGGCGTCTTTGCAGTGCGTGCCGCTCCGATTTTGCATGATAATCTGCGTGCGGCGTTAACCGATGGCCGCAAACGCGCGTTCAAACCGCAGAAAAACTATCTCAAACTCATTTCGCTCGGCGATAAATCAGCGATGGCTGAAAAGTATGGACTGACATTAGCAGGACCGATGCTGTGGCGTTGGAAAGACCGGATTGATCGGGCTTTCATGGACCGCCTGAGTGATCTGCCGCTGATGAAGGTACCCGCGCTTTCTGGTGTGGTAGCCAATGGCGTGCAGGACATTCTGGCGGAAAAACCGATGTGCGGTGGCTGCGGGGCAAAGGTTGGCAGCAGCGTGCTGGCGATTGCGCTAGAGGATTTGCCCCAGATGGCAGGCGATGTGATCACAGGTGCCGGCGATGATGCTGCCATTTTGCGGCAACCGGGCGGTGGGTTTCAGGTGCTGAGTACCGATCATCTGCGCAGCTTGGTGGAGGATCCGGTCCAGATGACCCGCATCGCGGCGGTACATGCGCTTGGCGACATCTGGGCGATGGGCGCACAGCCGCAAGCGGCCTTGTCCAGCATCATTTTACCGCGCATGTCTGCCACACTACAGGAGCGCACTTTGCGCGAAATCACCCTGACCGCTGCTGATGTATTCCACACCGCCGGGGCGCAATTGGTGGGGGGGCATACGACGATGGGCGCAGAAATGACCATTGGATTTACGGTCACAGGCACTCGGCCTTCCATGCCGATTACCGTTGCAGGGGCGCAGGCAGAGGATATGTTGATCCTGACCCGGCCCATCGGTTCCGGGGTCATCATGGCGGCCCATATGCAAGGGCGCGCGGATGGGCGTGTCGTGGCGAGTGCATTGCAGTTGATGCAGCGCCCGCAACATAAGGAGGCTGGCATATTGAGCGCGGCCCATGCGATGACCGATGTGACTGGCTTTGGCCTTGCCGGGCATGTGCAAGCGATCTGTTTGGCCTCAGGTCTTGATGCCGAGCTTTGGCAAGAAGAAATCCCAACTTATTCAGGTGCGCGGGCTTTGTCAGATCAAGGCGTAGCATCGACATTGATGCCATCAAACCGGGCCGGCACCTTTGTTGATGGTGTTGATGATGTATTGTTGTTTGATCCACAAACCGCGGGTGGGTTGTTGGCCACAATGCCCAAAGATGCAGCGGAGCATGCCGTCGAGGCATTGCGCGATGCCGGATGTGAGGGGCATATCATCGGCCAGTTAAGCGCAGGTGGCGGGGCCATCAGGCTTATCTGAACTCTGCCACCAAACGTCTTGCGGTTGTCGCAAGTGTTTCTTCATCCAGATCAGCGACATCAACGGGTTGCGTGTCACGCGCCAAACGCGCTGCGGATTTGACATAGCGCGGGTCATAATGATTGGCGATCAGATCTTGCGCTAACTGCGGCCAATGCCCAGCGTCGGAAAACGCCTGCCATTCTGCAATCGTATCCGCCGCATGGTACGGGCGCAGGCGATCAATCTGGTCACGCAATTTGCTTTGATCGCCAGTTAAATCGGCATAAGCGCGACAAAGAAATGCAACCCGTGCCGCCAAAGGCGCTCGTATCTCAACCCCAGGGGCGCCACACATGAGTGTCCAAAGCGCTGGCGGGATCACCCGCGCGCCGACTTTGCTGCTTTCGGCCTCAACCCATGTCATGCGCGTGGGATCAAGCGCATTTAGGGCCGCCGCTAGCCGCGATTCGAACATCTTCTGCGAGGGCTGCCCGCCAGCAACAGCACCAAACAACGACCCGCGATGTTGCGCGAGACCTTCCAAATCAATGACCTGCGCCCCAGCTTGCCTAAGATGGGTCAACAACCGTGTCTTGGCCGATCCTGTTCCACCTTCAATCAGAGTGATCCGATGTGCCAAGGGCGTATCGTAAAGCATCGCACTGACCAGCCGCCGATAACTCCTGTACCCCCCTTGAAGCAGTGAAACGCGCCATCCCACCTGATCCAAAATGGTCGCAAAAGCATTAGAACGCTGACCACCACGCCAACAATATACCAACGGCTGCCAATCACCTTGTTTGTCGGCCAAGGGGCCTTGCAGATGCGCCGCCGTATTTTGCGCAACCAAGGCACCGCCGATCTTGCGTGCAGAAAACGGCGATACTTGGCTATAGGTGGTGCCGACCTCGGCGCGTTCATCATCATCTAAAACAGGTAGATTAATCGCACCGGGGATGTGGTCCTCGGCAAATTCAGAAGGCGCCCGGACATCAATAATCGTGTCAGCACCCAAGTCGGCGATGTCATTCAGCGATTTGAGGGTAACAGGGGTCATTGCGCGTGCCTTTGGCAGGGTCTTGCCCCTTCTACCGGGTCTGTTGCCGGGGTCTAGGGCAACGCAACACATAAGGCCCGAAGCAATGCTCCGGGCCTTATCAGTCTGACGGGGAAGGATCAGACCTTAGTTAACGGATTTCGCGTCAACCACGTCTTTTTCGATCGCCTTGGTGTCCGATGCGATCTGAATTTGGCGCGGTTTCAATGCCTCTGGCACCTGACGCTCCAATTCAATGTGCAACATGCCGTCCGCGTGTGCTGCGCTTGTCACATGCACATGATCCGCCAGTTGGAACCGACGCTCAAACGCGCGTGTTGCGATACCGCGGTGCAAGTATTTGCGATCTTCGGTATCATCCGCTTTGCGGCCCGAAACGATCAGCGCCTTTTCCCGGACTTCAACGGACAGGTCGGCGTCCGAAAATCCAGCCACAGCGATCGAGATGCGATATGCATCGTCGTCTAATTTTTCGATGTTGTAAGGGGGATAGCTTGGTGTGGCACCGTCGTTGGTCAACACCCGATCCATCATATTGGCAATTTGGTCAAAGCCAACGCTGGAACGGTAAAGTGGTGCAAAATCGAAACTACGCATAGTGTCATCCTCATCTTTGAGCGATTTAACATTTGGGCCTTCCACCATTGGACAGACCCGGTTTGCTGCGCCGAGGCCCTCATCAGGCACCTCGACATCACTCATGTGGGAAACATCTTATAAGGTTTCAAGACCCATCTACGGTAACAAATTTCGCGCCAGATGTGGATTTATTACCGCCAATGCCCAACCGCCGCACTTGTGCGCGTGGGGCAGGCTTGTTGGCCCGCATCTGCCGCTTGAGGTCGGACACCAGTTTGGGCAATGCCATGCCAAGCGCCACTTCGGTCTCGCCATAGGTGCCACCGCCAGAAATCACCGATGCAATCTGGCCGCGCCCGTTTAAATGCGTAAACACCGGTGCACCACTGGATCCGAAGGTCACGTCACAATCCATTGCAATCAAGCCATGTTGGCGGCCCAAAACTTGACATCTATTTTGCCGAGACAACGCGTCAGAACGGCCTTTGCCATAGGAAACAACACTGACCGTTCCTTGCGGTAGCGATCCGGAAAACACCGCAAATGGGTCAAGTTCATGGGTTGGGATCGGCGCGGCCAAGCGAACCAGCGCAATATCATGGCGAATATTTTGTAGGTTATGACTGGTGTTTGGATCATAGCCATCGTGCGCCTCGACCTGAGCAACACCCCGCCGCGCGGCGACTTGCCCATGGGTCAACCCTGCCTGAAAGGTCAGATCTTCTGGCTTAACCAACGCGCCATCCGATATGCGATACACACAATGCGCCGCGGTCAGCACCAAATCAGGTGCGATCAATGTCCCGGTGCAATATCCGCCCTTGTGAACATCCAGCCGACCCACCGCTTGCCATGCCAGCGCGTCATTCTCGGTATCGAGCTTACGCAGCTTAGTAGATTGCGCCAACACAGGGGCGCTGAGAAGTATCAAGCCAAGTGCAGCGGCGATTAGGCGTCCAAACTTGCTCATGGTTTCACAAATTTTGCCCCGGTTTCGCGGCTGTTCTGACCGACGATCACACGCTTACTCCTTGGTCCCGCCTCTTGAAACACGCCTTTTCCAGCGACCAACTCTGCTTGCAGCAAAGCCAGCGGCGCACCGAGATCAGTACCAAGTGATACGTCCTCACCATCTACAACCGCCTTGGCAGAAACCACCGATACGATATGAGCTTCACCATCCTGAAACGAAAATATCGGCGCGCCACTGGATCCGAAATTGACGGAACACGACGTCACCAACATGCCTTCTTGCTTGGCCAGGACCTTGCAGACTTCCTGCAGCGAAGGCGCTTCTGCACGGTCACGCGCATAGCTTACCACACCAACTGAATCGCCGGGGCGTGGACGCGCGGCCGTGCCAAAAGGTGTTATGGTGGTGTTGTTTATGGGGCGTTGAAGTTCAAGCAGGGCCAGATCATTGCGTACCCGTTCCGAGGAAACCTCACCGTCAAACACATAATCCGGATGTACCACAGCACGGCGGATATCGCGGTATGCCCCGGCGCGACCGTTACGCCACCCGGCAAGGAACTGCACCTCGCCATGGTCGATCTGTTGTCTTGTTTCGCTATCAAAAAGACAATGCGCCGCGGTCAGCACCAGACGCGGCGCAATCAGCGCCCCGGTACAAAAACCAGTACCGGCAATATCAAGCCGACCAACAGCCTCCCAAGCGCGGGCATCCACACCGGAATCAAGACGCCGCAAATTCGCATCCTGCGCAATTGCCGTTGTCGCAATGGTCATTGCCATCAATGAAAGAGCCACCCAACGCCGCAACGCATCACCTCATGTTTACATTTGAGAGTGGATTACAGACGACTTGCGGCGAAATTAGGGCAAATTTGTTAACGCAATCGCGGAACTTCCGATATGCGCGAAATTGCGCCGGTCAGCGCCGGGGGCTTGGGGCCACCAGCCACCCAATCCAGCAACTCAACCGTGTGGACAATCGGCATGGATGCCGCCGACCCTATTTGCATCATGCAGCCGATATTTCCGGCTGCAATCACATCTGGTTTTTTGGCCTCTAGGGTGCGGACTTTGCGTTCTTTCAACTGTTTGGAAATTTCCGGCTGCATCAGATTATAGGTTCCCGCAGAGCCACAGCACAAATGCGGATCGCTGGGTTCAACCACCGTAAATCCGGCCTTGCGCAACAGGTCCTTTGGGTAGGTTTTAATCTGCTGACCATGTTGCAAGGAACAGGCCGCGTGATAGGCGACAACCATCCCTTCATGCTCTGAAATCACTTTGGGGGCCTCCAAATCCACAAGAACTTCGGACACATCTTTTGCAATCGCCGACACCCGCGCGGCGTCCTTGGCCAGCGCATCGTTTCGGAACATATGCCCGTAATCCTTGACCGTGGTGCCGCAGCCCGAGGTGTTGATCACGATCGCATCCAACCCATTGCTGTCGATTTCCGCACACCACGCGTGGATATTTTTGACCGCCGTTGCGTGGCTCTCATCGGTCTTGCCCATGTGATGGGTCAACGCACCGCAACATCCCGCGCCTTCGGCCACGACAACCTCGCACCCTAGGCGCGTCAGCAATCGGATCGTGGCATCATTTATATCCGTGTTCAGCGCCTTTTGTGCACAGCCCGTCATCAGCGCCACACGCTTTTTCCGCGCACCGGATGCAACAAACGTCTGAGGATCATCATTGCGGCTGACCGGGGGAATAACCTTGGGGGCCATTTCCAGCATCGCCCGCAGCCGCGCATCGGGCATTAATTTCGCAAAGGGCCGGCCAATCTTGGCCCCAAGCAACGCCACTCGGAACCGCATGGGATATGGCAATATCCGCGCCAAAATCCAACGTAATGCACGGTCACTGAAAGGACGTTTATAGCGCTGCTCAATATAATCGCGCGCGTGATCCACCAGATGCATGTAATGCACCCCGGACGGACAGGTCGTCATACAGGCCAGACACGACAAGCAACGGTCAATATGCTTAACGGTTTTAGCATCAGGATCACGGTTGTTTTCCAGCATATCCTTGATGAGATATATCCGACCACGCGGGCTATCCAATTCATCACCCAGCACCTGATAGGTTGGGCATGTGGCCGTACAAAATCCACAATGCACACAGGACCGCAAAATCTCATTACTGCGTTCAATCGCTGGGTTTTTAAGTTGCTCAGGTGTGAAAGTCGTTTGCATCGGTCGCTCCGCAGGCTTGGGTCAAAGACCAAAAACAATGAAAAAAGATTGTAACGTGATCGGGGTAAATGGGTATCGCCCAGTTGGGTTTCGCGTCATCCATCGCCCCTAGCCTTGCATCATCGTTGCCGACACCAGACCAAACCACGGCATTGTGGTGCCCAGCGCGCCGATGATTGTACTCCACCTTCTCATTTGCGCGCTGGGGTCGTTGCGACGCAGAGCCATTGCGGCAAATGCCAGCACCCCGATCCAAGCGAACCAGACCAATGTGACCCCAGCCACCGTAATCCACAAATTCTGACCCCAAAGACCCGGCATAGCAAATCGGATGAACAGGCCAGCAATTGCAAATCCTGTCGTTAACATCCCCAGCAGCTTCATTCGTTGCAAAGTGGGCAGGTCTTTGGTCAAAACCCGAAAAATCAGCGGGCCGCCGATAAAGAAAACCAAGAATATGAGGATCAAGGAAACCGTCATGAATGGACATCCATCAGGCCCGCATTAAACAGACCTTTGGGGTCAAAGCGGGCGCGCAATCCCGCTGTGATGCGCGCAACACCAGATGATTCCGGCTGAAAGACACCTAAATTCAGACGAGCTTCGAGCGCAGCTCTTACCAATGTCGCATGACCATCAAAAGTGCCCAAGCGGTTCCGCAGATTACTTCCTTGCGCCATCCGAAACCAGATCAAGCCGCCCGCCCAATCGAAATAATATGCATCTGCGCCAGCACGACTGACCAGTGTCGGTGCGTCCGATGGCTTGCACGACACGCGCCACACATCGCCTTCTGTTCCATGAAACGCTTTCACATCTCTAAAATTGGTCCAATGGGTATGTGAATTTTCCGCATCCAGCACCGACATTTCAGCATTCAGCGGTGAAAACAAAATGCGCAATCGGCCAATGCGGTATTGCACTGATGCCTCAAATCCCTCGACCCGAAACGCGGTTTGCGACGTTGCCGGGTCATGCGCAGCCCCGGTAACCTCAAACGGGCTGCCCATGGCCTGCGACATCGCCTGCACAGCGGCTTCATCCGACAATCCATGCAGGACCAACGTCGCCTGCGTCTCTGGCTTTGGTAGAACTTTCAATGATACCTCAGTTAGCACACCCAAAGTCCCGAATGATCCGGCCATAAGCTTAACCAAGTCATAACCGGTGACATTTTTCATCACCCGCCCGCCGTTTTTGATCACCTCGCCCTGACCATCGACAAACCTCACACCCAACAGAAAATCACGCGCGGCTCCAACGGCAATCCGGCGCGGCCCACTGACATTTGCGGCAAATACACCACCGATGGTTGGCTTACCCTTGGTTCCCAACAGCCCGCGATGATCCATCGGTTCAAAGGCCAGACGCTGGTTCTCCTTTGCCAGTGCATGTTCGATCTCTGCAATCGGCGTCCCGGCTTGCACCACCATCGTCAACGCGCCAGGTTCATAAAGGGTGATCCCGGACAACCCCGCGACACTCAACACATCACCAGAATCTGCAATCCCACGCGTCCCGCCGCCCTGAACACAAAACGCAGCAGTCGCACCCGCAACCATTTCGGCCAACTCTTTTTCGTTTGTAGGTTTCATATTTCTTTTTGGCCTTAAATACTTCAGGGGGCTTGGGGGCAGAGCCCCCATTCTGTCTTAGAATGAAAAGGTCACTCCGCCGCCAACGTCAATCCACGACGCTGCTCTGACGCATCAAGCGGAAACACCTTGGCCGGGTTCAACAACCAAGCCGGATCAAACACATCCTTGACCGCCATCTGTGCCTCAAGATCGGCCCGCGCATATTGCACATGCATCAGGTCGCGCTTTTCAATGCCGACGCCATGCTCTCCGGTTAGACAGCCACCGACCTCAACGCAGAGCTTCAAAATCTCCGCACCAAATGCCTCACACAACTCCAGATCACCGGGCTTGTTGGCATCAAACAGGATCAGCGGGTGCATGTTGCCATCCCCAGCGTGAAACACATTGCCAACTTTCAACCCATATTCTTTCGACATCTCGCCGATCCGCCGCAGGACCAGCGGCAGTGACGACACTGGAATCGTGCCATCCAGACACATGTAATCGTTGATCTGCCCCATCGCGCCAAAGGCGGATTTGCGGCCCAGCCAGATTTTGGCGCTTTCCTCGGCTGACTTACTTTCCCGCAATTCAACCGGGTTATGCCGCCGCGCGATCTCCATAATCAGCGACAATTGATGATCAATCTCGTCATCTGATCCTTCGACCTCGACAATCAACAACGCCTCGCACATTGGATAACCCGCCTTGGCAAAGGCTTCGGTCGCCTCAATACAAGGTCGGTCCATAAATTCGATAGCAACGGGCAATACACCCGCTTTGATAATGTCAGACACGCAGGCACCAGCCACCTCGTTATCATCAAACCCCATCAGCACGGGCCGCGCGCCCTCCGGTTTCGGCAAGATGCGCAAGGTGGCTTCAGTGACAACGCCCAATTGTCCCTCTGATCCACAGATGAGCCCCAGCAGATCCAGACCTCCGGCATCAAGATGTCCACCGCCAACCTCAACAACTTCGCCATCCATCATCACCATGGTGACGCCCATCAGGTTATTCGTAGTGACGCCATATTTCAGACAATGCGCGCCACCTGAATTCATCGCGATATTCCCGGCGATGGCACAGGCCAACTGACTGGACGGATCAGGCGCATAGAAGAACCCGTTTTCCTCAACCGCTCCGGTGACACTCAGATTAGTGCGCCCAGTCTGAACCCGAATGATCCGGTTGTCATAGTCGGTTTCCAACACCTCGTTCATCCTTGCCACGCCAAGGATCACGCAATCCGCCGTCGGCAATGCGCCCCCAGCCAGCGATGTGCCGGAGCCGCGCGGCACCACTGGCACGCCCTCTTCCGAGCAGATGCGCAAGATATCCGACACTTCCGCCGTGGTGCTGGGTAGCACTGCAACCAAAGGCGGACAGCGATAGGCAGTCAGCGCATCACATTCATAGGCACGGGTTTCGCGATCATCATGGATCACGGCATCGAGTGGCAAAACCTCTTGCAACCGCGCAACCACGCGGGCCTTACGGGCAATAACTCCGGCATCGGGAATCGGCATTTCCATGGCAAATCTCCATTTTGGTAAATTAATATTACCAATTTATCACTCTGGCAAGATCAAACCCGTCAGAGTAAGAGCATAACATGAACTGGATTGACCGCCTTGCCCTCTTTCACCCGCTTGATTTTGCGGCTGTGGCAATCGTTTTTGGACTTTGGGCCATTATTGGCTGGCGCGTGGAAAATCCTCCCGCCTCAAAACCCTCCGTGTCCAAAATCATGGCGGAATATCGCCGCGAATGGATGCAACAGATGGTGACGCGTGATCCGCGCATCTTTGACGCTCAAACCGTCGCCACATTGCGCCAAGGCACATCGTTCTTCGCTTCAACCAGTGTGATTGCGATTGGCGGGACACTTGCGTTGATCGGCAATGCAGAACGGCTTGCTGGCGTGGCCGAGGATTTAACCTTTCCCATTCATCCCAACATCGTTTGGGAAGTTAAACTACTGATTGTTGTGGTTTTTTTGACAAACGCCTTCCTGAAATTTGTCTGGTCAAACCGGCTTTTTGGTTATTGTTCAGTTGTCATGGCCGCCGTTCCGAATGACCCAAATCACAAAAATGCGGCAAAAATGGCAGGCAAAGCCGCTGAGTTGAATATCACCGCTGCCCGCAGCTTTAACCGCGGCCTCAGATCGCTTTATTTCGCCTTAGCGTGCCTGGCTTGGCTTGCCGGCGCGGCAGCACTAATTGCTGGTGCATTTTTAACACTGATTGTCATCTGGCGGCGCGAGTTCGCGTCGCAATCACGCGAAATTCTTTTGGAAAAATAGCGACTCAGTATATATTTGTTTTTCCCAACCCATTGGTGGAACCATGTTTAAACATTTCTTAGCTGCCCTTGCGATCCTTGCGTCACCTGCCCTGGCGGACGCCCCCATCGTAAGCAACGTGAATGTCGCTAAATCCGGTGATGCTTGGAATTTTGACGTCACCCTTTCCCACAAGGACACAGGCTGGGATGACTATGCCAACGCATGGCGCATTTTGGATGGCAATGGCAAAGAATTGGCTGTCCGCAATCTGGCGCACCCGCACGTCGATGAGCAACCATTCACGCGCTCGCTTTCTGGCATTCGCATTCCTGCGGATGTGACAGAAGTCGGCATACAGGCCAGCGATACGGTCGGTGGCTGGTCGTCTGCCATCAAGAAAATCACACTGCGTTAAACTAAGTCCGGTGGTACGGACCGCCGGACAAGATTGATGCGGCTCGGTACAATTGCTCTGACAACATCACGCGCACCAACATATGCGGCCAAACCATTTTACCAAATGACAGCGCATGATCGGCGCGTTGTCGTAGTGCGGCGTCAATGCCATCCGCCCCCCCGATAACAAACGCAAGATCACCGCGCCCCTGATCACGCCAATCGCCCAGACGCCGGGCAAACTCTGGTGATTTCTCAATCTTACCGCGTTCATCCAGCACACAGATCACCGCGCCATCAGGGATCGCACGCTCTAGCAAGGCAGCCTCCGCCGCCATGCCGCCACCTTTTTTATCCTCAACCTCGACCACACGCGCCGGACCAAGCGCAAGGCCACGCCCCGTCCGATCAAACCGCGTCAGATAATCGTCGATAAGGGATTTTTCGGGGCCGGCCCGCAGCCGACCCACAGCGCATATATGAACGCGCATCGCTTTGCGAAATCAGTTAGGTGCAGGCGGCGTATCGCCACCCAACCACATCTTTTCCAACTGATAGAATTCACGCACTTCAGGCCGGAACACATGAACAATCACATCGCCCGTGTCGATTAACACCCAATCACCAATGTCTTTGCCTTCGGTCTTGGGCACGCGGTTGAATTCATCTTTGACATGCTGCGCCAGCTTTTCGGCGATGGATGACACTTGCCGGGTCGAGCGCCCAGAACAAATCACCATATAATCGCCAATAGCCGTCTTCCCGCGCAGATCAATCTGCACGACGTCTTCGGCTTTATCTTCTTCAAGGGTTTTCAGAATGCTCGCCAGCAGTGCGTCGCTGGTCGATGTGTCACCGGTAACAGCCATCAGCGCGGCACCGGTATCCGCAGATGCAACTGCGTCAGCTTGGATTGACAGGACATCGTCCTCCTTATGTCGCGCCGTCAGACCCTTGGCGCTAGGGATAGGTTCAGAATCTAGTCTGAATGCATGCCCCTAAACTAGCAACGCAGATATGACAATTCAATGATGTCGCGTGGTCACATATCTCTAGGCGCTTTTGCGCCACAGTGGTTTGATTATGATCCGTCCGGCACCGCCGCCCGCTCCGCCCGTGACAACGCCAGTTTGCTGTCTTCCAGCATCAACACCTCACGCTGCGGGAATGGGATTGAGATGTCGTGTTCTTTAAACGCATCCCAAAGCGCCAGATAGACGTTGCCGCGAATATTGGTCAGGCCGCCGGTGGGATCTTTTATCCAGAACCGCAGGATGTAATCCACACTGCTGTCGCCAAAGCCGACGATATGACACACGGGCGCTTTGAAACTTAGCACCCGGTCAACGCTTTTGGCGGCTTCAATCGCCAGCTTGCGCACCACATGCGGATCATCACCATAGGCCGTCCCAAAATAGATATCGAGGCGCACAAAATCGTTGGAATGCGACCAGTTCACCACTTGGCCGGTAATCAGGTCCTCGTTCGGGATCAGGTATTCCCGACCATCGCGCGTGACAACAGAGGCATAGCGCGCACCCAGGGTCTGTATCCAACCAAAGGTGTCCCCAAGGCTGATCACGTCACCGGGTTTGATCGACTTGTCGATCAGAATGATCACACCCGAGACAAGGTTTGACACCACCTTTTGCAGACCAAAACCAAGGCCAACACCAATGGCACCGGACAGGACGGCGAGGCCCGTCAGATCAATGCCAACCGCCTTGACGCCCATAAAGAATGCAAAGCCGTAAAGCATAACCTGCACGCCTTTGACCGCCAAAACCTGCATGGAGGGGCTGATGTCTTCGTTCTTGCGGATGCGGGCCGATGTGGTCGTGCTGACAAGCCTCGCGGCCGTGAACAACGTGCCGATGATAACCACCGCCGTTATGATCGTCAGCAAGGACAGTCGGAAATCGCCAACCTCAATCGCGATGCGATCCAAAAAGCCAGAAACCTCGTCTGCGATGTTCAGGAAATAGAACGTTGCGTATATCCACAACCCCCACATCACCATGCGTCGCATAAACCGATTGCGCACCAGCCGCGCAGCAAAGGCAATGCCGACCCAAACCGCCGCCAATGTCGCTGCTAATCCAATCAGATAGGACCGCGATGGCCATGTGATGTTCTGCATCACCAAATAGATTGCCCCGGCCATCAATGCGAACCATATCAGACCAAGCCGCCGCTTGATCTGAACGACCATCCGCAGTTGCCACTTTTTCCAACCCTCGCGCGACCGGACCCAGTTTTCGAGCAACGTGCCGGACACCCGATGCATCAGCCACGCCAGCAGCGCCAAACCGATCAAAAGCAAGATTTGATTTTGCCGCCAGCCCGGGGTGATGATGCTTTGCACGAACACGGTAACGCCCGAAAACTGCGCTTGAAGCGACGCGAGAAATTCGGTGAAAGGGTCGATATCGGGGTTCATCGCTGTGCCTAGCTGGAAACACATACAAGTTCGCACAACGATGGTCGGGCGGCAAGCTATCAACAGGGTGCAGACACTGGCGTTTCCACCATTCAGCCCTTGATAGACTCAATTTGCCGCTGTATCCCCTTTACCCATGACACAGGTGTTTGATCTGGACGACCGCGCGCGGCTTCGCGAACGCTTCTTTGGGGCGACACATACCGTACGTGCCTGCCTGTAAAGCAGCGACCCAACATCACCACCACCCACATTCAAACCTATACGGGAGAGGACCACCATGTCCCCCAAGACGCTTTACGATAAAATCTGGGATGCCCATGTCGCGCATGAAGCGGACGACGGCACCTGCCTTTTGTACATTGACCGCCATCTGGTCCACGAAGTCACCAGCCCGCAAGCCTTTGAAGGGCTGCGTATGACAGGCCGCACCGTGCGCGCACCAGACAAGACCATCGCCGTGCCGGACCACAACGTGCCAACCACGTTGGACCGTGCCAACGCGAAAACCATGACCGAAGACAGCCGTATTCAGGTCGAGGCATTAGATACAAATGCCAGAGAATTTGGCCTGCACTACTATCCAGTGTCAGACGTCCGCCAAGGCATTGTACATATTGTCGGCCCCGAACAGGGCTGGACCCTGCCCGGTATGACAGTCGTGTGCGGCGACAGCCATACTGCGACCCATGGCGCCTTTGGTGCTTTGGCGCATGGCATCGGCACGTCCGAGGTTGAGCACGTTCTGGCCACCCAGACGCTGATCCAGCGTAAGGGCAAGAACATGAAAGTCGAGATCACCGGCAAGTTGGCACCGGGCGTTACAGCCAAGGATATTACTCTGTCGGTTATTGGTGCTACAGGCACCGCTGGCGGCACTGGCTATGTGATCGAATATTGTGGCGAAGCTATTCGTGATCTGAGCATGGAAGGCCGCATGACCGTCTGCAACATGGCAATCGAAGGCGGCGCACGCGCAGGCCTGATCGCGCCGGATGAAAAGACCTTTGACTACTGTAAAGGTCGTCCGCACGCCCCGAAAGGCGCGCAATGGGAAGCCGCGCTGAATTGGTGGAAGACACTCTATTCCGACGATGACGCGGCATGGGACAAGGTGATCACTCTTAAGGGCGAAGACATCGCACCGGTGGTCACATGGGGCACCTCACCCGAAGACGTACTGCCGATCACTGCCAATATTCCGGCGGCGTCCGATTTCAAAGGTGGCAAAGTCGACGCGGCGCAACGCTCGCTTGAGTACATGGGTCTGACCGCTGGCACGCCTTTAACCGAGGTCGAGATCGACACTGTGTTTATCGGGTCTTGCACCAACGGCCGCATCGAAGATTTGCGTGCCGCAGCTGCGATCCTGAAGGGTAAGAAGATCAAAGACGGTCTGCGCGCGATGATCGTCCCCGGCTCCGGCCTTGTGCGTGCACAGGCTGAAGAAGAAGGTTTGGCAGACATCTTCAAGGACGCAGGTTTCGAATGGCGTCTGGCAGGGTGTTCGATGTGTCTGGCAATGAACCCGGATCAATTGTCACCCGGCGAACGCTGCGCCGCAACATCCAACCGCAACTTCGAGGGCCGTCAGGGCCGCGGTGGGCGCACGCACTTGATGTCACCCGCGATGGCAGCAGCGGCATCGATCACGGGCAAGCTCACCGATGTTCGGGAGATGATGTAGGGCGGGCTTAAGCCCGCCACCGGGCGGCGGTGCCGCGCACCGACGTAATACCGACACAATACCGACGTTATACTGACAGCCCTCTTCAGGGCCAGGAGACAGACAATGGACAAATTCGACACCCTCACCGGCATTGCCGCGCCAATGCCCCTGATCAACATCGACACCGATATGATCATCCCCAAACAGTTCCTCAAAACCATCAAACGCTCGGGCCTTGGCGTGAACCTGTTTGATGAAATGCGTTACGATGATGACGGCAAAGAATTGCCCGATTTCGTACTGAACAAACCGCAGTACCGCGACGCCGAAATTTTGGTCGCGGGCGACAACTTTGGCTGCGGATCATCACGCGAACACGCGCCTTGGGCGATCAAGGATTTTGGCATCCGCTGCGTCATCGCCCCCAGCTATGCCGACATCTTTTACAACAACTGTTTCAAGAACGGCATCCTGCCCATCGCCCTCCCGCAAGAGCAAGTCGATGTGTTGATGAAAGACGCCGAAAAAGGGGCCAATGCCCGCATCAGCATCGACCTTGAAGCGCAAACCGTCACCACATCTGATGGCGAAACCTTTGCTTTCGAAGTTGATGCGTTCAAAAAGCATTGCTTGATGAACGGCTTGGACGATATCGGACTGACCATGGAAAAAGCCTCGTCTATCGACACTTTCGAAGCTGCCGCAGAACAGTCCCGCCCTTGGGTATGATTCAAAGGCTGCGCTAAGAAAATCTCCCCAAAACATCAAGTACCCGCATGAAGTGTGTCTTGTGGGCGTAGTCGCTGCGCCCACAAGATGTTGAAATCGCCACACATCTGCCATCAAGATGATGCAAGAACGCACCACCCTCACCCTCAAAATGCCTTATCTCTTAAGTCTTATTAACCAACGGCCTTGAGCAATAAGACGAAAGAAGGCACAAATTGGGCAAGAATGAGGCAGCACTCCGAAACCCGGGTGCAACAAGTTGGAACAAGCACGCGACAATGCATCGTGGCTGGCCAGTTTGGAAGGGCAGAGATTTGATTGGACGGATGACAGGCGCGGCGACGCGTGGCCTATTGGTGGCTTTGTTGATTGCAACGCCGGCACTTATGTTGCCGGACGTGGCAAGCGATTCAAGCCAAGTCACGGTGTTGATTGCCTTGCTTGCGGCATTCCTGACTTTCGTAGAATACAACTCCAATTCACCCAGCATTGTAGAATTTCGTGACGCGCCGCCGTTTAACCGCCTGCGCTTTGTCGCGTTGTTTTTGACGGTTCTCATGCTGTCCGCGATCATCCGGGGTCAGACGGACCCATCCGTATTAACAGGTGCGTTGACCGCAATTGGCACGATCATCGGCAATGCCATCGACTTCCCATACTCACCGGTGCGCTTGGTCGTGCTGATGTTGCCTGAGAACTCAGACGCAAGCATAGTTCGTTCAGTACGGACATCCGCAGGCTTGGCATATCTCATTTCACTAATCGCAATGACTGCGTTTTTAATCTTGGTGCGTGTACTTGGCTGGCCTTCACGACACGGTGCATTCAACGTGTGGGTTAACTTGCCGTTGTTTGACCCGACCGGAGGTGGGGACGTTTTGTATCGGTTGCAGCGCGATGCGCGGATCAACATCGCGTTCGGCTTCCTCCTGCCATTCATCATCCCAGCGGTGGTCAAAGGGGCTGCTGATCTGATAGATCCGATCACATTAAGCAATCCGCAAACTCTAATCTGGACACTAAGCGCATGGGCCTTTCTTCCTGCCAGCATGATCATGCGGGGCATCGCCATGGGCAAAGTTGCGGATATGATCGAAGACAAGCGCCGCCGCGCCTATGCAACCGCAGAAGCCGAGGATGGTTTTCAAACAGCTTAATTGCTGCGCTTCTTGCGGTTTTTAGCATATTGCCAGCTGCAGCAGAAACCTTACGCGTTGCGACTTTCAACACAGAGTTATCCCGCAAAGGTCCGGGACTTTTGCTCCGCGATATTCTGAAAGGTTCGGACCCACAGATAATTGCCGTAATGGATGTGCTGCTATCCGCCAATGCCGATGTGGTCGCCCTGCAAGGGTTTGACTACGATCTGCAAGGCAGCGCCTTAAGTGCGTTTACACAAGCCCTTAGAGAGCAGGGGTTAGACTATCAGTTCCAATTCGCCGGACCACCCAATGCCGGCCTAAAAACCGACATTGATCTGGATGGTGACGGTAAAGTCGGTGGACCCGGTGATGCCCAGGGCTATGGTCGTTTTTTTGGCCAAGGCGGTATGGCGCTCTTGTCGCGCTATCCCATCGTAACGACAGAGGTTCAGGACTTCTCGACATTTCTTTGGAAGGACCTGCCCGAAAATCTATTCCCGCACACAAAAGCTGGCCCGTTTCCCAGCACTGCTGCCCATGACATTCAAAGGCTGTCCTCAAACGGACATTGGATCGTGCCGATTGATCATCCCGAATTGGGGCGCGTTCATATTCTGACATTCCACGCCTCCCCACCTGTTTTCGACGGTCCAGAAGACCGCAATGGCAGGCGCAACCACGATGAGGTGGCGTTTTGGACGCAGTATTTGGAAGGGACGATCGGGAAAGTCCCAAGCAACAATTTCATCTTGATGGGTGATGCAAATCTCGATCCCGCCCGCGGTGATGGCCGATCAGAAGCAATGCAAGACTTGCTTGCTCATCCCTCACTTCAAGACCCATTGCCCAACATCACAACCGTGAACTGGCCACATACCGACGACATCCGTGTGGACTATGTCTTGCCTTCGCAAGACTGGACTGTCCTAAAAGCACAAACTGCGCCGCATAACCCAACCGCAAGCCGCCATAGATTGGTCTGGGTAGACCTTAAGAAACCCTAGTCGTTCTTGACCCTTTCGCCACGCCACGCTACCCCGCATCTGACAGTCATTTCAGGAGCTACCCATGGCCAACCCAACCTTGCTTATCCTCGCCGGTGACGGCATCGGACCCGAAGTCATGGATCAAGTCACCCGCGTGATTGACTGGTTTGGGGCCAAACGCGATCTGGCGTTTGATGTTGAGCACGATCTGGTCGGGGGTGCGGCATATGACAAGCACGGCACGCCTCTGCATGATGACACGATGGCAAAGGCATTGACGGCGGATGCGGTGTTGCTGGGTGCTGTCGGCGGCCCAAAATACGATGATCTGGATTTCAGCGTAAAACCCGAACGTGGGCTGCTGCGTCTGCGCAAAGAAATGGACCTTTATTCAAACCTGCGCCCGGCACAGTGTTTTGACGCACTTGCCGACTTCTCATCACTGAAAAAAGACATTGTTGCAGGTCTCGATATCATGATCGTGCGCGAGTTGACCTCAGGCGTTTATTTTGGCGAACCGCGCGGGATTTTTGAAGAAGGCAACGAGCGGGTTGGGATCAACACCCAGCGCTATACCGAATCCGAGATTGACCGCGTTGCACGCTCCGCTTTCGAGTTGGCGCGCCGTCGTGGCAACAAAGTCTGTTCAATGGAAAAAGCCAACGTGATGGAGAGCGGCATCCTATGGCGCGAAGTCGTGCAGCGCGTGCGTGATACCGATTATCCAGATGTTGAACTCAGCCACATGTACGCGGACAATGGTGCGATGCAACTGGTCCGCGCCCCCAAGCAATTTGATGTGATCCTGACCGACAACCTGTTTGGTGATATCCTGTCCGACTGCGCCGCGATGCTGACCGGATCACTGGGCATGCTGCCCTCCGCCAGCCTTGGCGCGCCGAATGCGAATGGCCGCCCAAAGGCGATGTATGAACCCGTACATGGATCCGCGCCTGACATCACCGGTCAAGGCAAAGCCAACCCAATCGCCTGTATTCTGAGCTTTGCAATGGCGCTGCGCTATTCGTTTGACCAAGGTGATGAGGCCACCCGTTTGGAAAGCGCTATCGAAGCGGTCTTGGCAAACGGCACACGTACCGCTGACCTGCTGGGTCCCGAGGGTGGCAAGCACATTTCAACGAGCGAAATGGGTGACGCAATTCTCGCGGCGTTGGATGCAAGCCTTTAACTTCTATGCGCTGAGTGAAAAATCAACGATATTCGGGGTAGTCTGGATATCAGCTGTTTGGCTTTCAGTCAGAAAAAGTGG
>JBPOFE010000039.1:0-22306 GCA_051252035.1 Sulfitobacter sp.
CCCACACAGTGGTTATCCGGGTGCCTATCCCAAAGAAAAACAAAAGGCCGCAGCACATGCTGCGGCCTTTTGCGTGGAAACGTAACCCTCACCCTTTCTGACGACCAATCCAAGCCGACAGTGGCGCCGCCGAAATGCCATGCAGAATGATGGATAGAAACACTGTCATTGAGACACAGGCCAATAGTTCTTCTTCACCCGGAAAATCGAATTCATCCATCATGATCAACGTAAACAAGATCGATGCGAGGCCTCTTGGCCCGAACCAGCCCAGAAACAACTTTTCCGAAGTGGCAAGGTCAGTGCCAAGCAACGAAAGCCAAATCGGCAGCATGCGCACAACGGTCAGGAAAAGGATTGCAAGAACAACGACATTCGCTGACATATGCGCAATCCCGTCGGGCAATAAAAGAGCGCCAAACACAAGAAACGCAAACATCGTCAGGAATTGCCCAACGCCTTCCATGAACTCACCGATGAAATGGATGTCGTGTTTATAGGTGTTGCCAAACACCATACCTGCAACGAATGCGGCAATAAATCCGTTGCCCCCGATCAGCTCTGCCGCAATGAACGCCGAAAAAGCAACGGATAGAAAAGCCACGCCTCCCGCAGCCTCAGCCATGAAATCGCGGGTTTGCGCGGCATCCATAATTTTGGCGAAGAGCCAGCCGAATGTAATTCCGACAACTGGCCCCAAGAGGATTTGCAGCACCGCAGAAGTGGCCAACCCTTCGGTATTCGCATCGCCCATTCCGGCAGAAGCAAGGATCGCCCCGAACAGGACAAATGGCAAAACCAGCCCATCGTTTAACCCGCTTTCAACATTGATTGTTTGGCTCAGCCGTTGCGGGACGTCCGGGCTTGTAACAACCGTCTGGCCAAGGGCTGCATCGGTCGGCGTGAGAACGGCCGCGGTCAACAGCGCCATCGCAACACCGCTTTCCGGGCTCAGCAGATATGCAACACATGTTCCGAGCCCGACGGTGAGGGGCAGGCCGATCACCAGCATCCGCATCGGAATTCGAAAGCTCTCCCGCAGACGGCTAAACCGCACATGGCTGGCATCGGAAAACAGCACAAGGATCAATGTGATTTCTGCAAGTAGCCGTTTGCCCTCGTCCAAGGCCTTGGGTTCGGCGAGCATCGAGATTTCTTGTGATACCAAATACCCGATCACCATAAAAATTATGGGCAGTGTGAGGATTGTTTTCGCAATCGCCTTGGTGAGAAGGGAGTAGACGATGATGCACATGAGAACGGCAAGCATTACAGTTTCAAAATTTAGATGTACGGATTGCATGCTTATGCTTTCATGACAGCTTTGAGTTTTAGCACGTCATAGACGGTCAAAGCTGAACAAAAGGCAAGGTCTGACCGTCACCTACGACCGTCCCGTATTGCCGGAAGCGGCCACCATAGCAATCGCTAACCGATCGAACGTCATTCAGGTTAACGCATGACAAACGGATCAGGGATTGGATCATCGCTGGTGCGCAACCAGACGGCTTTCGTTTTGGTATAATCGAGTGCAGCGCGCAAACCGCCTTCACGTCCATGTCCGCTTAACCCATGTCCGCCAAAGGGTGCGATGGGGCTAACGGCACGGTACGTATTCACCCAAACGATACCTGCGCGAATGCCCCGGATCATTCGGTGTGCGCGGGTCAGATCGCGGGTGAAGACACCGGATGCTAAACCAAAGTTCGTATCATTGGCGATGGTCAGTGCTTCTTCTTCGGTATCAAAGCCAAGAACTGACAAGATAGGGCCAAAGAATTCGTGGTTCATGCAGGGCGCGTTTGGTGCCGCGCTGCAATCAATAATGGTGGGCAAAAAGAATAGGCTATCGCTGTCCCTGGCGTGCCCGCCGGTTACTACAGTTGCGCCTGCCACAACGGATTGTGTAATCAATTCAATCGCCGTATCGCGCTGGTCCGCCGTGCATAGGGGCCCTATTTCCGTGGCCATGTCATCTGGGGGACCTATGACAATTGCTTCGGCACTCTCTTTGAGCCGCGCGAGGAACACATCCTTGATCTTGTTTGAGATAATCAACCGTGACCCTGCGACACAACTTTGGCCGGTCGCGGCAAAAATACCCGACACCTGCGCGTTTACAGCGCTTTCAATGTCGGCATCTTCAAAGACGATAAAGGGTGATTTGCCGCCCAGTTCCAGCGAAGTAGACGCCAGATTTTCCGCCGAATTGCGCAGGATATGCCGCGCGGTATCTGGCCCACCGGTAAAGGCTACATGATCCACTTGGGCGTGGCTGGTCAAAACTGCACCGCATTCTGGACCAAACCCGGTGATCACGTTTAACACTCCCTCTGGGAACCCGGCCTGATCAAAAATTTTCGCAAATTCCAACATGGGGGCGGGGCCGTCTTCTGAGGCTTTCAGCACCACAGTGCAGCCCGCCGCCAACGCCGGGCCGATTTTGACGGCAGACAAGAACAGTTGCGAATTCCATGGCACGATGGCGGCGACAACACCGATGGGTTCGCGTCGCAGCCAAACCTCCATATCCGGCTTGTCGATGGGCAGATGCGCGCCCTCAATCTTGTCTGCCAACCCTGCGTAGTAACGGTAATAGTCCGCGACATAGGCGATCTGAGCCGTAGTCTCGCGGATGATTTTGCCCGTATCGCGGGTTTCGAGCTTTGCCAAGGTTTGTGCATTTTCGGTGATCAGGTCGGCAAGCCGCATGAGTAATTTGCCACGCGCAGTGGCTGTCATTCCCGACCATTCAGAACCGTTAAACGCTGTTCGGGCTGCTGCAACAGCATCGTTCACATCTTTTGTACGAGCCTCTGGCATCATCGCCCAAACCTGACCTGTTGCCGGATCACGGCTTTCGAAACGGGCGGTTCCGTCGCTGAACGTACCGCCGATATATTGCTGAAACTGTTGCATGGTCTCTCTTTCAGGCAAAGGCCGGCATGACGTTGTTGATGAACCGCTCAAGCGAGGCTTTCTTGCGGTCAAAGCTCATGCCGCTGTCAATCCAGAATGAATATTCATCATAGCCAAGGTCTTCGTATGTCTTGATCCGCGCAATCGCATCATCTGGCGTTGCGATCACATTGTCACGCAGCATCGCATCGGCGGAGTAAAATGGATGGGCGGCGACCTCGTCTTCTGTCAGTGCCTGAATTGCGCCTTGCGACACCGGACGTTCGTTTTTGAACCACGCCCCGAAGTAGCAGTAGAACCTGTTGATTTCTTCGGCGGCTTGTCGTGCGTCTTCTGCATCGGCGGCGATATAGGTGTGGTTCAGCAACATGATTTCAGGACGCCTTACATTCGGAAACTTGGTACAGGCGGCGTTGAAGATATCCATCAGTTTGGCGATCTCCTCATCGCCTTGCCATAGCGGCGTTACTTGCACATGGCAGCCGTTTGAGACCGCAAATTCGTGACTATTGGGATCACGTGCGGCAACCCAGATCGGCGGACCATTTTCTTGGGTGGGTTTGGGTGAAGATGTCGTCGCGGGGAATGAATGGAACTGTCCTTCCTGCGCATAATTACCTTTCCACAAGCCTTGTACCGCGGGCACGATTTCGCGCAGCCGCTGGCCCGCTTCCCATGCATCCATGCCGGGGACCATGCGTTCATATTCATAACTATAAGCCCCGCGTGCCACACCTAGGTCAAGGCGACCACCAACAATCATGTCGGTCATCGCCGCCTCACCCGCGAGCCTGATTGGGTGCCAGAACGGAGCAACGATAGTGCCCGTGCCAAGACGCACATTTTTGGTGTGGCGGGCCAAATCAACAAGATTTAGGAAAGGGTTTGGCGCGATGGTAAAATCCATGCCGTGATGTTCACCCGTCCATACCGCATGCATCCCACCTGAATCGGCAATCTTGGCCAGTGCGATGAAATCATCATAGAGTTCTTTCTGGTCCTGATCTGGCGACAACCGTTCCATATGAACAAAGAGCGAAAACCGCATGTGATTACCTTTCTTTCGAGATGCGGCGCACTTCGCCACTATTTTGATCGCCGTAGTAAATGCCATAAGCATCGATCCGACTTTCTGAGGCAAAGCGTTCGAGCATCGTCAGAATTGCCGGGTCAGACACATCATCAAATGCGCCCTCGCGTATGGGGACAAAGGTGCCGCGCGTCGGTTCCCCTTCGGCAGTTTGACACAGGAACGAAATATGCTGGCGTTTGCGGCGGACATCCTCAAACACAGAATAGATAAACCCGGGCCGCGCGTGCAGTCCGGTTGATGCAATGAGCTTTTTCAGCGCGACGGATGCACCTTCATTCTTAACCACGCATTCGGGCAGCACCAAACCGCCATGACCATCGTCGATCAACAGGATTTCGCCGTCGCGTTCGATCATCGCCGAGACAACTAGATTTGTATTTGGTTCAAGCACGTCTACCGCTGTTGATGGGGTGACATAGGCACCATGGGCATATCCAAGTCCCGGCACAGTATTGCTTTCGAAAGCCATCACCCGACCGATGAGAATGACATGATCGCCTGCTTCAACAGTTTTGTGCATGGCGCAGTCAAACCACGCAGACACATCGGCCAAGAGCGGGGATCCATGTGGCCCCTTGTGCCATTCAACGCTGGCAAAGCGATCCTCGGAGGGGCGTGCAAATGTGTTGGACACATCGATTTGGTTTTCTGACAGGATATTCACCGCAAACCTGTCTGCATTGATGAAGGTGGCATAGTTGCTGGATGTATTGGCAAGGCATACCAAGACCATGGGTGGGTCCAAGGACACTGAGGTGAAGGAATTCGCAGTAAAACCCAAAGTAGCGCCATCTTGATCATAAGCTGTCACCACGGTCACACCCGTCATGAACGTGCCAAATGCAGTACGGAGCGCGCGTGTATCCAATGATGTCATGGTACGTCCTTTGTCAGCTCAGATTGTTGTAGCCATTCTAACAGATGTGCATTCACTTGCGTGGCCGCCGTCAGATTGACCATGTGCCGATGGCCTTCGATCACCACAGCGTGTCCGTTTTGTGCTTGTGCGGACATTGACTTTGACATGGCTGGTGTTGAGTTCAGATCACCGTCGCCTGTTAATGCCAGGAATGGGCAGGCAAGCTGTGACAGCTGGTTCGCATAGGTCGCATCACCATGCGCAAAGGCGGTATAGGCCGTGGCATAACCGTCCAGATCAACGGAGTTGAGCCAGTCGGCGACCAGAGCACGCGCTGTTTTTTCGATGGGCGTAGTGTCACCAAACCAGCGGTTGAGCGGCGTCTCAAGATCAACCTGACCCGCACGAATGTCAGCGGCGCGTGAAATGACCGCATCCCGCGCAGTGGGTTCGCGGCAATACACACCATTTAACAGCGCAACGCGGCGCACCATGTCGGGGTAGGTCACCGCATAACCGGCTGCAATCAATGCGCCCATCGAATGCCCTGTCAAATTGACTGGGGGAAGGTCCAGCGCGCACAATACCTCATGACACCAGTCAACGAAGTCGGGCAATTGACTGCCCATTGGCAACGGATCACTGTCGCCATGTCCCGGTAAGTTCAACGCAATCACTCGGTAGCGGGTTTGAAGTGCCTCGATCTGTGGGGCCCATGCCGCCGATTGCATGCCAACCCCGTGGAGCAGCACAAGCGGCTCGCCTTTCCCGTGATCCGAAAAGGAAACGTGTCTGTTGGATTTAGACAGACGCAGGGTTGTCAACGTCATGGCCCAGTTCCTTGAGGTCTTGATACCGATCACCAATGCGGTGATGCGGGCGCCCGCCAATAGATGCGCCAAGTGCGATCAGAATTTCGTCAGCACCGGGGGCGTCTGAGACTGCAGTTTGAATGGTAAGGTAATGCGAGCGCCGTCCGGCATCGTGTTTGTCCATCAAAGGGATCATCATCGGCGCATTGGCTGGGCCGCGGGTATTGCAAAACGAAAGATAAGATTTTGCACCAACGGCATTGCGGTAGTGATTGCCAAAATGCAGCGTGTGGATAAGGGCAGAGGCATGTTCAACTTCACCGTTCAATCCGACGATGGCTGACTTTCCATAGGCTTCAATCTTGTCACCACCACCTGCGGCATCAAGAATCATTTTGGTCAGCAATTCACCCAAGCCGGGTGCGCAATCGCGAATGGCAGGAGATAGGTCGTCAACAAAACCTAGCCCTGCCCACGGGTTCCTTATGACAGCCATCGCTGCGATCAAGGTCAACGGTGTTTCTGCAGGTTTCCCGCCTTCGATGAGCGTATTCTCGACGTGTATGAGCGTTTTGCGGATCTCGGTGGGCACAGGTGATTTCCTTTGATCAGATATGAGTCGATTGATAATATGGTATACCATATGATAGTATGTCAATATTGCTTGATGCGAAACAGGCCTGCTGTTATGGGATTGACTATGAACAACCCCAAATCCGTCCTTTCAAAAATTGAACAAGCCCCGCAGACTTTGCGGGATATTGTGCAAGAACGGATGCGCACAGCGATTATTGAGGGGAACTTTTCACCGGGTGAGCGGCTGGTTGAGCGCCCGTTGTGTGAGCAGCTTGGCGTCAGCCGTACCGTGGTCAGAGAGACAATCCGCTATCTCGAAGCTGAGGGGTTGGTTGAGATCATTCCAAACCGAGGCCCGATTGTTGCCCGCTTGGGTTGGGATCAGGCGCGGCAGATTTATGAGGTGCGGCGCCAGCTTGAAGGTGCTGCCGCGGCAGTCTGCGCCGAAATCCACGGCGTTGATTTTCCCAAACGCTTAAAAGCGGCGTTGAATTCACTAAACGCTGCAATGTCGCATTCCGAGTGGATTGGTGTGATCAAGGCTACCACCGGATTTTACGAGGTCATTTTCCAAGAAGCGGGTCACACGATTGCCTGGGACATTGTGCAGCGATTGAATGGTCGGATCAGCCGCTTACGGGTGTTGACCCTATCTGCAAAAGACAGGCCAACCCCCGGTATCAGTCACATGCGCGCGATTAGTGACGCCATCCTCAGCCGCGATGCAGATGCTGCAACTGTGGCGGTTCAGGCGCATATTGCCGAAGCGGCAGCAATCGCAAGGCGGTTTCTGTCGGATGAAGAAGCGACGAAAGCTGAAAATGGCTAAAGGCTATTGGATTGCGTTTGTCACCGTAACGGACCCCGACGCCTATATGGGCTATCAACACCATGCACCCGAGGCGTTTGCCAAATATGGCGCATTGTTTCTGGCACGCGGGGGCAGCGCCACGACGCTGGAAGGGGACGCGTGGCAGCGCCATGTTGTGATTGAATTTGAGAGCAAAGCACAGGCTTTGGCCTGCTATAACTCTGCTGAGTATCAATCCGCCCGCGCCCATAGGGCGGGTGCATGTATCGCCAACATCGCCATCGTCGAAGGCTTAGAGCTTGAGTGAACGGTTTACTGGCTTTGCTGTGAGCAGATCAAATGTATTTTCTGCTGCTTCCAAAGCGCCTTCAAGGTAGCCACCAAATTCGGGCGCAACTTCTGTGCCGCTAAAGTGCAGCGTATTGCCCCACAACCCCTGCAGTGCCATTGGCAACTCATAAGTAGGATGCGCATAAAGTGGTGATTTGTCGGCGGGTGTGGATATCAACGGATCATAGGCCCAGTCTTTGACATACAGGTGGATGGGCTTGGCCGCCTGTGGGCCAAACAGGCGTTCAAACTGTGCCAAAAGCTGCAGTCGCAGCGAATGCTCATCGGTGCGCGCCTCTGCGGGCACGCCGATAAATCCAAACAGGGCGTATGGTCCACGCTCAGCTGGCGACGCATCATGTATTTCGACCATGGGGCCGAGGCGGCTCATCGCATCCCCAGAGAGGCCAGCGTCGCGCCAAAATGCTGTGTCATAGACTGCCACAGCTTTGGCCTGTCCTGCCATCCATGTGGGGATATCCCGCATTACTTTGGTCGCGGCGGTCGGTAACGTAGGAGCGTAGCTTAACTTCTCGGCGATCCGCGGTGGCAATGCCAACACGACGTTTCCGGCATGCAATACGTCCCCGTTTGTTAGGGTTGCAAGAATGCTGTCACCTGACTTAGCAAGCGCGCCAACCTCAGAATTGAGGCGCTTGCGGGCGCTGGGCAGATGTTCAGCAAGCGCTTGCGTCAGCGCGCCAAGACCACCTTTCAATCGCCATGATCCCTGCATGGATGCAAAGCCGCGCTCACGCTCAACCTTCCCACGCTCGTCTTCGTATGTGAGCATGCCACCGAAAAATTGCTCAAACTTTTCCAACCCCAATCGCGCGATCAATGAGGCGATGCGAGGCTGACCGGCCCAGAACCAAGTTGGCCCCATGTCGAAATATCCCGCCCCTTGGTGGTAAGTTATGATACGCCCACCGAACCGCCCGCTCGCCTCAACCAGTAGATAATCTTGACCGGATGCCTCTAACATATTGGCAAGCGCGAGACCGGACAGCCCGCCGCCGATGACAAGGATTGTCATTAGACCGCTGGCGGCTTGGCATGTGGCAGGTGCCCGGTCTTGATCCACACCTTGGCACCATCGCCACCCGTTACAGCAGACAGCGTTTGCCCCATCGGCAAGCGCAGCCATGCGCCTTGTTCAAGTGGTTCTCCATTTTCGATGATTGATCCGGCAATGACCAACACCTCAATCCCACCTGCGTCCGTAATGGTAAGCATTGCGCCCGCATCAAGGTGGCAGTAGCGTACGGTTTCACGGATATCTTTGTGCAAGACCGCTGTGGCCACGCCATCAACGGCATCCGCCAATTCATCATCCATATTTTTGCGAAATTGAGTGCGGTCGTCCATATCGAACTGCCACAGTTTCACGAAAATTATGCAACCCGGTTCGGATCCTGGCGTGTGCGATGTGGTGGGTGGATTGCGGACGTACGTGCCCATGGGAAAGTCGCCATGTTCGTCCTGAAACACGCCATCAAGCACGATGAATTCTTCGCCACCCGTGTGGGTGTGCGCCGAAAATTTGCTGTTTGGTGCATAGCGCACGATGGACGTTGCCCGCGCGACTTCACCGCCGATCCGGTCCAGCATGCGTCGATCTACGCCGGGCATCGGGGATGAAATCCACTCCAATTGTTCAGAATGAACCACAACGCGCGCGTCAAAATCTGCATTCAGTTCCATGTCTTGTCCTTCGCACTTGAGCGGAGCCAATAGGCTGGCCGGACATTGATGTTACCTTGGCAAAGACCGCAATGACCATCCATCAGAACACAGTGTCCCGCACCTTTTCGTGAACGCAATTGGCGAAGAATGCGTCAACGCGGGTTTTTAAACAGTCCCGCCAAGCGATCCCTCGAGCGTGGCAAGCTCTTGCCCACCTGCCATCATGTCCTGCAATTCTTCCGGTGTGATCTCGCCCTTTTCGGCTGTGCCATAGGTTGTGCCGCGATTGAGTACGGTAAAGCGGTCGCCGACGGCCATGGCATGGCGCACGTTGTGAGTAATGAAAACCACAGAAATGCCTTGCTTGCGGACCTTATCGACGGTGGCCAGTACATTGGCGGTTTGGCGCACACCGAGCGCCGAGGTTGGCTCATCCAAGATCAAAACCTTGGCTCCAAAATGCACCGCACGGGCGATGGCAACGGTCTGGCGTTCACCACCCGACAGGGTACCAACCGCCTGATCCGGGCCACGCAGGTTGATCCCCATTTCGCGCATTTCGCGCATCGTGGTCTCATTGGCGTGGTCATGGTCAAAGAACCGCAGGCCAAATTTCTTCTTGATCGGCTCATTGCCCATAAAGAAATTCCGGCTCACCGACATCAGCGGAATCATCGCGAGATCCTGATACACCGTTGCAATCCCTGCTGCGATAGAATCGCGTGGGTCGTCAAAGTGCATCGGCTTGCCTTCGAACTTGATTTCGCCGGATGTGGGTTTGTGCACGCCCGACATGGTCTTGATAAACGTCGATTTACCCGCGCCGTTGTCGCCCAACAGGCAATGACATTCGCCGGGATAAAAGTCGATCGTGACGCCAGCAAGCGCGATAACAGAGCCAAAGTGTTTCTGGATGTCGTGCATTTGAATGATCGGTTCCATTAACGCTCTCCTGTGATCAGACGGCGGATGTAGGTGTTGAGGATCACGGCGAGGAGCAGGATCACACCAAGGAACACCCGGAATAGCGAACTTTCAACATTTGCGAAAAACAGTCCCTGCTGGACGACACCAAAAATTAATGCGCCAAGCGCTGCCCCGATGACCGAGCCATAGCCGCCCGTCAACAACGCGCCACCAATGACCACCGCGATGATTGCCTCAAATTCTTTAAGCAGGCCGCGATCCGCGCCCGCTGATCCAAACTCCATCACCTGACAAACGGCAAAGACCGTCGCGCAAAAGGCGGTGAACATGAACATGCGGATCTTGACTCGGTCCACTGGAACACCTGCATAGCGGGCGGCTTGCGCGTCACCCCCGGCGGCGAAAATCCAATTGCCGAACCGGGTGCGCGTCAGCAACACGTGGCCGAAAATGACCAAGGCGATAGCCCAGATCATTAACATCGGGATGCCGTCGACCACTGGTTCGCCCGCGCGGTTGCCACGGGTAAAGACACCGATGATGCCCATGTCGCCCAACCACTGAAAGATCGGCGCACCGATCTTCGCACCAAAAAGCGGGGCCAGCCAATCACCCTCCGCAGCCTCGCGTATGCCGCCGATGATGGTCTTGGATTCGATTGTCTGGGGAATGAAAATGGTAAAGCCGCGCAGGATAAACAATGTCGCCAGCGTGACGATGAAACTGGGCAGTCCGGTTCGGACCACGATGTATCCATTCAACCAGCCAAATGCGATGCAGATCACAAAGGTAACAGTGATCGCCATCCACATCGGCCAAGCCAGCACAACGCCGAAAATTGCGATCATCATGCCTGCAAAACCGATCATTGAGCCGACGGACAGATCAAACTCACCCGCGATCATCAAAAGACAGGCACCCACCGCGATGATCATGAATTGCGCTGAAACGATGGACCAGTTCATCACGCCCTGGGCGTTGAACATGCCGCTGTCAAAGGCGAACAACAGGAAAAATGTAAACACTGCCACAGTGCCAACCATCCCACCCAACTCTGGGCGGATCAGCGCGCGGCGCAGGCCTGACATTTCCTTTATGCGTTCGTCCGTATTACTGGCGTCTGACATCGTCGGAACCCTTTATGAAGTGTATTTGGAAAAAGGGCGGCCTTGATACCATCATCAGGGCCGCCCTCATTTGGTTAAGCTTAGCGGAATTCGCCCGCGAACTTCTCTACTTTTTCAAGACCATCAGCGGTCACAAAACCGGGGCCGGAGTTGATGTTGTTACCGGGCAAAACGCCATACCGATCATAGTTGGTCAAAACCACAACAGGCAGATACGCCTGCAGGAAGGGCTGTTGGTCGATGCCCCACTTGATCGTGCCGTCCTTGATGCCGTTCACAATTTCTGTGCCCAAATCAAATGTGCCGAAATAGATATCGCCCGCGATGCCCATTTCCTTAACCGCCAGAATGGTCGGGTCAGCCGATGTTGGTCCAAGCGTCAGGATCGCATCGGTTTCAGGGTTTGCCGTCAAATACGCGATAACGCGGTTTTTGATTTCAGCAGGGTCTTGCCCGGAATCGATCATGGAAGACCCCAGTTCAATACCCAAGCCATCGGCAAAGCCACGGCAGCGTTCGGCAACAACTGTGTTTGAGATCACGTGGTTCACGCAAACGAACGACCCAACGCCGTCACCTTTGGCGCGAATACCCGCCGCAAGACCGGCATCATATTCAGGCTGACCCACAAACATCAACGCACCAACTTCGCGCGTTTGTTCGGGGGTGCCAGAGTTCATGATGATCACATCAATGCCCTGATCGACGGCTGATTTGATTGGGCCGGATAACACGTCGAAATCGGCCAGCGTCGTGATGATTCCATCCGGTTGTGACGCGGCGGCCTGTTCAATGATTCGTGCCATATCGGCCAGATCGCCGGTTGGCGGGTTACGATATTCAACGGTGACACCCATCTGATCACCAGCCAGAGCGATGCCATTTTTGATCGTATTCCACCAGCTGTCGCTGTCCGGCGCATGGCTGACCAGAATATAGGTCAGGTCATCGCCGTGACCATCTGCGGACGCCATAAAGGGTGACATTACCACCGCCGCCGTCAGCATTAGTTTTTTCATCATAGATTTCATTATGTATTCCTCCCAATAGCAGACTTGCTGTCTTGTTGAGCAGGTTTGACCTGTCTCTGGTGCAGAGGGAACCACGGATTCGAATTTTTTGCAACCGGTTGCAAAAAGAATCGAAAATAATTCTACTGCACCCTCAAGAATAAGACTGTATTCAAGGCCCAGATAAATTTGACGGAAGAATGCGGAATGGCAGCGACGCTAAAGGATGTGGCGATGAAAGCAGGGGTTTCGACCTCGGCTGTGTCACGTACTTTTACAGACGGTGCATCGGTATCTGACAAAATGCGCCGAAAGGTAGAAAAAGCAGCAAACGAATTGGGTTACAGTCCTAATTTCCTTGCGCGTAGCCTAACAACCCGCCGTACTAAATTGATTGGCTTGGTCAGCAATAACTTTCACAATCCGATTTTTTTGGAGGTGTTTGATCTGTTTACGCGTGGGCTGCAGGATCGGGGTTTGCGACCTTTGCTGGTCAATCTGAGCAACGAAACCGATCCCGAACATTCGGTGCAAATGTTGCGCCAATATTCCGTGGACGGTGTTATTGTGGCGTCCTCAACCTTGCCGCCCGCGTTTTCCAAAGCCTTCCGGGACAAGCGAATCCCCGTGGTGAACACGTTTGGTCGATATTCAAGCAGTCCGGAAGTGCATGTTGTCGGTATCGATAACGCCGAAGCGGGTCGGATGGCAGCGCGGGAATTGGTTGATCGTGGATACAAGAACGTTGGGTTTTTGGGTGGACCAGAGGCCGCCACATCGACCCAAGATCGCCTGAAAGGATTTCTTGAGGAGATATCACAACAACCCGATATCAAGGTCAGTCATTCGTTTGCCGATGAGTATTCGTTTCAGGCGGGCAGGGCGGAAATGCTGCGGTTGGCAAAAGGTCATGTTGCCGAGGCATATTTCTGTGGTGACGATGTTTTGTCGATCGGGGTGCTGAGCGCGGTAAAAGATCTTGGGCTGCGGGTGCCGGATGATATCGGATTGATCGGCTTGAACGATATGGAAATGGCAAGCTGGGAAAACATCGCGCTGACCACCATTCACCAGCCGATAAAGCAAATTATCAATTCGTCAGTTGAACTGATGGTGGCGATGCTGGACGAACCGGACCGCTATCCAGAAGCGCGGCTGTTTCCCTGCCGGGTGGTTGAGCGGAACACAGTTCGGCCCCGCCCCTGAGCTTAGGTGCGAAACATCGGTGGTCGTGCGTCCATCCATACACCGTCTTTTTTAGCAGATGCCACGGCGGTATAGACCGCGCCCATCGATCTGACCCCATCCTCTGCTGAGGGTAGGCTATCGCGAAGTTCACCTGCAATCGCATCCGCCAGATCGCAGTAAATATTCGCCACCGCCAATGGAAACCCTTCGGGGTGCGCGATGGCAACCCGTGACAGGCGCTGGGCATCTTCGTGCAACCCGCCTTCACCCTTTTCTATGATTTGAGTGCGTCCACCGACGGGTGTATAGATCAACTGGTTCGGTTGTTCAGATGCCCATCGCAGACCGCCAGTTTCACCAAAGACCTGAATGTCGAAACCGTGCTGACGGCCGATCGCGACCGAAGATGTCCACAGACGGCCAACGGTTCCACCCGACATGCGGAAATTGACCATCGCATCATCTTCCAACTCACGGGACCGGATGGTCGATGCAAAATCAGCCGACAGTTTTTCAACCTCATCGTTGCAAATGAAACTCGCCATATGCATGGCGTGAATGCCGCAGTCGGCAAATTGGCCCGACACGCCCGCCATCGCCGGATCATAGCGCCAGCGGACGCGCGGATTGTCGGCGTCGGTGGCGTCACCGTGGTGGCCGTGGCTGAAGTTTGTCACAACCAAGCGGATTTTGCCCAATTCCCCGGCACGCACCATCGCGCGCGCTTGTCGCACCATCGGATAGGCGGAATAGCAATAATTCACAGAACAGACTTTGCCGGAGGTTTTGGCGATACGCACGATCTCCTCACCTTGCTCAACCGTCATGGTCATCGGCTTTTCACAAAGTACGTTGAAACCAGCTTCAAGGAAGGCTTTGGTGATCTCAAAATGTGTGGCGTTTGGCGTGGCAACAGTCACCAGATCAACGCGGTCTTTGCGCCCTCGTTCTCCCTCCAGCATTTCTTGCCAGTCACCATAGGCGCGGTCGCTTTCAATACCTAAACGCTGCGCATAGTCGCGGCCCGTATCGGCACGATGATCCAAGGCGCCCGCGACAAATTCGAACCGTCCGTCGGCCTGTGCGCCCATTCTGTGTGCGGGTCCAATCTGGCTGCCTTCGCCGCCACCGATCATACCCCATTTTAGTTTTTTCATTTACGTTATTCCTTAAAACCAATGGATTGAAGGTATTCACGATTGGCCCGCGCGTCCTCTAGTGGGGTGCCTGGCATAGACGGGTCACAATCCTGTTCAACTGTACACCAACCTTCAAACCCAGCATCCAACAACCGCTTGCGCACCGCTGGAAAGTCCACATCACCTTGGCCAAGATTGCAAAAAATACCTTGCCCGCAGGCTTTGTAAAAATCGGTGCGATTTTTCACCACATCTGCTTTGACCGACGGATCGATGTCCTTGAAGTGCATATATGAAATGCGGTCCATATGACGATCCATAAATGCCACGGGATCGTAACCTGCATAGGAATGGTGGCCTGTATCGAAGCAGATTTTCAGAGTGCCCTCATCCACCTCATCCAAAAGCCTCTCCAGCTCCGGTTCAAAATCCATAAAGCCTGCCGCATGCGCATGTATGCCAACGGTGAGCCCATATTCCTCGGTTCCCATTTTAGCGATTGTGGCGATGCGGTCACGGAAGGCAGTCCATTCGGCCTTGTCCATCTGCTCGGCCTCATTCGCGCGTCCGGCAGTGGGAGCACGGCGCGGTGAAATGCTGTCGATCAGCACAAGATGTTGCGCGCCGTGGGCGGCCAGTGCTTTGCAGGTGCGCACCGACGCGTCCTTCACATCGTCCCATTTTTCAGGGTTATGAAACGCCCGAAATACCACGCCGCCGATGATTTCCAAGCCGCGTTCCTGCAAGGCAGGTGTCAAAATAGCGGGGTCTTCTGGCATGAAGCCAATCGGGCCAAGCTCGATGCCTTTGTAGCCCGCACCTGCACATTGATCCAAGACCGATTGCCAAGTGGGATAGGCCGGGTCACTGGGAAATTCGATGCCCCAGGAACAGGGGGCGTTGCCAATCTTGATCGTCATTATTGATGCCTTTCGGAACTTAGACGCTGCTCACATCGACCCATGCTTTTGCACGCGACGACGCCATTGCAGCGGCGATAACTTGGTTAACGTCCATGCCATCTTCGAACGTCGGCCAGACGGGTGTTTGGGTTTCAATCGCGCGCAAAAAATCGCGGGCCTCGATGATAATCTGATCCTGATACCCGGTGCCATGGCCCGGTCCTTGGCAAAACGCCTCGTAATCTGGATGCGCTGGGCCGGTTAATATCTTGCGAAAGCCGCGGATCTTTTCAGTTTCATCCATCGAATACAGCCAGATCGCGTTCTGGTCTTCCTGATCAAATCTGATCGCCCCTTTGGTCCCGGTGACCTCATAAGCATAGCCCATTTTACGGCCATGACTGATCCGGCTGAAATACATCTGCCCCATCGCACCGTTCGAAAATCGACACATCATCTGTCCGTGATCGTCATTGTTGACGGTGCCGCCGGGGCGTTTGGTGTGGACGGTTTCAACCTCGGCAATCAGCGATTTGATTGGGCCGATCAGCGCCAGCGCGCCATTGATCATGTGCGGCGCGAGATCGCCCATCGTACCATTCGCATCGCCGTCAGTGCGCCAGTTTGCAGCGGCTTTCGGGTCGGCAAGGAAGTCTTCGGTATGTTCGCCGCGGAACCACGTGACGTCGCCAATGGCACCCTCGGCAATCAGTTCTCGCGCAAATTGGCTGGCGGGGGTTCGGATGTAGTTGAACCCCGTCATGCTGATCTGGCCCTCGGCGGCTTTGACCATGGCCCGACTGTCGGCTAGTGATGCGCCCAGCGGCTTTTCGCAAAACACGGGTTTGTTCAACGCAAACGCCGCCTCGGCAATGGCGCGGTGGGTTCCCTGCGGCGAAGCAATGATAACCGCCTCAACTTTTGGATCATCCACAAGCGTTTGCCAATTGTCCGTCGCGCGGGCAAAACCAAACGCCTTGCGATATTTTTCGGCACTTGCAACACTGCTGGCACAGACCATTTCAAGCCGGGGCCGCAGGGTTGTTTCGAACACGGGCCCAACCGCCGACATCGCGACGGCGTGGGCCTTGCCCATATAGCCGCCGCCGATAATACCAATGCCAATTTCAGTCATTGTGCAGACTTTCCGTGAATATGGGTTTGCAACCGGTTGCAAAATAAGTATCGTCAGATTCGAAATCACGCAAGTCGCAATCGTCAAACCGACAAATTTTAGGATCTATCACTGATGTCAGATAGCACACTTAAACTTACAACAGCGCAGGCAGTCATCAAGTTTCTGGCGAACCAATATATTGTTGTAGACGGCCAAGAGGTGCGAGTGTGCGGTGGTGGTTTTGGTATATTTGGCCACGGCAATGTGACCTGCTTGGGCGAGGCGTTGTATGATGCCCGGGATGCGCTGCCGCTGTATCGGGGGCAGAACGAACAAAGCATGGGCTTCGCCGCTGCGGGCTATGCCAAACAATGGTTGCGTCAGCGGTTCATGTTTTGCACCGCCAGCGCCGGTCCGGGTACGGCAAACCTACTGACTTCGGCAGCACTTGCCCATGCCAACCGCCTGCCAATGCTGATGCTTTGTGGTGATACCTACCTCACGCGGCTGCCCGATCCCGTGTTGCAACAGCTTGAGCATTTCGGCAATCCGACGTTCGGTGTGAACGACGCATTTAAACCTGTCAGCCGCTTTTGGGATCGCATCACGCATCCCGCGCAAATCCTGCAATCCCTGCCAGCCGCCTTGGCGACAATGCTGGACCCCACAGACTGCGGCCCTGCGTTTATTGGGTTGCCGCAGGATGTGCAGGGGTGGACCTATGACTATCCTGAGAACTTTTTTGCCAAGCGTGTGCATCGGATTAGGCGTCAGGCGGCAGATACTTCAGAGGTCGCCGATGCGGCAAAACTGCTTTCCGGTGCCAAACGCCCGATCATCATCGCGGGAGGTGGTGTGCAGTATTCTGGCGCGGTAGCGGAATTGACCGCCTTTGCTGAAACACACAACATTCCGGTTGTCGAAACCATTGCGGGCCGCGCGAACCTCAAACAGGAACATGTGCTGAATATCGGTCCCGTTGGCGTCACCGGATCAGACAGCGCCAATGCGATTGCTGAAAAAGCGGATGTGATTTTGGCCGTAGGAACACGGTTGCAGGATTTCACCACCGGATCATGGACTGCCTTTGCCAAGGATGCCCAGATCATTGGCCTGAACGTCGGGCGACATGATGCGATGAAGCATTTGTCATTGCCTGTGGTTGGGGATGCTAAACTTGGAATTGCGGCGTTGGCTGGTGCGCTGGGTGGCTACCAAGCACCATCGAATTGGGTCAACTTTGCCCAAGATGCACGGATGAAATGGGTCGCCTATACCGATAAAATAACCGCGCCGGGCAATGGTCCGAATTCGTATGCGCAAGCGATCCGTGTGGTGAACGACCTGTGCGACCCGCGTGACCGCGTTGTGGCTGCCGCTGGTGGGCTGCCCGCCGAGGTTACCGCACATTGGCAAACCAAAGAGATCGGCACTGTCGACGTCGAATTCGGGTTTTCCTGCATGGGGTATGAAATTGCGGGGGGCTGGGGAGCGAGAATCGCACAGCATGAGCGTGAACCGGAGCGTGATACCATCGTCTTCACAGGTGATGGATCCTATATGCTAATGAATTCGGACATCTATTCGTCCGTGCTGACCCGCCGCAAAATGATTGTCTGTGTGCTTGATAACGGTGGTTTTGCCGTCATCAACAAGCTGCAAAACAACACCGGGAACGAGAGCTTTAACAATTTGATTGCCGACTGCCCGACGGTGCCCGATGCCTTTGCTGTTGATTTTGAAGCGCACGCTGCGTCGATGGGTGCGCTTGCCGAAACGGTCGCCAACCCCGCAGAGTTTGCTGAGGCGTTCAAACGTGCCAAGGCCGCTGAAAAAACCAGTGTGATTGTGATGACGGTTGACGCCTATGACGGTTGGACCACCCAAGGCCACACATGGTGGGAAGTGGGCACGCCGCATGTGAGCGAAAACCCGAAGGTTACTAAAATGCACGAAGAAATCGAGGCGGAACGCGTTAAGCAAAGGAAAGGTGTTTGATGAAGAATTTCATTGCTGAAACTGCATTGCCTGAAGTGGTCGTGGATGAATTACTCAATGGTGGTGGTGCCGTCAAAATCTCTGGCTTGTTTACCCCCGAACAGATCGCGGAGGCCCGCGCAATTGTAATGGCGCATTCGGAACAGGACTCAGAAAAGGTCACTCATTTCCAAGGGGGCGCTGAGGAGGAAGGTAAGATCAACCTACAGCGTCGGGTCTGGAACTTGTTGGCCAAAGGTGACGTGTTTTCGCAAATGGCGGCGCATCCGGTGTTGATGGATATCCTGCGCAAATTTCTGGGGACAGAATTCATCATGGGGTCCATTGCTGCGAACCGGATTTTACCAGGTGGGCCGGGGCAGGAACCGCATGTCGACTATCCGTATTGGGATTTTCACAAACCCGAAACCCATCCGATTGGCTTCAACGGATCATTCCCGATGAATGCTCAAGTCTCAGTTATTCTTGACCCTTTCACAGAACAAAGTGGCGCGACTGGATATTTGCCGGGCAGCCAGAAAGAACTGCGGTATCCCACGCCAGAGGATAACTTCTTTGACAATTGCGCACAGATGACGGGTGAGCCGGGTGATGTGACGCTGTTTTACGGGGTGACATGGCATTGTGCGATGCCAAACAATTCGAGCCATGATCGCAGCGCGATTTTGATTCAATATCTGCCAAAGTGGGTGAAACCGATGGAGGATATACCTGCTGCACTGCCGCAAACATTTATCGACCAAGCCAGTGATGATATTCGTCAGTTGATCGGCCTTGATTACCCCTATCCAGAAGTGTTGGACGCCGCAAAGGCGGGCAACACTGTGGGTCGGAAATGACCAACATCTTTGCGGGCATAAAACGCAATGCATTTGTTGTTGTCGGGCGCGTGGGCATGGACCTGTATCCAGCCCCAGGTGTGGCGACAGAAGGTGCTGATAGCTTCACCGCCGACATGGGAGGATCGTCGGCCAATATTGCGGCGGGGATCGTCAAATTGGGTGGCTCTGCATCGCTGGTGACTTGCGTTTCAGATGATGCCGTGGGGCGGTTTTGTCTTAACAAGTTGGACCATTATTGCGTTGATGCGACATACGTAAAGTCGGTGGGCGGCGAGGCACGTAATTCACTGGCGTTATACGAAAGCCGTATTGAAGGGCACCAATCGGTGATCTATCGCAATGGTGCTGCGGATTTCGAAATGACTGTGGCTGACGTCGAGGCGGTGGATTACAGCCGCTTTGGTGCATTGGTCACTGCTGGCACTGTCTTTGCCGCCGAACCATCGCGAACGGCAGCGTTTCGTGCATTTGAACTGGCCCACGCGGCAGGATTGCCCATCATTTTTGATGTGGATTACCGCCCCTATAGCTGGCCATCACCGCAGGTTGCCCAAGATGTACTGTCAAAAGCGGGCGAGATGTCGGACGTGATTGTGGGCAATGACGAGGAATTCGGTTTCATGGCTGGTAGTATCGAAAAAGGTATGGCCAAGGCCCGTGAACTGGCCGCCAATGGCGCGCGGATTGTGGTCTATAAAATGGGCGAAAAGGGTGCCGTAACATTTGCAAACGGTCAGGAATTGCGCACCGGAATTTATCCTGTCAAAGCGCTCAAACCAACGGGCGCGGGCGATAGCTTCATGGCAGGTTTTCTGACGTCTTTGGCCACCGAGGAAGATCTAGAAGCCGCTGTGCTACGCGGCTCGGCTTGCGCGGCCATCGTTGTGGCGAAGCCCGGATGCGCACCCGCGATGCCCTTCCAAAAAGATCTCGACATGTTTCTTGCCGATCATCCCGGCCCCACCGACGTTACCTGAAGGAAAAGCCATGCATATTGCACCTCATGACAATAAGAACCAAGCCATCGTGGATGCGGATGATCCCACGGTGCCGCTGAATTATTTCAACATCGTCAAGTTGAAAACGGGTGAGGCGTTTGAATATCAGGTGCCGGGTTATGAGACATGCATTGTCCCCGCAACGGGAACGATAGATGTGTCCGTAGAAGGGGTCGACTACAAAGCGCTGGGCAATCGGGGCAGTGATGTCTGGGATGGTGAACCAGAGGGTGTTTACGTTCCTGTTGGTGCGAAGGTAACCATGGTTGCCACCCGCGATACCGAAACTTTTATCGCCGGGGCGAAATACGACAAAGTGCTTGATCCGTTCGACGTGCGTGTGGGCGGGATAGATAAGGTGCAATACGGCAGCGATGACACCAAAACACATCGTAAGATCAAGCATATCCTTGGTCAAAAGCAACATGGGAAAGTCGGGCGGTTGTTGGTGTCGGAATTATTTACAGTTGGGCAGGGCGGATGGTCCGGGTTCCCCGCACACAAGCACGATACAGACCGCAAAGACGATGCTGGCAACATCGTCGAAACCCGCCACGACGAAACTTATAATTTCCGGTTCCGTCCCAATCACGGTGCGGGTGTGCAAATTTTGCAACGTGAAGAAGGCAAGCCCGGCGACGCCTATCAACTGATGGACGGGTCTACGATCTGCATCGACAATGGTTACCATCCCTGTGCCGTGATGCCGGGGTACGAGATGTATTATTTCACTATTCTTGGCGGGTTGTCGCAGCGTTCTTTGGTGCAGTTTTTCCAGCCTACGCACGCTTATCAGGTCGAAACGATACCCGGCATCAAAGACATGGTGGCGAAATTTAAATGACGCTGGCCACACTTTCCGAGGTTTTGCAGCCTGCATTGAAATGTAAATATGCGGTGGCTGGTTTGGTCACGCTGGGTTGGGAAGACATGCGGGCGTTTGTCATGGCGGCAGAAGCCGAAGGATGTCCCGTGATCCTTCAAGCCGGGCCGTCGTGCCGAGCGCACACGCCACTGCCGATATTGGGTAAGATGTTTCGTTATCTGGCCGAAAGCGTCAGCGTTCCGGTCGTGGCACATTTGGATCACGGTTATACGTCTGACGAATGTCGCGCCGCATTGGATGCTGGATTTACGTCGCTGATGTATGACGGGTCGCGCAAACCTTTAGCGCAGAATATCAATGAGACCGCCGCGATTGTGCGGATGGCCCACGACGCAGGCATCTCTTGCGAGGGCGAGATTGGCTTTGTGGGGTATGCCAACGGTGAAAATTCGGCTGGAACCGACCCCAAGGAGGCCGCTCAATTCGCCCGTGAAACAGGTGTCGATGCAATGGCAATTTCGGTGGGCAATGTGCATTTGCAGGAACACAAAGAGGGCGGTCTCGACCTCGTGCGGATCGCTGAAGTCGAGGCAGTGACGGACGTGCCACTGGTGATTCATGGTGGTTCCGGGGTACCAGTGACCCAGCGCACGGCATTGGCCAAAGGGTCAAACATTTGTAAATTTAACATCGGTACTGAGCTTCGAATGGTTTTCGGCGAGGCCCTGCGCGCGGCTGTGAATAATGATCCCGCGCGGTTTGACCGGGTCACAATTTTGCAGGAAACCCATGAACCGCTGGTCAAAGCGGCGCGAAATGTTTTGTCTGCCTTCGGGCACCAAAAAGGAACCTAAGATGTTGCGTATCGGAATATTGGGTTGCGGCCGTATCGGGCAGGTCCACGCCCGTTCGCTTATGCGGATGAAGGACGCGGCGCTGATTGCGGTCGCGGATGCATTTCCTGCAGCGGCGCAGTCATTGGCGGATCAAACCGGAGCCGAGATACGCGACGTCGCGGCAATCATTGAGGCCGCCGACATCGACGCGGTGATCATCTGCACGCCGACCGATACCCATTATGATCTGATCCACGCGGCGGCGAAGGCTGGCAAAGCGATCTTTTGCGAAAAACCTGTGGACATGTCC
>JBPOFE010000004.1:0-51497 GCA_051252035.1 Sulfitobacter sp.
TCTTGGGGAAATCTCATGAGGACGAAATATATACAGTTTGTGTTCCTATCGGGCTGGATGGGATACATATGATAGATTTCGGGTAATGGCGTCCTATCATCTACTGTATTGGTCAAAGCGACAGATCATTTGAGAGGTTACTATGAGAGCACTTGAGGCGATCTTGGTTGTTGCTGATATTTCGGGCTACACGAAATTTGTTGTTATGAACAAAAGCAGCATCATTCATGCCGAGCAAATAATAACTGAGCTGATGGAAACTGTTACCAAAAGTGCCAAATTTCCTTTGGCGGTTCAGAAACTTGAGGGTGACGCGGTATTCATGTTCGCAGAGATTGGTTCTTCTCGGCATGACGCCATTAATGACGTTACCCACCAAGTTGTTAAATTCATGAAAGCGTATCAGTTGAAGCAAAAAGAGTTGTTTCAAAAGAGTGTTGGCGGTTGCATTTGCTCTGCGTGCCAGTTGATCGAAGAACTTCATCTCAAATGCGCCATTCACGTCGGAGAAGTTATCGAGAAAAACGTGGAAGGAAAATTAGAACTGGCAGGTGAGCCCGTTATTTTGGCTCACAGGTTGATGAAGAATTCGATTGAAGCTGATGGATATATACTGGTCACCGAAGATGTGGCCAAAGAGCTCTCCTTTTCACCATTCCCAATGAGTAAATCCTATCAAGAAACCATAACAGACATCGGCTTGGTTCGGGTTGAAGCATACTTTTCGCAAGATTTAGGTCTTGATAGAGACAGCGCCAAGCAGAACACATGGCGAAAACGAAAGCTTGAAGGCCCGCGACTTCTGATTGGTTGGCTTGCGACAAGGTTAAAGAGAGGCCGCGCCACGTTTCACAATTTGCCCGAATAGTAACTGGTTCACTTGATTGGTGATCGTGTTCCAATATGTCATGATCGAGAACTTCTTCGATGATGGCTGCACGGTTCTTTCAGCAGCTTCCAATACCGGGCTTTCTCTGCAACACGGCAAGGTGGGAATATGGGCTCAGCCCAACCCTTGCGATGATGACGCCCGCCGCCGCAACACCACAACATTCGACACAGCCAACGCCCCAATCACAATCGCGCCGCCAACCAATGCATATCCCCCCGGATTTTCCCCAATCACCAGCCACGCCAACAGCGGGGCCAACACCGACTCCAACAGCACCAGCAACCCGACCTCGGCCGATGTGATATAGCGCGGCCCCAGCGCCAACAGCACCGATGAAATCAGGATGAACCCCGCATGGCCCAGCACCAGAGGCACATCTGATACTGGCACGGACATCGGTGAGGCAAATGGCCAGACCACCAGCGCCGCGATCACATATCCCATCGCGACCCCCGGCACCATCGATGTGCCGCGCACATGTCGCGCCGCTGTCAATGCGGCTGCAAAGGCCGCCGAAAGCGCAAAGGCCAATAGATCGCCAGAAAGACGCGCGCCCTCGGTTTCGCCCGATCCATAGGCGATCACCGCCAATCCCGGCACAACCGCCGCAATGGTTAACAAAGTGCGTTGACTAAAGGGTTCCGCCAAAAATATGCGGCTGAAAATTGCGGCAAAAACGGGCAGAGATGCGATGATAAACACCACATTGGCCACCGATGTCAGGCTGACCGCCAAGACAAACAAAATGCCACTGCCGCCAATGCCACACATATAGATCAGACCATATCGTCCGGTGGCGAAAACCGCTTTGAACGGCGCCACACCAGACCTGATCAGGAAATAAACCGCCGTGCCGCCTCCCGCCAACAAGAGGCGCCAAAAAGCGATGGTCCAGGCGTCCGCATCAATCAACCGTACAAACAGCGAATCCGGCACCACAAACAGGACACCGAAAAATGTAATCAAAAGGCCTTTGGTCTGGTCTGTCATTGGCTATCGGTGACGCTTTCGCGCGCTCAAGTAAAGCGCACAGTTTCCATCTCAGCCAATTTAACCAAGGCACGGCGCAACACTTTGGTTTCCTCAACTGTCAGAGACGTCACCAAAGCCGCTTCATATTGTTGTGCGATGCCGCTTAACTCAACATAGGCCGCCTGCCCTGCCGGGGTCAGGGTAAGATGTTCCACACGGCGATCGTTTTCATCCCGCTCCCGCTTTACAAAACGGCGGGTGACCAATTGATGCACCGCACGGCTGATCTTGGTCTTGTGGGTTTTTGCACGCGCCCCGATCTCGCTTGCCGTCATGCGGCCATAGAGCCCTAGATGAAACAGCACCCGCCATTCGGTGCGCAACATGCCATAGCGGCCTTTATACACCTGCTGAAATGATAATGAGCTGACCTCAGCCGCTTGATTAAGCAGATAAGGCAGGAATTGCTCCAGATTAAATTTACTATTTGGCATGGGTCCACGACTTGTTAGTTACAAAAACAACTATTACAGACGCAACAGATTCTGCAAGGGGGACACCGATGAACCGCGAAACAAAGCCAACCGATCTTACCCATGCCGCGACACCCATGGGCACACACGACGGATATATGCCCGGCTTCGGCAATGATTTTGAAACCGAGGCATTGCCCGGTGCCCTGCCCCAAGGCATGAACAGTCCGCAAAAATGTAACTATGGCCTTTATGGCGAACAACTCAGCGGCACGGCCTTTACCGCCCCCAGCCACCAGAATGAACGCACATGGTGCTACCGTATCCGGCCATCGGTGAAACATTCGCACCGCTATGAAAAGATCGACCTGCCTTATTGGAAATCCGCCCCGCATATCCCGGAAGATGTGACATCACTGGGTCAATACCGCTGGGATCCGGTCCCGCATTCCGACGAAAAACTGACCTGGCTCACCGGCATGCGCACCATGACCACCGCAGGTGACGTGAACACTCAGGTCGGCATGGCCAGCCACATCTATCTGGTCACCGACAGCATGGTGGACAGCTATTTCTATTCCGCCGATTCCGAACTGCTCGTGGTCCCGCAGGAAGGCCGCCTGCGCTTCTGCACCGAACTTGGTGTGATCGATCTGGAGCCCAAGGAAATCGCAATCCTGCCCCGCGGCCTGCTCTACCGCGTCGAGGTAATCGAAGGCCCCGCCCGCGGCTTTGTCTGCGAAAACTACGGTCAGAAATTCGAACTGCCGGGCCGCGGCCCCATCGGGGCCAACTGCATGGCCAACCGCCGTGATTTCAAAACACCAGTGGCAGCATTCGAGGACCGAGAGGCCCCTTCAACCGTCACCATCAAATGGTGCGGCCAGTTTCATGAAACCAAGATCGGTCACAGTCCACTGGATGTCGTCGCATGGCACGGCAACTACTGCCCGGTGAAGTATGACCTCCGCACGTATTGCCCGGTTGGTGCGATCCTGTTCGACCACCCCGACCCGTCGATCTTTACCGTGCTGACCGCCGCGTCCGGCACCCCCGGCACAGCCAACATCGACTTCGTGCTGTTCCGCGAACGCTGGATGGTGGCCGAGGATACATTCCGCCCGCCGTGGTATCATAAGAACGTGATGTCCGAGATGATGGGCAACATCTATGGCCAATACGATGCCAAACCCCAAGGTTTCATCCCCGGCGGCCTATCGCTGCACAACATGATGCTGCCGCACGGCCCCGACAAAAACGCGTTTGAAGGTGCGTCAAACGCTGACTTGCAGGCCGAAAAGCTCGACAATACCATGTCGTTCATGTTCGAAACCCGCTTCCCGCAACACCTGACCGAATTCGCCGCCAAAGAAGCGCCGTTGCAGGATGATTACATCGACTGCTGGGAAGACATCGAAAAGAAATTCGACGGCACCCCGGGCAAGAAATAATAGAATGTCGTGGGTTTCACCCGCCCTACGTAGGGTGGGTGAAACCCACGCGCACAATAAGGACTAAAAATGACCCTCCTCACCTCTTGGGTGGAAAGCGCCAACAGCGCCGACACCGACTTCCCGCTCAACAACTTACCCTACGGCGTGTTCTCGACCAATTCGCTTGAACCGCGCTGTGGCGTCGCGATTGGCGACATGATCCTCGACATGGCCGCGATGGAGGAAGAAGACCTGATCCTGCTCCACTTTGAGCCTGTGTTCGACGTCCCCTATTGGAACGACGTGATGGACCTTGGGCCCGAGGCATGGGAAACCCTGCGCGACCGCCTGATTGAACTTTTATCCTCTGACAGCCCCGAGCAAGCAAAGGTCGCCCCCCATCTAATCCCGATGGAGGACGCCCGCCTGCACATGCCGATGGTGGTCAGCGAATACACCGATTTCTATGCGGGTCGTCACCACGCCACCAATGTCGGCACGATGTTTCGCGGTGCTGAAAACGCGCTGCCGCCGAACTGGCTGCACATCCCCATCGGCTACAACGGCCGCGCCAGCACGGTCGTGGTCTCCGGCACCGACATCACCCGCCCCAATGGCCAACTCAAAGCGCCCGACGCGGACATGCCGACTTTCGGCCCCTGCAAGCGCCTTGATATCGAGTTGGAAATGGGGGCCATTGTCGGCACCTCCACGGACATGGGCCAACCCGTGACCGTGGCGCAAGCCGATGAAATGATCTTTGGCTACGTCCTGCTCAACGACTGGTCCGCGCGCGACATTCAGGCGTGGGAATACCAACCACTTGGCCCGTTTCAGGCCAAAGCCTTCGCCACCTCGATCAGCCCATGGATCGTGACCCGTGCGGCACTGGAACCGTTCCGCACATCGACACCCGAGCGCGAAAAAGACCTGCTGCCCTACCTGCAGGAACCCAGCCCTATGCTCTACGACATCGACCTCAGCGTCATTATTGAACCTGAAGGTGGCGAACAGGAAATCATCGCGCGCACCAACTACAACGAAATGTATTATTCCGCGGCCCAGCAACTCACCCACCATGCCTCCTCAGGATGTGCGATGAATGCGGGCGACCTGCTCGGCTCCGGCACCATTTCCGGCCCCGAGAAATCCCAACGCGGTAGTCTGCTGGAACTCAGCTGGGGCGGCAAGGAACCGATCACATTGGTTGACGGAACCGAGCGCAGCTTCATCAACGACGGCGACACGATGATCCTGACGGGCCACGCCACCGGTGATGGCTACCGCATCGGCTTTGGCGCGTGTGCTGGCAAAATCCTACCCGCTGTCAAATTTCCATAATCGCCTCATTTTCTAAAATACACCTGCGCCACTTCATACCGCACCCACATCGAAAGGATCATCCAGATGAAAAACCTCTGCCTGACCACCGCTCTGATTTTATTGACCGCGCCTGTTTTCGCCCAAGACGCCAACGATTTGGCCAAGCAATACGTAAACATGCCCGAAGTGCAGAATATGATCACTGAAATGTTCTCACCCACGATGCTTGCAGACCAAATGGCCGCCACCTTGCCACCGGGCGTCACCATAACCGATGATCAAAAGCAGCGCATTGGCACAGTCATGTCTGAGGCGATGAATGATCTGCGTCCCCGCATGGAAGAGCTGATGATCAGCGGCAGTGCCGAGACCTTTAATACTGATGAACTGCAAGCGCTGATTGACTTTTACGGCTCTGAACATGGCGCAGCGATCATGACAAAAATGACCCCGTTCATGACCAATGTGATGGGTAAATTGGGCCCAGAGATGCAAACACTACAGGCCAAGATCACGCCTCAGATTATTGAAATCATGCAGGAGCAGAACTAATGGCCAAAGCATTCGCATCCCAAGGGGACATGACCGAAAAGAAAATCACCTTTGATGAGATTGGCCGCGATCTCTATGCCTTTACCGCCGAGGGCGATCCGAACTCAGGTGTGATCATCGGCGACGAAAGCGTAATGATCGTTGAAGCACAGGCGACACCGCGCCTTGCGAACAAAGTCATCGAAAAGGTGCGTTCCGTCACCGACAAACCAATCAGCCACGTGGTGTTGACCCATTATCACGCGGTCCGCGTCTTAGGTGCCTCAGCATACAATGCCGACCAGATCATTATGGGTGACACCGCCCGCGCGATGGTTGTGGAACGCGGCCAAGAGGACTGGGACAGCGAATTCCAACGCTTCCCGCGCCTGTTTGAGGGCCACGAGAGCATCCCCGGCCTGACCTACCCCACCACCACATTTTCCGACAGCATGACGATCTACCTCGGCAACCGCCGCGTGGACCTGATGCACCTTGGCCGCGCCCATACGGCAGGCGATATCGTGATCCAGGTGCAAGACGAAAACGTCATGTTCACCGGCGACATCGTCGAAGACCACTCCGCCTGCTACTGCGGCGATGGCCACTTCAACGAATGGGGCCACACCCTTGATAACATCGCGAGCTTTGACGTCGATGCCATCGCGCCGGGTCGTGGCGGTGCTCTCATCGGTAAGGACGCGGTGGCCCGCGCCATCAAAAGCACCCGCGATTTTGTCGACAGCACCTACGCCCCCGCCGCCCGCGTTGCGGCACGGGGTGGGTCACTCAAGGAAGCATGGGACGCCGTGCGCGCTGCTTGTGATCCAAAGTTCAAAGACTACGCCATCTACGAACACTGCCTGCCCTTCAACGTCGCCCGCGCCTATGACGAGGCCCGCGGCATCGACACGCCCCGCATCTGGACGGCGGAGCGCGACATCGCCATGTGGGAGGATTTGCAGGGGTGAGGCGCGGCCCGACCATAGATCAGCAAACGCTCCAGTGGAGCGTTTGTGCGCCGAACGGGCAGCGCCCCGGAGAGCAAAGGGCGAAGCGTTAGATGCCTTTTGTCCAAACAATCCTCCTCGCCCTCACTGGCATCATCTTCGCCATCTGGACCTATCTGATGTTTCGCACATTGATGGACCAACGCCACCGCGCCGTGATGCGCACCGGCCAACCCTTCCCCAGTCTGCGCGACGCGCTGATTGAATGGCGTCATTGGCTGACCTCATCTGACCGCGCCCGCAACCGCTGGCAGTTGCTGATCGCCACGCTGGGCCTTTTCGTCCTGATCGCGCTCAACGCGTTGCTTGCCCGCACCGACACAATACCGACGTAATACCGACCCTTAATCGGAGCATCCTATGGCCTACGACTACACCCCTTTCCCCTACACCACGCCCCCCGGTCTGACCGCCCCGGAACCGCGCCATCCTGTCGTGATTGTCGGTGCTGGCCCCATCGGTCTGGCCATGGCCGTGGACCTCGCGCTGCGCGGCGTCAAATCAGTGGTGCTGGACGACAACAACGTGGTCTCCGTCGGCTCCCGCGCGATCTGTTGGGCGAAACGCACGCTTGAAATTTTCGACCGCCTCGGTGTCGGCGACCGCATGCTCGACAAAGGCGTGACATGGAAAGTCGGTCGTAATTTCTTTGGCCACGATGAGGTCTATAACTTCGATCTGCTTCCGGAACCCGGTCACAAATACCCGGCTTTTATCAACCTGCAACAATACTACGTTGAACAATATCTGGCCGAACGTGCGCAGGAATTTCCCGATCTGATCGACCTGCGCTTCCTCAACAAAGTCACCGGGCATACCGATCATGGCGACCATGTCAGTCTTGAGGTGGAAACCCCTGACGGGGCTTACACGCTTGAAACTGAATGGTATATCGCCTGCGACGGTGCCGGCTCAGCAACCCGCAAACGCATGGATTTGTCGTTTGAAGGACAGACCTTTGACGAACACTTCCTGATCGTCGATGTCGAAATGGACCAGTCCCCCTTTGGCGATCACGACACGCCCGAACGCTGGTTCTGGTTCGCGCCGCCGTTCCACCCCGGCCAATCCGCGTTGCTGCACAAGCAGCCCGACAACATTTACCGCATCGACTTGCAGCTGGGGCCAGAAACCGACCCCAAGGTCGAAGCAACCGAGGAAAAAGTCACTCCCCGCCTCAAGGCGATGCTGGGCGACAAACCGTTCCGCCTTGACTGGATGAGCGTCTATAAATTCCGCTGCGCCAAGCTGGATCGCTTTGTCCATAACCGCGTGTTGTTCGTCGGCGACAGCGCCCATGTGGTCAGCCCCTTTGGCGCGCGTGGCGGCAATGGAGGCATACAGGATCTGGACAATCTGGGCTGGAAACTCGCCGCCGTTCTGCACGGCGAAGCACCAGAAACCCTCATCGAAACCTACAACGAAGAACGGACCCACGGCTCTGCCGAGAACATCTTGAACTCGTCCCGCGCCACCAATTTCATGACACCCAAATCCCCGATTGAGGCGCTGTTTCGCGATGAGGTTCTGGATCTTGCCACAACCCATCCTTTTGCACGCAAGCTGATCAATTCGGGCCGTTTGTCACGCCCGTGTTCCTTGGCGGGAAAATCTTTGCAAACCCCCGGAACCGCCCCCGTAGAGCCCGGCGAGGCATTGATGGATGCCCCCCTGAAAGGCCCGTTTGGCAACACATGGTTGGTCACTGAGGCCCAAGGTGCGTTTACACTGATGGCGGTCGGAGACATCAAATTACCTGCCATCGACGGTATTGAACGCATCGGCATCAACAGCCACGCGGATCATGCCTGTTTCGACGACATCGACGGTCATGCGTCGCGGCGCTATGGCACCGACTTAATCTACTTATTGCGCCCGGATGGCCATGTTTGTGCCGTTTTTGACACCCCGGATGTTGCCGCAATCAGCGCGGCCTATACTCAAGCAAAAGGAGCCATGTAATGCCCCTTCACGACAAACTTGGCGACAATGGCGATGCTTTTTATAGCTGCCTGATGGACGCGCATGATGGCTTAACCGAAGCACAAAGCCACGCCCTAAACGCACGGCTGATCCTGATCTTTGCAAATGAAATCGCCGACTTCAGCATCTTAGAGAAGTTGATCCATGAAGCGCGCAAAGCGCCCGAAATCTAGCTTGTGATGCCGCATGCATCGAATACTTCGCGCATTCGGAATCAGATTCGCTAACGGCTTTTTCGGCATACAAATCTGTGTTGATCGTTGATTACATCAATTAATTTGCGATTTCTTGTAATCGGCATTCTGATCCAGATGCTGCTGAGGAACACCAGTACTTTCTTAGATATGTCAGAATCGCAGTTGGCAAATTCGCGGGCCAGCATTCCAAACTGTCCCCTAAGCGACATTCCACCGCACTCAGATGGCGCTGGCGGTGCAAATCGCCTATACTTCCGTGCAAGAGGGTTGAATGGCCACGCGCCAATATATCTCTGCGCGAGCTGCGGTGCTGTCAGTTTTGCCGTCAATGGCCGCTTTGGACCCTCGTTCAAGTCTTTGCGATGGGCTTGACGCATGTACCCTAGTGTTTGAGTATCGTGCAGCACCCGTAAGGGACGCTTGAACAAGCAGATCAACTGCATCACCTGTCGCTACAAATACGCGACAAAGAATGGCAGCCAAAAGCGCTGCCAACGACAACAGAGAGGAAGAAAATGAGTTTTTTGACACGTACCGGTAAGCCGCTCCCGCAGTCCATTTTGGATTCCGCCGAAGCCGCAAAAAAAGACCCGGTTAACCGTCGCGAGTTTCTGGCCCTTGCCAGTGCTTTCGGGGCCACCGCCGCAACTGCCTATTCCATGATCGGCATGGCCAAACCCGCAATGGCCGCCGGCCACAAAGAGGGCGGCACGGTCCGTTTCCAGATGGAAGTCCGCGCCCTTAAAGATCCGCGCACCTATGACTGGTCGCAGATTGCGAACTTTAGCCGGGGTTGGCTGGAATATCTGGCGATCTGGGAAAACGACGGTACATTCACCCCCGCCCTGCTGGAAAGCTGGGAAATCAATGACGATGCCACCGAGTACACATTGAACGTCCGCAAAGGCGTAAAATGGAACGATGGTTCCGACTTCACCGCCGCTGATGTTGCGCGCAACATCGAAGGCTGGTGTGACAAGTCGCTCGAAGGTAACTCAATGGCGGGCCGTTTCGCGACTTTGATCGACGAAGAATCTGGCAAAGCAATTGAAGGTGCCATTAATGTAGTGGACGATCACACCGTCAAGCTGATGCTGCCAGCATCAGACATCACCCTAATCCCGGGCATGGCTGACTATCCTGCGGCGATCGTGCCCGAAGGCTTTAACGCCGATGCGATGCTCGACAATCCAGTTGGCACCGGCCCCTATTTGCCAGAGTCACTCGAAGTTGGCGTCAAAGGTGTACTGGTAAAGAACGCGGACCACACATGGTGGGGCACCGACGTATACGGCGGCCCATACATCGATCGTCTGGAATATATCGACTACGGTACGGACCCATCTGCATGGATCGCCGCGGCCGAAGCCGAAGAGGTTGATGGCTTCTATTCCATGGAAGGCGAATACATCGACATCATGGGTACATTGGATGGCTGGAACGAAAACGAGATCGCCACAGCGGCCACAATCGTAATCCGCCCAAACCAATTGGCCGAAATCGACGGCAAGAAACCTTACGAAGACAAGCGCGTGCGTCAGGCCATCGGCATGGCAGTCGACAATGCCGTGCTGCTCGAGCTGGGTTACGCTGGTCGCGGTCTGGTTGCGGACAACCACCACGTTGGTCCGATGCACCCGGAATTTGCGGAAATTCCACCACGCAAAGTGGACCCCGCAGCAGCCAAAGCACTGATGGACGAAGCAGGCATGGGCGATTATGAGCATGAGTTGTTCTCAATCGACGATGCATGGCGCAAGGACACAACTGACGCGGTCGCAGCACAGTTGCGTGACGCGGGTATCCCGGTGAAACGGACAATCCTGCCCGGTTCGACTTTCTGGAACGACTGGACAAAATACCCGTTCTCTTCGACCAACTGGAATGCGCGCCCGCTTGGCGTTCAGATCTGGGCACTTGCTTACCGTTCTGGCGAAGCATGGAATGAATTTGGTTGGTCTAACGCCGATTTCGACGCCTTGCTGTCCGAAGCCTTGGCAACGGCTGACGTTGAAAAACGCCGCGAGATCATGGCCAAAGGTCAGGCAATGATCCAAGACGAAGGTGTCACGATCCAGCCATATTGGCGTTCGCTCTATAACCACACCAAAACTGGTCTGGTTGGCGCAGAACACCACATCGGCTTTGAATACCATCCTGCCCGGATGGCATGGACCGAATAATCCAAGACCAACAATAGAAAGGGGCCGTGCCAGTCACGGCCCTTTTTTTGTGCAATTTACAGATTTCTATTTTTAGGAAAGTTGACGGCTTTCACCAAAAGCCGCGGATCAACACCTTCGTTTTTCACCACGCCCCATAATGCAGTGTTCATTGCAGACACCAACTCGCTATCGCGAACCTCAGCCCGATTTACCTTCGCAAACCATGCTTCTTCTCGGATCAGATCCTCGATCAACGGATCAATCACCGCCCCGCTACCACCGGGATAACGATAATACCCCACACCACCGATTTTACCCATCCGCCCTTCGGCAACCATGCGTGACAATATTTGAATGTCGCGGTTCGGGCGTCGCGCGAGCACCTGATCCAACCCTAGCAAGTCCTGCGCTTCGCACGGCCCCAAGGCATAACCCCATGCGGTCAGCGCTTCATCCAATTCCCATGGGTTTGTGTGGTGCAGAAGGAGGTGCTCCGCCGTCCGCCAAAACGCATCCTGAAGTGCGGCTATCTGTTCCGCCTCTGTCATGCCAGATCAAGAAACCGCCGCTTCGCAATAATTGTCAGCAGATCGTTCAGCGACGACCGCACCGCACGATTTGACGTATTCACCTGCGCTTCGGCCTTGTTATAAAGCGGTGAGCGGACTTTCAGTAGTTCATTGAGTTGCGTCATTGCCGCCGGGTTTCCTTGCATCGGACGTACATCACCTTGGGCGCGCACCCGCTGCATATGCTCGGGCGGGCTGGTCTTGATCCAAACCGTATGAAAACGCTCTAACAGTCGCGCATATGTCGTCTGTTCCGCAACAATGCCACCCGCCACAGCCAATATCACCCTGTCGTGCCGCGCACTGACACGTTCAAGCGCTTCGGCTTCCATCTCGCGGTAACCATCCTGACCGTATAGCGCCATCACCTCGGCCAAGGGCATATCTGTTTCGGCCTCGATATCTTTGTTCAACTCGACAAATGGAATGTTCAATGCCTCTCCCGCCAGCTTGCCCAGCGTCGATTTCCCTGCACCGCGCAACCCGATCAAGCATATGCGTCCAGCACGCATCGCATCGGGGTTTTGCGGGGCCAGCAGGCTACGCACCTGTTGCTGGACGTCCATCGGGGCCTGACGAAACAACGCCGCGACCCGCTGCACGTCATGATCCAGCGGCATATCGTCGGCCAACAACGCACCCACCTTAAGATCAAGCGCCGCTGCAACCCGGTGCAATAAGAGGATCGAAATGTTCCCCTCACCCGCCTCAAGCTGCGCCAAATAGCGTGGCGATACGCCAGACAATTCCGACAAAACCCGTCGTGGCATACCACGTGCTTTGCGTACCTCGGCTACACGAGTGGCAAGTTTTGCGATCAGTTGAGCACCGTCGTCATCAGGAGCAGGGTTGCTGGGCATCAGATTTATTTCTGGACTGGCTGCATGTTTAATCACGCACCAAAGGCGCAATCACATCACGCAGCGCGTCCGGCGCAGATTGGCTTTTGAATTGATCCGCGATGGTGAACACGCAAGTAAAACTGCCTGTGAAACACAGCACGTCATTCTGCCGCGCCTTCATGCCAAAGGTAATGGATTTATTGCCCAACCGGGTTGGATAGGTCTCGCACAGCAACTTATGACGCGGTGTGACCGGGCTTACAAAATCCATGTTCAAGTTCACAAACGGCGTCCCGATATTGCGATCAATCTCAAGCTGGAACCAGCCGTCGCCATCAAAATGCGCCTCCCACCACGCATTGATCGCTTCCAGTGCAAAGGCAGGCAGGCGCCCGGTGTAGGCAATGCGCGCAGGGTCACAATCGCCCCACGTCACGTTGATCTCATGCACAAATGGGTCTTGGGTCATCTAATAGGTTTCCACGTGATATCGGCCTTCTTCGCGCATGCTATCGCGCAAGGCGGTCCATTGCACACCCATGCTTTCAGCAATGGATGTCATGGCACGTTCAACACCATCTTCCATGCCGCGCAAGCCACAAATGTAGATATAAGTGCGCGGTTCGCCGAGCAGGGCGGCAACCACCTCCTGCTCCGCGACAATCCGGTCCTGCACATATTCCTTGTCCTGATCCGGCACCCGGCTGAATACCAGATGCTGTTTCAGCACTTTTTCAGGCACCTTTTTGAGCGGCCCGAAGTAGGGCAGGCTTTCCGGTGTGCGCGCGCCAAAGAACATGGTCATGCCCCCCGTTGCGCCGCTACGCTGCCGCTGCATCGTGAACGCCCGCATCGGTGCCGACCCGGTGCCGGTACAGATCAATAGTAAATGCGCATCTGCCTGACCGGGCATCAGGAAAGTCGCGCCGAACGGACCGGTTACATCAACGGTGGCCCCTTGTGCCAGATCGCACAGGTAGTTCGACGCCAGCCCTTTGTCCTCACGCTTCACAGTTAAGGAAATATTGTGATATCCGGGCCGTTCACCATCACGCGGGCTGGATACCGAATAAAGCCGTGGCAAATGCGCATTGCCATCCGCATCAACACCCGGTGGAATGATCCCGACCGATTGCCCTTCCAACACCGGAAACGGAAGTGCGCCAGGGTCCAGAATGATATGGCGCACATCGTGCGCTGGATCGTCGGTCAGCCGGTAATTGCCCTGCACTGTCATTTGTGCAGGTTTGCCAAGATTATACATATTCACCGTTGGCTTACTGGCGCTGCTTGGGGCACGCGCCTTGCCTCCCGCGCCTTTGTGCGCTTCTGCCAGAAGCGCCGCAATGGGGTCAGCGGCATCATCTACCGACGCTGCTTCAATATCCTCCTGCTCGGGTAGCTCGTCCATCTCGTACTGTTGCTCAAGCGTATAAGGCGTCTGAACCACCCGCCATTCATCAATCGACCCGGTGGGGCATACCGGAATGCAATCCATGCAAAAATTGCAAATATCAAAGTTCACCACGACGTTGTTATCGTCGTGTTCAATCGCTTCAATAGGACAGGTATTCTCGCAGGTGTAGCAGCGAATACAGATTTCCGGGTCGATCAGATGCTGTTTAACGGGTTGGTTCATCGCATGTCCCTTGGGTTAGTTGGCAGGGCGTTCCCCACCTCACGCCATATGGAGCTTAACATATTCAAAATCGCCGGGCTTGTTATCAATCCCGACCTTGGGTGCGGCAATCCAAGATGCGTATTTTCCCGCCTCAAAACAGGGCACCATCAATGATTGAATAAAGTCCCCGTCGGCTTTGGTTGGCAGCCATGCGTCGCGATTTTTTTCCCACGCCTCCGCGGAAATAATATTGCCCTCCGGGTCCACCGCAACCGTATTGAACACACCAATCTGGCGGTGAAACCCTTCATGCGGCAGCTTGAGTTCAAACTCGATACCCGCCTTGGCGATCTGTTTGTTCCAGCGTCCAACACCTCCGGCGGCGTCGCGTACATAGTCGTCGCGCAACCGCATATTCACCGCTGTCAACGCCGGCACATCCTCGGTCAGTATCTTGCCATCGACAATCGACGTCACGGCATATGTGTCATTTTGCAGCTTATGATCGTCGTCAATCCGATGCTCCATATACCGTCCCTTGATGCCGGAATTGAACGCATTGGCGGCGTTGGTGCTGACCTCTTGCCCAAACAGATCCAGCGACAGCGTGTAATGCAGGTTCAGCTTTTTCTGAATTGTCGGCAGGTCAATCACACCCAAATCACGGATTTTATTGATATCAAAAGGATCAGTGATCCCCGCAGAGTTCATCGCCTCAAGCGTCGCCTGAATGGTCCGCCCCACACCCGTTTCACCAACAAACATATGGTGTGCTTCTTCGGTCAGCATGAACCGGCATGTACGTGACAACGGGTCGAAACCGGATTGCGCAAGGCTTTCCAGCTGCATCTTGCCATCTCGATCCGTGAAATAGGTGAACATGAAAAAGCTCAACCAATCCGGCGTTTCTTCATTGAACGCCCCCAACATACGCGGTGCTTCTTCGGATCCCGAGGACCGCACCAGCAGATCATTCGCTTCTTCCCGCCCATCACGGCCAAAGTACTTTTGCAGCAGATAGACCATCGCCCAAAGGTGCCGACCCTCCTCAACGTTGACCTGAAACAGATTGCGCAGATCATAAAGCGACGGTGCGGTCAGACCCAGAAAGCGCTGCTGTTCCACCGATCCCGGTTCTGTATCACCTTGGATCACGATCAGACGTTTCAGCATATTGCGGTATTCACCCGGCACTTCCTGCCAAGCGGGCTCGCCGACATGCTCGCCCATCGGGATTTTGCGATCTTCCACAGCAGGGGCCAGCAACACGCCCCAACGGTATTCCGGCATTTTGACATAGTCGAACTTGGCCCATCCTTTGGGGTCCACGCTGACCGCCGTGCGCAGATAGACCATGCTTTCCTGAAAGTTCTGCGGGATCAGATCATTCCACCAGTTGATATAACCGGGGTGCCATTTCTCCAGCGCTTTCAGCACCTTCTTGTCCTCGCTCAGCCCTACATTATTCGGGATTTGCGTATCATAACTTACGTTGATCAGGTCCAGCATCTAAGTTTCCTTCCTGTCGCGGTGAAGCAAGCCTCCACCTTACGGTTCATTCCGGTAAGGTGGGCGCACCGCCCACCCCGCCCATTAATTCAAACACGTTCCATATTGTATTTTCCGCGCACGCCCGTGCCATACCGCTGCAACGCGCCTTCCTCGCCCACGGCATTGGGGCGCTGGAAAATCCAGTTCTGCCACGCGGTTAGACGTCCAAAAATCCGGGTTTCCATCGTTTCCGGCCCGGCAAAACGCAAGTTGGCTTCCATCCCCGTCATTGCATCGGGGCTAAAGCTCGCGCGCTCCTCCATGAACAAGCGGACCTCATCTTCCCAATCAATGTCGTCATAGGCGTAAGTAACGAGACCAAGTTCCTCTGCTGCATCCGCTTCTAACGGCTCACCGATACTGCTTTTCAATTTCTTGACCTGCTCCGGTACACCCAGAAACCGGGTTTGCAGGCGTGTCAGGTCATTGCCCATGGGATAACTGCCAAAATTGCCCTCACTCATCGTGATTACCGCCAGCGGTCGGTTATCGCCATCAAACTCTTCCAGCATCATATAGCTGCGGTCCGACGCCCAAAGCAGTTCCGCCAATGGACCCGCAAAACATGATCCATGCTCCACAATCGCAACAAGGCTGCGCGACGTCATGTCGACACGTTTCAGCACGCGTTTCCAATATTGAATCACTTCATTCGCCAGCCAATGATCCGCGTTATTCAGCATCAGCGCCTCATGCGCGATCACTTGTTCCGGGTCGCCTTGGGTCTGAAATTCGATCAGGCCCAGTTCCTTTTCATTGTTGCGCAGGTGTAGGACGGCATCGTCTAACTCACGCGCGCAGCGCAGCAGCCACGCATCCGCGCCATGCGCAACAAACGCATCCATATCCACTGGCGCATCATCACCCGGTCCCTTGATCATCACCGTCGCGCGACGCGCAGCACGGTTGACTGTCACTTCGACAGTTGAATACGTCGCACCCTCGTCAGAGGTTTTCCGGCTCAATGGGGTCAGCTCTATCCCCTGATCAACATCCGCCTTGTCTGATGCTGCCGCCATTTCTTTGGCCCGCGCAACTACGGTTTCATCGAATTTGGAATTGGGGATCACCTCGTCAACCAATCGCCACTCAACCGCGCGTTTACCCTTCACTCCTTCTTCAATCGAACAAAACACATCCGCCAGATCGCGCCGCACCTTGCGCTTGTCCGTCACACGGGTCAGCCCCCCGGTCCCCGGCAACACCGCCAACAACGGCACCTCAGGCAAAGCGACCGACGACGTGCTGTCATCGGTCAGCATCAGGTGATTACACGCCAGTGCAAGCTCATACCCACCGCCCGCACAGGCGCCCTTAATCGCGCAGATATAGTTCTGGCCACTATCCGCCAGCGCCGCCTCGTAAGTATTGCGCGTCTCGTTGGTAAATTTACAAAAGTTGACCTTATGCGCATGTGCGGCACCACCCAGCATCCGAATATTCGCCCCGGCACAAAACACCTTGTCCTTGGCCGACTGCATCACCACAACTTTGACCTCAGGATGCTCGAACCGAATCCGCTGCACCACATCGGCAAGCTCAATATCCACGCCAAGGTCATAGCTGTTCAGCTTGAGTTCATACCCCTCAAACAACCCGCCCTTTTCATCCACATCCATAAATAGATTGGCGACGGGGCCATCATATTCGACCTTCCAGTGCCGATACTTAGACGGGTCAGTTTGGAAATCGATGATCTTGGTCATTGTGCATCCTTTGACAGTAAGGCTGGCCTTTAATGTATTATAATTCATTCTATGTCGGCGAACAGCCGATCAATACGAGAATTTTCTGCAGAAAATGCATAATAGTGCGTATTTATCGCTCGATCTCTGCTTTGGTCTCCCGTACCCAATCCTGCACTTCCCTTACCTCTAGCCCAAGAATCGCCTGATCCATCGGGCATCGCGCCAAATGCGCATGCACCATTGTGCACAGCCGCCACGCGGCGTTAGCGCGCTTCATCCGCAGTTTGAGCCGCGCATTCGCCAGTTGGATCAGCGCCTGCACCATATCACGTTCCGCCGTGCCATCGCGGGTTTGCATCCACACAGCTTCAAGCACCTCGTGACATTCCCAAAAGTACCCTGCCTTGAGATAGGCAAGGCCCGCCGTCCAAGCCGACGTCAGGTGCAATACGTCCATCGGCATATCTGGCGTGACACTTTGCTTGACCCCATTGAACCAATCCTCAGGGTGGCGGGCATTTGTACCCGGCACATAGGCATGAGGCGGTGCGGCAACGCCATCCGGAAGATCAGGCAATGCGCACATCGGCTTGTTCCATCCGGGTCAGCCGGGCGCAGAATTCCGCAATCGCGTCATCCGTCCGTGCCGGATATTCCAAATGCGGCGCATGCCCGCACCCACCCAAAATCAATGCCTCAAACGGTGAGTATATCCGCGTGTCAATCTCATCAATCTGCGCCAGCGTGCCGTAGGGGTCGTCGCGACCCTGAATACCCAGTACCGGAATGCGCCAATGGTCAATTACATCCGCAACATTCCAATCGGCAAAGTCCGGGTGTGTCCATGCATCATGCCAGCCGTAAAACGCCATGTCTGGGTCAGCATGATATTTCGCCAATTTCGCTTTTAGATCAACCGTTTCATATGCCTGCCCTGCGGCGGCAATCGCGGCCAGCCCGGTGGTTTCGGTAAAGAAATGCGGTGCCATCAGGATCAGCCCACGCACCCGCATGTCAGACACCGACCCCGCATAAATTGCCGCAATCGTCGCCCCATCGGAGTGCCCGGCAAGCACCGTCTGCTGCACGCCTAGCGCATCCAACACATCACCCAAAACGTCGGTCGCCTCGCGGGTTTGATAGTCCATCGGACGCGGCAGTGCGGCGCCTTCCGACTTGCCGTATCCGGCGCGGGAATAGGCCACAACACCAAGACCCGTGGCAGCGGCCAAACGCTCCGGAAAATCACGCCAAAGGGCAACCGACCCCAATCCTTCGTGCAACAACACAATCGTGAGCGCGTCAAACGGCGGCGGGCCCCAGCAGGCATATTCAAGCGACTTGCCCCCTGCGATCAACCGCGCGTCCGGGTCATTTACCCATGCTGCTGTCATGCTTGATCCTCCCGCAATTTGAACCGCTGAATTTTTCCCGTGGCGGTTTTAGGCAGTTCATCCACCACCTCGATCCAGCGTGGGTATTTCCATTTGCCAATCTTGGTCTGCACATGATCTTTAAGGTCATCGAACAAGGCGTCATCCGCCGCTCCCGATTGCAACACGACAAATGCTTTGGGCTTGTCCAACCCGGTTTCATCCTGCGCGGCAACCACCGCAGCCTCGAGGACTTGTGGATGGCTGACCAGCGCGCCCTCAACCTCAAACGGTGACAACCAGATACCCGACACTTTGAACATATCATCTGTGCGCCCGCAGTAGACATAGCGCCCATCCGAACGGCGTTCGTATTTGTCGCCTGTGCGGGTCCAGACCCCTTCAAACGTGTCCCGGCTTTTGGCACGTTGGTTCCAATATCCGGTGGCTGCGGATGCGCCGCTCACCAATAGTTCGCCAAGTTCACCCGTACCAACCTCTGCGCCTGCTTCATCCACCAAGCGCAAATCATACCCCGGCACCGCAACTCCTGAGGTGCCATAAACAATGTCACCGGGTGCATTGCTCAGAAAAATGTGCAGCATCTCAGTTGATCCAACGCCATCCATGATACCAACGCCCATGTGCTTTTCCCACCGTAGTCCGACATCTTCAGGCAGCGCTTCACCTGCGGAAATGCAAGTGCGTAACGGCACATCAGGCGCACCGGACACATCCATTTGCGCCACCATCGCGGCATAAAGTGTTGGCACACCGCAAAAGATCGTTGGTCGATGCGCGGTGATCGTGTCGATCATACCTTGGGGCGTGGGACGCCCCGTAAACAGAATTGACGTGGCGCCAACGGACAGTGGAAATGTCATCTCATTGCCCAAACCGTAGGCAAAGAAAAACTTGGCGGCAGACAACACCACATCATCCTCGGCTATCCTCAACACCTGCGCACCGTATGTATCCGCTGTGGCCCTCAGCGCTGAATGCACATGCGCCACGCCTTTGGGCTGCCCAGTTGAACCCGATGAATAAAGCCAAAATGCCACTTCATCCGCACTTACGGGCAAGGTGGGTTGCGGTTCGGCACCGTTTAGGAATGCCTCGTACCGCGTGACTCCCTCGGGCGCATCGCCGATCACCACGACATGCCGCAGATAGGGGTTGTCGGCCAAGGTAGGTGCGACCACATCCCAAAGCTGCGCAGAAACAAACAAGATCGCCGCCCGGCAATCGCGCAAAATGACGTCATAAACAGGCGTCGCCAGCAAAGTGTTCAACGGCACTGGAACCACGCCTGCCTTGATCGCGCCCCAAAACAATTGCGGGAATTCAATCTGGTCCAGCACCAGCATCGCAGCACGTTCTTCGGGGCGAATGCCAGCCTGCGTCAATGCCCCGGCGACATTCGCGGCACCCTTCGCCATCTCACCGTAGCTTAGGGCTCGACCTGTTTCAGCTTCCAGATAAGCGCATTTATCGGCGCGCCCACCATCCAGATGTCGATCGACAAAATACGTTACCGCATTGGCGTTGACTGACAGCATGTGATCCCCCTTGGGCAGATACTGTGCATCATGACGCGCATTTCGCAACACATCTGCGTCGATGCGGCACTTTAGTGCATAATCGCCAGCCGTGCGGGTGTGTCTGGATCATAAAGCAAATCAACCAGATCAGCGCGGCCTTCCAGCAGCTTGGCAAAGTTAATGTTGCCTTTTGCCGTGGCCTCACCTCTCGCCATCGCGGGCGGTTCCGACATCACCAAAGCACAAGTGACGCGCGCCGCACTACCTGTCGCACCTGCCGCAAGAGCCTCCAATCTCCCGACCAATATCTCATTCAGCGGATCACAATACAGCACGCCATTCTGCTCCATGACCTCCCAACCCTGCGCCGCAATCACCGCACGGTTCGGCACAATCAGCGCACCGATGGCATCACGACCCTGTCCGGTGATCACCACATCCTGCGCAAAAGGTGCAAGCGCCGCCAACAGAGCCAGCCGCACATTGGCAGCGCGCACCCACGTCCCGGTCATCAGCTTGAAATCCTCAGACAGCCGCCCTTCAAATCGCAGTCCTTTGTTGGCGTCATCAGGATCAACAAATCCCATTGCATCATCAGTGATAAAGAACCCTTCTTCATCAAAAGCAGCCCGCGTTTTAGCGGCATCATTCAGATACCCGGATGTGATGTTGGCCCCCTTGACGCGCACGTCAAAACGGCCATCCGCCTCTGGCACCAGCTTCACAGTCACACCCGGCATCGGCACGCCGACAATGCCCGCGCCCTTGGCGGGCTCATGGCTGATCAACGCCGCAGGTGCAGTTTCGGTCAGGCCCCATGACGAGGTGATCAACGGCAGCTGTCCGCATGTATCAAGTGCCAGCCGCTCAAGCGCTGCCCATGTATCTTGGGGCAGTGACGCACCCGCATAAAAAATCATATCAAGATCGGCAAAATAGGTCTCGCGTAGCGTCTTGTCGCGCTCCAGCGCCGTCACCAGTTGCGCAAACCCCACCGGGACGTTGAAGCTGATCGTGGCAGATTTGTCAGCAAGGTTTTCAAGCGTGCGGCCAAATAACCCCGGTGCGGGTTTACCATCGTCAATATACAGGCTGCCGCCATTGGCCAGCATCAGGTTGAAATTGTGCGATCCGCCAAAAACATGGTTCCACGGCAACCAGTCAACGATACGCGGCGGGCGTGCCTGAACAAACGGCAGGCACGCGGCGATCTGTGCCTGATTGGTCGTCATCATACCCATCGTCGTCAGCACACCCTTGGGATCAGAGGTAGAGCCGGAGGTGAGCAGTATTTTGGCCAACGTGTCATGAGTGACCGACTCAAAGGCCGTCGCAATATCTGTGGCTGTTGGCTTCAGGAAGTCAGAGAAACCGGTGCTGACCACCTCAACATCCTTAAAAACATCCAGCGCGAGCGCGTCGGAATAGCGCGCAGCATCATCGGCAAACACCAGCCCCGGTTTGACCAAACGTACAGCATATTCCAACCGTGTGTGGGCCGCCGGGATCAAACTGTATTGTTCGGCTACTGGCACGGTTGGGATACCAACATATTGCGCGGCAAGGGTCAGCAACCCGTGATCAACACTGTTGCCGGACAGGATCATAATCGGGCGCCACGGCCCAAGATCGCGCGACAGCAGATGCCCGGCAATGGCCTGAACCTGAGTCAGCGTTTCTTGGTAAGTCACTTCACGCCAGCCATCGCCAGACCGCTCCGCTAGAAACACCTGATCGGGCGTCTTTTCCGCCCAATGATGCAGCCAATCTCCGCTGCACCGCGCCACTACTGGCTCCAAAGGATACCTCGACCGCAACAAAACCGTCCCATCAGCGCGGTCCTCGCGCAGCACATCGTGAGGTTTCAGATTGAGATGCGCTGTCATGTCAAACTTTCCTCAAGCTATCTGAAATTGGGGGGCCGCTTTTCCAAAAATGCCGCCAAGCCTTCAAGCGCATCCGGGCTGGTCTGGGCCAATGCGGCGCAGAGACTCTCGGTGAACAACCCATCGGCACGCGACATATCGTCAATCCGGCCAATCGCCTGGATCATCATGTAATTGGCCAGCGGTGCGTTACCCGCAATCTGGGCCGCGATTTTACGCGCCATCGGCAATGCCTCGCCCGCATCCACCGCATAATGCGTCAGCCCCAGCGCCAGTGCATCATCGGTCCCATACTTCCTCCCGGTCAGCATCATTTCGATCATCCGGTCCGCGCCAAGGATACGTCCCACCCGCACCGTGGCACCGCCACCGACAAATATCCCGCGCCGCCCCTCGGGCAATTGAAAGATACAGTCAGGCTCAGCAATCCGCACATGGGTCGACGTGGCCAGTTCCAAACCGCCACCGATCACCGCCCCAAACAGCGCCGACACCACGGGGAGCCCAGACAGTTGAATACGGTCCATCACTGCCTGCCAGCCGCGCGAATGGTGCAGCGTCCCTTCGGCGTCCCGCGCCTGATGTTCGCTCAGGTCCAATCCGGCACAATAATGCCCCCCTGACCCCACCAGAATGGCAACCCGCACATCTTCGGGCGGCTTGGCAAAGAACCCGTCAATCTCAGCCAGCAACTGATCATTCATCGCATTGCGCTTGTCGGGGCGGTTCATTGTCAGCGTCGCAACCGCTCCGTCGATCTCAACTTTCAATGCGGCGTCAGACATCATCCTACCCCGGCAGCAGGAACAAAGTGATCGCGGGGAACATCACCAGAATGATCACCCGCACAATGTCAGAACCGACAAACCACATCACCGCTTTATACGTGTCGGTCATTGGTGTGTCGCGGTCCATGGAATTGATGATGAACAAGTTCATCCCAACGGGCGGCGTGATCAACCCGACCTCAACCACGATCAGCACCAGTATCCCAAACCAGATCGCCAGATGTTCCGGCGTCATACCAAAATCCATCGCCGATATCACCGGGAAAAAGATCGGAACCGTGAGCAGGATCATCGACAGACTGTCCATCAGGCAGCCAAAGATCAGATAGAAAATCAGGATCATGCACATCACCAACAGCGGGCTAAACCCTTGGGTCACCACCCAATCTGCCATGAACTGAGGCACACCGGACAGCGCCAGAAAGCCGTTATAAAACGCCGCGCCCAGCACAATGAAAAAGATCATCGCCGTGGTGCGCGCCGTGCCAAGCAGGCTGTCGCGCAGCACAGCCCAATTCAGGCTGCCCGATACCAAAGCCACAAATCCGGTGCCTGCCGCCCCGATGGCGGAGCCTTCAGTTGGTGTAAACCAACCCAGATAGATACCACCGACCACCACGAAAAAGATCACCAACACCGGCCATGTGCTGGCCAACGCTTTGAACCTTTCGGCCATCGGAACAGGTGGCCGTGTGCCCGCCGACGCGGGGTTCAGACGCACATAGATTGAGATGGTGATGATATAACCGACCGCAGCGAGGATACCGGGAATAAACGCAGCCAAGAACAGCTTGGCGATATTTTGTTCCGTAAGGATCGCATAGATCACCAAGATCACCGAAGGCGGAATCAGAATACCCAACGTGCCGCCCGCTGCCAAAGTCGCGGTGGAAAACCCGCCGGAATATCCGTACCGCTTCAATTCCGGCAACGCGACTTTGGACATCGTCGCTGCGGTGGCCAGCGATGACCCACAGATCGATCCGAAACCCGCACAGGCCCCGACCGCGGCCATGGCAACACCGCCGCGACGATGGCCTAGAAAGCTCTCAGCGGCTTTGAACAGCGCGCTCGACATGCCCGAAAGCGTGGCGAACTGCCCCATCAATAGGAACATCGGAATGATCGACAGCGAATAACTGGAAAAAGTGGTGTAGGTCTCTGACTTCATCTTGGCGAGCAACGGCGTCGGGTTGCCACCCATCGCCATGAACCAACCACCAAAACCACATAGCATCATCGCAAGCCCAATGGGCGCGCGCAGAAACACCATGATCAGCAGAATGGGAAACGACCAAAAGCCCAACTCAAGATTGCTCATCTCAATGGCCCCCGTGTTCTGAGGGCAACGTGGTGCGGCCTGTCACGGCCTCACCGATGCGAACGATCGCGCAATAGACCGCTGTGATGCAGGCCACGAGGCCAGCAGCAAAACTGGCCGCATAGGCCCACCAAACCGGAAATTGCAGAAACAAGGTCGTCTGCCCATTGCGCATATAGCGTTCCATGCCGCCATAAAGCTGAATGACAATCAGCAAGATCACCGCGGCCAGTACAACTTCCCAAAATGCCATGATCCAGCGGTTCACACGGGGCGGCAGGAAGGATGTGAAGATATCAACAGTCGCATGCGCTCCGTAGAATTGGCAGATCGGCAAAAACGAGAAAATTGCAAACGCCACTCCTGCCTCAAGTAATTCGTAGTTACCGTTAATCTCGCCAATGCCCCGATCGATCAACCATTGTGCAAACCCGGTCATGTTCTGTTGAAAGAAATCACCGTGCATCAGTTTGTTGAGCGAACGCCCAAGGATGGACAGGGTGGTCATCACGATCAGGACGATCAGCACAAGCCCCCCGGCCAAAGCGGTGACACGGGAAAGGGTCTGGATCAATCGATGCATCTGATGTCTCGTCTTCAAGTGTAAAAAAATCTGCGGCAGAGCGAGCCGCCGCAGATTAGTTTATTGGGTCGGCTACTTACTTGTCGTAGGCGTCCATCAACATCCGTGCCTCGTCGATCAGTGCCTGACCGTCGATGCCTTTGCTATCCATATCCGCGATCCATTCTTCATAGATCGGCTGTGCAGCATCTTTCCAGACCTGAGTTTCCTCAGCATTCAAGGTCACGATGTTGTTGCCACGATCCTCGGCCAATTTGCGTGCAGGGCCGTCAGAATCTTCCTGTGTCCCACCCGCAAAGATCGAGAATTCCAGACCGGAATTATCATCAATGATCTTTTGCAGGTCGGCTGGCATGCCTTCATACTTGTCTTTGTTCATCGCCAGAACAAAGGTCAGCACATAAAGCGCGTTACCGGTAAATTCAGTGTGGTTGCTCACCAATTCAGGCACTTTCAACGCGGCGGTGACTTCCCACGGGATTGTAGTGCCGTCGATTACACCCTTGGACAGACCTTCAGGGATCGCCGGAACTGGCATACCCACTGGTGTTGCACCGGTTTTCTCAAGCAAGGCGTTGGCGAGGCGCGATCCACCCCGAATTTTCAATCCCTGCATGTCTTCCGGTGTACGGACCTCTTTGTTGGCGTGGATCAGGCCGGGGCCATGCACCCATGTGCCAAGAATGTGCACATCCTTGAATTCGGTATCTTTCATGTGCTTTTCGAACATCTGCCAATAAGCCGACGATGCCGCCCGCGCGTTTGTCATCATGAACGGCAATTCAAACACTTCTGTCGATGGATAACGGCCGGGGGTATAGCCCACTACGGTCCATACGATGTCAGCCACGCCATCAATCGCTTGGTCCATCAATTCGGGTGGTGTGCCGCCCAATTGCATGGATGGATAACGCTCAACCTTGATGCGGCCTTCGCTGTCGGCTTCAACCTTGTCTGCCCAAACATCCAGCACCAGCTTTGGCACATTCGCCTGTGGTGGCAAGAATTGGTGCAGACGCAGTGTGACGTCCTGCGCCATTGCGGGCGCGGTACCAAGGCCCATGGCAAGTGCGGCAGCACCGGCAAGCCCTAAAAACGCTTTGCGTGTTATGGTCATAGTCTTCTCCCTTGTTTCGGCGTGCCACAGACGTTGTGGCACTTCCCGACGTTTCTTAATTTCTGCATGACGCTAAGCGACAGGCCGTTTTTTGTCACCATGGAATATGAACATACCAATATACACGGATGCAATGGCATGCTCTCCCGCCAGAGCCGCATCTTGAGCAGTTGTGTTTGTAACTATCAAGGCGAAAATTGCGTGCCTTTGCACAACTATAAGAGCCGAGATCGGGTTTGGATTGCTGGTTAACAATCAGGGGAAAATGGTGGCGTTACCTGGATTTGAACCAGGGACCTAACGATTATGAGTCGTTCGCTCTAACCAACTGAGCTATAACGCCATCGGCGCGTGAACTAGGACAGAGCCGAGGTGCCGTCAAGGGCCAAATCCCACGGCGACACATTGATCAGGGCGGCACATCGCCCTGCAATCACAATCCGCCCCTAAAGAGTGATCAATGTGCAGGTGCGGTGACGACGTCCAACAAGCTGCGACCGCCATCAATCACGACAATCTCTCCAGTCATGAACGCAGAGCTGTCAGCGGCCAAAAACTGCACCGTGTGGCATAATTCGTTTGATGCCGCGATCCGCCCAAGCGGCGTGTGTTTGCGGATGTCATCGCGCCATTCTCGATTGTCTGCCACAGCCGCGCGCAGCGATTCACTCATCACAGAGCCAAAGGATATCCCATTCACCCTGATCCTGTGCGGGGCCAAGGAAAGCGCCAAAGACCGTGTCATCTGCTGTACTGCAGCCGATGCAATGGAATATCCCATCAACTCCGGCTGGATTTGCCGCGCCGCGATTGAACTTAGGTTTATAATCGACCCGATCTGACCTTCCGGCTGATCCTCGGCACGTTTCATCATGCGCTTTGCCACCAATTGTGACAATTGCAACGCTGTCATCAGGTTCTGTTCCAGCAACGTGGTCACTGACGTGTCCTCAACATCCAGCGCATCTGTCACCAGCAACTGCCGGGCCGCATTGACCAAAATATCAACTTCTTCAAAGGCATCGAGAGTGGCAGAGATTAAGTTGGCAAGGGTCAGCCGTTGCCGCAAGTCGCCGGAAAAGGTGCGAATGTTGCCGTCTTCCGGCTCATCCCCCAAGGCTTTCACAAGCTGCTTTTCGTTAGCGTCCGCCGCCATCACATTGGCACCCTGATCTGCCAGATGCCGGGCAATGGCGAGGCCGATACCAGAAGCGGCACCTGTCACAATCGCCGTCTTACCAGAAATCGAAAAAGACATCATTGATCCTTTCGGAGTATTTTTATCGCCGTGCGCGTGTCGGTCTTGAGGCGTGAAACAGTTTGAACCGCGCATCACCGCCGATCTCTTCGACAAAGGCAAAACGCTTTTTCAACTCTGCTTCATAAGGCAAATGACGGTTTGCCACCATCCAAAGATCACCATTGCCCGACAATATTCGCGCGGCGGTGGCGACAAACGCTTGCCCGATCTGCGGTTCTGCGGCGCGGCCAGTGTGAAACGGCGGATTCATCACAACGGCATCCATGCGATGTGGTGGCTGCCATGTTGCGGCATCTTCCCAATGAAATTTTGCGCGGTCATCCGTTACGTTATGGCGCGCACATTCCAGCGCCATATGGCCAGCCTCAACCAGATGCAGTGTCTGCACGTTGGGCCGCGTCAAAATGTGTGCGGATAAAAATCCCCATCCGGCCCCAAGGTCCGTGACCTCACCTGACATTTTGTCCGGCAATGCCTCAACCAGCAGGGCAGAGGCCAGATCGATACCATCGGCTGAGAAAACCCCCGGCGCGGTCCAAAAACCGCCATCGGTCTGAGCTGGGCCAGTCACCCAATCGGCAAAACAATCCGCAGCAGGCGCATTGATCCAGAACATCTTGCCATGCGCTTTGGAAATCGGGCCGTGTACCGTCACCCTGCTGCGCATTTCGCGTAGAATCGAATCTGCGCCATCGGTCTTTTGGCCGTCGATCACCACCAAACCATCGCTGACAGCACAGGCTTCAGCAATCAGCGCGCGCGCCTCAACCTTGGCCCGCGGCAAGGACACAATGGCCATTGCGCACCGATCCTTGGTGTTGCGCGCCACCGCGTAACCACGCGTGGCCCAAGCGTCATAAAAAGGTTTGAAATCATGGATGATCTGGCAGCGGTCCGCATGCAGCCCATCCAAATCCGCATCAACGGGTGGCTGAAAAACAGCGATCCGGCCCTCGTCCGGCACATCAAGACCACCACCGTTCAGCGCCAGCTGCAATCGTGCATCAATCACGCGCTATTCTTCTTTTTCCATGGTGCATTGCAACGGGTGTTGATGACGTCGTGCAAAATCCATCACCTGCGCCACCTTGGTCTCGGCAATCTCATGACTGAACACACCCACCACGGCCAGCCCCTTTTTATGCACTGTCAGCATGATCTCAAATGCCTGTGCGTGATTAAGGCCAAAAAACCGCTCCAACACATGCACAACGAATTCCATCGGCGTGAAATCATCATTCAGCAGCATCACCTTATACAGCGGTGGCCGTTTGGTCTTTGGCTTTGTCTTGGTCAGAAGATCGGTTTGATCCTCATCTCCCGGACCGCCCGCCATCATGTTTTCGTCAAGGCGCATCGCTGCTCCCGATCCTGAAAAAGGTTATGTCTGAGTCGCTTGCACGACTATATAGACTGCTGAGGCATTTATAAAAGAGGCACTGCAAAAGATGACCCGGCCCCTGACCACCATCGGTTTTGATGCGGATGACACGCTTTGGCACAATGAACGGTTTTTTACGCTGACACAGGACCATTTTGCCGATCTTTTGTCTGAGCATACCGATAAGGACCATCTGATGACACGGCTGTTGGCGTCAGAGCGGCGCAACCTGCCGCACTATGGCTTTGGCATCAAAGGTTTCACCCTCTCAATGATTGAAACCGCGATCGAGGTGACAGATGGCCGCGTGCCGGCGTCAGTGATTGCCGAACTACTCGCGGCCGGGCGCGAAATGCTGTCACATCCAATTGAGCTATTGCCCCACGTCCGCGAAACACTGGACACATTGCGGCATAATTATACCCTTGTCCTGATCACCAAAGGCGACCTGTTGGATCAGGAACGCAAAGTGGCGCAATCTGGGTTGCGCGATGTGTTTGATGCGGTTGAAATCGTATCGCAAAAAACCAAAACCGAATATGCCGCGATTTTTGCGCGCCATGGCGAAGGCGCAAAACACGGGTTGATGGCAGGCAATTCGATGGCGTCCGACGTGGTCCCGATGATTGAGGCGGGCGGTTGGGGTGTTTTTGTACCGCATGGCCTGACATGGGCGGTTGAACACGCCCATGCGCCCATAGATCACCCAAGGTTCGCAGAAATCGAAAATCTGGGCGCGCTGACAGGACTGATCGAGGCGATTCAGCGGGCCTGAAGCGGTCAAATGAATCGTGGCAAACCGCGCCCAATTCCTGCCACATTCCTGACACATTACCCCCTATGGTGGATGGCCTGCCGATACCCCCTATATCTGGATGACACACCTGACATTTTTTACCTAATTCCCTAAATTCAAAGGGTTTATCGAAAATGCGACCTGTGATAGCTTTAGCCTAATTAATAATATGGCCAGTCGAAAAAATCGGCGGTCAGAGGCAGTAAAAGGCAGGTCTATCATGAAGGCGCGGCGTATTCAGCCGGCCCGTTTCGGGCTATTTTTCATTGCGGCATTCTGGCTTTTGGTGGTTTTACCGCTAAGCGCGATGGCGGCCCCCTATGCGGCCTATGTCATTGATGCTCGCACAGGCAAAGTCATCCACTCCCGTAACGCCGATACCCGCTTGCACCCCGCATCATTGACCAAAATGATGACCCTCTACATCGCTTTTGAAGCTATTGAGCGTGGCGAGATCTCGCTTGATACCAAAGTTAAGATTTCCAAAAATGCCGCCTCCGAACCGCCAAGCAAATTGGGGTTGCGTCCTGGCCAGCGGATCGCCCTGCGCTATTTGATCCGTGCCGCTGCAGTCAAATCCGCCAATGACGCAGCCACCGCCATTGGCGAAGCCATCTCCGGGTCCGAGGCCAAATTTGCCCGCCGGATGAACCGCACGGCCAACGCGCTGGGTATGACACGCACCACATTCAAGAACGCCCATGGCCTGACCGAAGCGGGACACCTTTCGACAGCACACGACATGACCATCATGGGGCGGCACCTGCTCTATGATTATCCGCAGTATTACAATCTGTTCTCGCGGATCACGGCAAATGCAGGTGTGCGCAAAGTCTCACACACAAATCGCCGCTTTCTTGGCTCTTACAAAGGCGCCGACGGCATCAAAACCGGCTACACCCGTGCGGCTGGCTTTAACCTCACCGCATCTGCCGAGCGCGGCAATGAACGCATCATCGTGACCGTCTTTGGCGGCCGTTCCACTGCCACGCGCAATGCGAAAGTCGCCGAATTGATGGACATGGGTTTCCGTCGTGCCCCGTCACGCGCGCCGATACGCAAACCCAAAGCGCCAGTTTATAAAGATGTCGGAAGCGCACCAAATGTCGTTGCGGGGTCCACACCGGGTGGCGTGGGTAAAACCATTCGGCTTGTCGGTGCTGTGAAAACATCCAAACGCCCACACTTGCGCCCCGTCAAAGAAGTGGTCGTAGCAACAGCTGAACAACCCAATGCTACAAGCTCGATTTCAAATGCGGATATTACAGCAGCCCTGCGTGAAGCTGTCAAAACCCCCGCCCCTGCACCTGCGGCTAAACCCAAAGCGGAAGTGACACTCGCCTCTGCCAGCGCAGTGGTACGCCCCACGATACGTCCAAAAACCGCCGCGCCGATACGCACCAAAAAACAAGCGGTTGAACAAGAAATCGTCACCCGCGTGTCCACCTCTGGTGGCCGCCATTGGGGCGTGAACGTGGGCCGCTATCCAAACCGCTTTGCTGCTGAAAAGGTTCTGTTGAAAACCGCACTCACGGAAATGTCGACATTGGATGGCACCCTGCGCAAAGTCGTGCGCCGCCCCCAAGGGTTTGACGCAAATTTCCTCGGCATGACCCGCGAAAGCGCCGATCTGGCCTGCCGCCGTCTGGCCGCACGCAATGTCAGCTGCTTCATGATTGGGCCGGGTTGAACGCCGTTTAGGACCATCGTTGGCTCAATTGTGCTGGCTTGCCAAAATTGTGGTAGGTTGGCGGCCAAACCTGTCCCGCTGAAAGGAAAAGCTCCAGCATGATTGCTTACGTCACCGTTGGTGCTGATGACATCGCCCGCGCGAAACGGTTTTATTCTGCATTCCTGCCAGCCCTTAATTATCAACTCAAAGAGGGGCCAGAGGGCCTAAGCTACGTGTTGCCCGTCGAGCCGGGTCAATCTCCGGTTTTGCCGGATTTCTACGTCAAGCCAACCTTTAATGGACAACCCGCCTCGGCTGGGAACGGGGCTATGGTCGCCTTTGAGGCACACAGCCAAAGCCAAGTGCGCGACCTGCACGCCGCCGCACTTGCCGCAGGTGGCTCTGACGAGGGCCAGCCGGGCTTTCGCGCGTCCTATGGGCCTCATTTCTATGTGAGCTACCTGCGCGACCCTCAAGGCAACAAGATAGCATTGTTTTCCAGCGATCCAAATGAGCCCGGTCGAGACGGATAGCCGGGTCTCAAAGACGGTAAAGTCGCTTGGTTCGCCCGCCTGATCCCATGTCCGCGCGCGCTGTGGTGCATTCGCAAAGCGTGGCGCAAGGATACCGCGTCACGCCGCCGCCTCGCGTTTGACCCACTTCACAAAATCCTTGAGCAGCGGACGCATTGCGCCGGGCCGTGTCACAATGTGATAGCCCATCTCTGGCTTGTGCTCGGTCTCAATCACCCGCAACCGCCCTGCCGCGATGTCACGCTCCACAAAAGCGCGCACCGTCACAGCGACCCCTTGCCCGTCACGCACACCATCAAGCAATAAGTTACCCGGCACTTGCGTTAGCCCATGTCCCAACTGACGTTTAAGCCCGCGCTGCGCTAACCAGCGGCTTGCCTCCGTGGTGCCAAATTCTTCGAGCCACGGAAAGTCAGTAAGGCCTTCGATGGTCGGCAATACGCCCGTCCCGATCAATGATGGTGCCCCCAGCACAACCATCGGTGACCTGAGCAGCATTTTCGCCTCCAAACCCGGCCACGCGCCACTCCCATAGCGGATCGCGCAGTCAATGCCATCGGGCGATAAGCTGACCACTTCGGGTGTTGGATTCAGCATCAGATCGACCTCTGGATGCAATTCGCGAAACTTGGGCAGACGTGGCATCAACCACGTTGCCGCAAATGTCGGCGTTGTCGAAATATGCAGCGGGCGATCGTCCCGCGCCCCGGTGATCAGGCGGATCGTATCAATCATAGCGCCAAAGCCGCTGTGCAGCGTATTTGCCAATTGCTCACCTTCGGCGGTCAGGGTCATCGCCCGACCATCCCGGTTGAGCAACGCCACATCCAGATGCGCCTCAAGGCTGCGCAACTGTTGGCTGATCGCGGCGTGGCTGACCCCCAGCGCATCGCCAGCCGCCACAACACTGCCTGTTTCAGCAAAAGCGGCGAATGACCGTAAAGCTGTGAGCGGGGGAAGGTCTCGCCAATCCATATTAAACCTCACCTTACACGCTTAGAAATTCGATGACTCGCAGTGTGACGGTTTTTCTGTGATTTATAAAGAGAGAAATGAACATATGGAGGAAACACCGTGTTAAACCTTTACGCACAAACTTTCATGACAGCAACGCGCAGCGGCTGCGTACGCATGCGCGATATGCCACCCGCCACACAACAAAAACGCCTGAATTGGTTTTCACGCCGCAAAACACGCTGCATTGATCCGGCGAAGTTGTGAGCACCACAATGCCTCAGAACCGTGCGCTGATCCTTGTGGATATTCAGAACGATTATTTCGCCGATGGGCTTTGGCCAGTCGATGAAATGGACCGCGTGGCACAGACCGCCACAACCATTTTGAGCAGCGCGCGGCAAGCTGGTGATCTTGTTATCCACATTCGTCACGAGGCCACCAGCGACGCAGCCCCGTTCTTTCGACCCGGTACGCCGGGTGCGGACATTCACCCAAGCGTTGCACCAACCACAGATGAGGCCATTATTCTCAAGCATCGCCCAAACAGTTTTTATCAAACCGACCTGCACGCACATCTGCAATCTGCTGGCGTGCGTGAGCTTACGGTCATAGGTGCAATGACCCAGATGTGCATCGACGCCACGGCCCGCGCCGCACGTGATCTGGGCTATGACGTCACTTTGGTCGCCGATGCCTGCGGGGCCAAGGCGATGACCTTTGGCGACATATCTCTGACCGCCGAACAAGTGCAAACTGCATTCCTAGCACCTTTGGCGATGTCCTATGCAACCGTGATCTGAATTAGAAAACCCCATCAGGAGCGCCACATGACAACCATCACAGACATCCCAACCACCTCGCGCGACACTGCACAGCTCGCATTCTGGATCAAATGGATCGCTTCGATCTTTCAGATCGTCGGGTATGGGGCCACTGCCTTTGGCTGGACCCCGTGGAACATTTATCTGTTCCTGATCGGCCTGATCGGCTGGTTCACCGTTGGGATTCTTTGGCGCGACCGTGCGATCATACTGATCCATGTGATCGCGTTAGGGGCAATGATCATAGGGCTGATCAGCACCTAAATCTCAGCGCCGCGCAACTTTGGCATCGGTTCAGGCACCTCAGGATCAATGCCCACCGGGAAGCTATCGAGCAGAATTCGATACCGCATCCGCGCATCCGTGATTGCACCATATGATCCGATGAGCTCTCGGATCGGCCCACCCAAACGCTCAAGCCCTGACACAAACGCAAGGATCACACCGACCTCAACCTGCCCCTGGATGACCAGATACCCACCATAGGAAATCACCCCAAACGGCCCCAAGGCGATCAACAGATTGTTCAGCGTCTTCATGATATTCTTGGTCATCAGGAACCGCGTGCGAAGACGCAGAATACGGTCTGTCAAAATGGTGAAACCCTCTGGCGGCGGTTTGTTGAGCAGATCAGGCTCGGCATTGTCCACAATGTAATTGCCCAAGGACCGCACCGTAATTGCCTTTTCCCCCGCCAATCGATTCATCCGCGCCTGAAAGATCGGCACGATGATAAATTGTGGTGAATAAAGCGCCAGCGCGATACTGGCCACCAGCGGTTCGATATAAAACATATACCCTAGAACGACGAAAAGTGTCCCAATCTGAAGCAGTGGGCCAGAGATGGCCGCACCCGCAAAGCCGCCCAGCTTCTCAACCTCGGATGACAGCATCGACACCACGGCGCCTTCGTCCACCACGTCGTCCCCCGCCTCACTTGCCTTGAGCAATGAAGGCGGCGTGACGGTATAGATATGATAATAGACGGACCGCCGCAGCGCATGCACAATACGTGCAGAGATCAACTCGCGCTGAATACGCATGGCAAGTTTGATCCCGGACGTTAACAACAGCGCGCCGACATAAAGCAGCGCAAGCCAGATCAGCAGATCAACGTCCTTGTTGGCCACCGCATCGTCCAGCAATCTGCGCTGAATTTCCAAAGGGACAGGCGCAAGCGGCAACAGCAAGAGCGTCAGGATGATCACCACCACTTGCTGCCATTTGGAATAACGGAAAATGTAACGATAAACGGATGGGGGCATCACGCGCATTTAGAATGGCCTTGGACTTAAATTAACGTGACGCAAGGCTTGCATGGTCGCGCGCCAAAGGCAAAGACTTCTGCCTCAGGTCGTCGCCTGCAACAAGGTGCGCGTATAGTCAGATTGCGGATTATCGTACAAGTCAGCCGCTTCGCCATATTCTACGACGTCACCACGTTTCATCACCAGCACCTTATGCGACATCGCCCGCACGACCTTTAGATCGTGACTGATAAACAGATAGGCCAGCCCATATTTTTGCTGCAAATCGCGTAACAGCTCAACAATTTGCACTTGCACCGTCATATCCAACGCAGATGTCGGTTCATCCAGTACCAGCAGCTTTGGCCGCAGCACCATGGCCCGCGCAATGGCGATGCGTTGCCGCTGCCCCCCCGAAAACTCGTGCGGATAGCGGTCCATGGTTGCCGGGTCGAGGCCGACCTCAACCATCACTTCATGCACCAGCGTCCGCTGATCACGGCCCTTGTCAACGCCGTGAATGCTCAGGCCTTCCGCGATGATCTGAAAGCAGGTCATGCGTGGTGACAGAGACCCGAACGGGTCTTGAAACACAATCTGCATTTCTGACCGCAGGCGCCGCAACTCTCGTGTGGACCATTTCCGCACGTCCTGCCCCATAAAGGTGATCTCGCCCTCGGATGAAATCAACCGCATGATCGCCAGCGCCATCGTGGTCTTACCGGACCCGGATTCACCGACAATGCCCAAAGTTTCACCTGCGCGCACTGATATGCTCGCGTCATTGACCGCCTTCACATGGCCGACGGTCCGGCGCAGCAAACCTTGCGTGATCGGGAACCAGACTTTCAAATGCTCGGTGCTGACAATCTCCTCGGCGCCCTCCGGTACCGGGTCCGGTTGCCCTGTCGGTTCCGCGCTCAGCAGCTTGATCGTGTAGGGATGCTGCGGATTATCAAAAATCTCCGCCGTCGGCCCCTGCTCCACGATCTCGCCTTGCTGCATCACACAAACGCGGTCGGCGATGCGGCGCACGATACCAAGGTCATGGGTGATGAACAAAAGCCCCATGCCTTCACTGTCTTTGAGGTCTTTGAGCAGATCCAGAATTTGCGCCTGAATGGTCACATCCAGCGCCGTTGTCGGCTCATCCGCGATCAGCACATCAGGTTTGTTGGCCAGCGCCATGGCGATCATCACCCGCTGACGTTGCCCACCGGACAATTGATGCGGATAGGCCCCCAGACGGCTTTCTGCGTCATTGATGCCAACCTTGTCCATAAGGTCCAGAATACGTTTGCGCGCCTCGGCACCCACAACCCCCTGATGCAGCGCCAGCGATTCCGCCAACTGCTTTTCAATGGTGTGCAACGGGTTCAATGAAGTCATCGGCTCTTGAAAAATAAAGCTGATGTCGTTGCCACGGACCTTGCGGAGCAACGCATCATCCGCGCCGATCATTTGTTGGCCATCATAGGTGACAGAGCCGAACACCTCTGCGCTATCGCCCAGCAAGGACACCGTGCTCAGCGCCGAAACCGACTTACCTGACCCGCTTTCGCCGACCAGCGCCACGGTTTCACCGCGCTCCACGGTAAAGCTGACACCGCGTACGGCTTGGGTCAGTTTACCATCCTGACGGAACCCGACGGTCAGGTTTTTGACGTCTAATAACGCGGTCAAGAGAATGTCTTTCTAGGGTCAAACGCATCGCGGATGCCTTCGAAGATGAACACCAAAAGCGACAACATGATCGCAAAGGTAAAGAACGCGGTGAACGCCAGCCAAGGCGCTTGCAGGTTCTGTTTGGCCTGCAATGTCAGCTCGCCCAGTGACGGCGCCGAGGACGGCAAGCCAAAGCCCAAGAAATCCAAAATCGCCAAGGTGCTGATCGTGCCGGTGATTATAAACGGCAGCATCGTCAGCGTCGCCACCATGGCATTGGGCAGCATATGCCGGAACATGATCGTGATGTTACTGACCCCCAACGCCCGCGCCGCCCGTACATATTCAAGGTTCCGCGCACGCAAAAATTCGGCGCGCACCACGCCCACCAGTGATGTCCACGAAAACAGCACCAGCAAAAACACCAGCAGCCAAAAACTACGCCCCAATATCGCGAACATGATGATGATCACATATAGGCTGGGCGTGGAGGACCAAATTTCGATGATCCGTTGAAAAATCAGATCGGTCCAGCCGCCAAAGAACCCCTGCACCGCCCCCGCGATCACGCCAATGATCGACGCAAGGCCGGTGACAATCAGCGTGAAAAGGATCGAAAGCCTGAACCCATGAATAACCCGCGCCAGCACATCGCGCTTGGTGCCATCCGTCCCCAGCCAATTTTGTTCATTGGGTGGCAAAGGGGCCGCGCCGGGGCGATCCACCGCTGTATTGAACGAATAGGGGATCAGCGGCCAGATCGACCAGCCTTTTTCGATGGCAATACCGTTAATCTGTCCATCCTGTGCGTCTTCGATGAATGCCTCTGGATCGTCAAAACAATCCTCAAGGCCGCCCGTCGCAATCAGGCATTTGACCTCCGGGTCGCGGTATACGGCCTCGGTTTCGAAATCGCCGCCAAACGCAGTTTCAGGATAAAACGTGAAAATCGGCATGAAATATTCGCCGCGATAGTTCACCAGGATCGGCTTGTCATTGGCAACAAATTCCGCGACCAGCGAAATGCCAAACAGCACCGCGAATATCCACAGCGACCAATAGGCGCGACGGTTGCGGGTAAAATTACGCCAGCGGCGTTGGTTCAGCGGGGAAAGTGCCATGATCAGCCTTCCCGTCGCTCAAAATCAATGCGCGGATCGACCAGCACATACATCAGGTCCGACAGGATACCGACCAGCAGACCAATCAGGCCAAAAATAAACAGTGTACCGAACACAATCGGATAATCCCGTGCCACAGCCGCTTCAAACCCCAGACGCCCAAGCCCATCGAGAGAGAATATGGTTTCAATGATCAATGACCCACCAAAGAATACCCCAATAAACACCGCCGGGAACCCCGCAATCACGATCAGCATCGCATTGCGGAACACATGACCATAAAGCACGCTACGCTCCGACAACCCCTTGGCCCGGGCGGTCATGACATAATGTTTCTTGATCTCGTCGAGAAAGCTGTTCTTGGTCAGCAGCGTCAGCGTGGCAAAGGCCGAGATTGTTGAGGCCAGCACCGGTAGCGCGATGTGCCAAAAATAATCCGCCACCTTGCCCAGCGGGCTTAGGCTGTCGAAATTGTCCGAGGTCAGACCACGCAGCGGGAAAATCTGCCAATATGATCCACCCGCAAACAATACCAGCAACAGGATCGCAAATAGAAACCCGGGGATCGCATAGGCAGCGATGATCGCGCCAGACGTCCATGTATCAAACCGCGACCCGTCACGCACCGCCTTGGCGATGCCAAGCGGGATCGAGATGATATAGGCGATTAACGTCGACCAAAGCCCCAGCGTGATCGACACGGGCAGTTTTTCTTTGATCAGATCAATCACCCCGATTGATCTGAAATAACTTTCGCCAAAATCAAAGCGGATATAGTTCCACATCATGCTAAAGAACCGCTGCACCGGCGGCTTGTCAAAGCCGAACTCCTTTTCCAATTCCGCAATGAATTCCGGCGGCAATCCACGTGCACCGATATAGTTCTCGTTGCCTGCCGCAACTTCAGTATCACCTGCGTCGTTGCCGCTGCCGGCAAATCCACCAAACACGTCGCCGCCACCTTGAATGCGCGCAATCGCCTGTTCCACCGGACCGCCGGGCACAAACTGCACCAATGCGAAATTGATCAACATGATTCCGACAAGCGTCGGAATGATCAGCAACAGCCGTCTGAGGATATAAGCGCCCATGTGCGCGTCTTACCGCAACGCGCCTGCGGCCCGCAATGCGTCCGCTTTATCCTGATTGTACCACCAGAAATCGAGGTATCCCAAGGCATAGGCCGGGATCGTTTCAGGGCGTTCGTATTGATCATAGTACGCCGTCCAGTGCACATCGTTGTACCACACCGGGATCATGAAAAATTCATACCGCAGCGCCCGGTCCAGCGCCATCAGCGTCACATCGGTCTCTTCCTTGGTATCTGTGCGCTGCGATGCTTCGATGATCTCATCTACCAAAGGGCTGGCAAGCCCGGCAGGGTTGAACAGCGAAAAGGACGCCGCCTCGGACCCAAAATGCTGTTGTAGTCCGCCGCCCGTGCTCAGGAACGCGATATATTGATCAAAGATCAGATCATAATCACGGTCGCGCTGGCGCGACGTATATTGTGACGCATCCACTTTTTCGAGCACCGCATCAATACCCATAGCGCGCAGATTGGACATGAAATTCTCAACCACCGCATTCAACGTGGCCGATCCGGAGGAGTTGAGCAGAAATACAAGCCGAAGGGGAGCGCCATCAGCGTTGCGGCGCATCCCGTCACCACCCACGGCCCATCCAGCCTCGTCCAATAGCTTCATCGCAGCGCGTGCATTACGCCGATCCAGCAACCTGCTCGCACTGGATGTGTGCGGCGTTACCGCATCCTCGCTCAACATATCCGGCGGTACCAGATCGCCCAATGTTTGCAGAAACGCAAGTTCGTCACCTTCGGGTTTACCCATAGCCATCAAGGGCGTGTCCTGCACATAGGATGCGCGGTGTTTGAACAAGCCATATTGCAACGACTCGTTGGTCCACTCAAAATTAAACCCAAGCGCCACGGCCTGCCGAACCTTTTTATCCTTCAGCACCTCACGGCCAAGGTTGAACACAATGCCAGATGGTGTCGGAGGCGACCCATCGGGGATCTCATCCTTGACCACATACCCCTGACTGACCTTCGGGAACTCATACGCGGTCGCCCATTGTTTGGAGTTACCTTCATTGCGGAACGTATATTCGCCCGCCTTAAACGCCTCAAATGACGAATTGTCATCGCCGAAATATTCGATGCGAATGCCGTCAAAGTTGTTGCGGCCCTTGTTGAACGGCAGATCATTACCCCAATAATCCGGGTTCCGCTTGTAGGTAATCCGCCGATTTACATCAATATCGTCAACCATATAGGCGCCGGACCCAGGTGAAATCTCAAGTCGGCTTTCATCCAACCGCGCACCGGTTTCCTCGTACCATTTCTTGGACCAGACCGACATGCCGCCCACGACTTCGATCAGGCTGCGCCGTGAAATGCCGGGGGTGAACTCATATTTGATCGTATGATCGTCAATGACCTCTATCCCGGCAATCCGTTTGCTGACCGCATCGGCATAAGACTTCAGCCCTTGTTCAAGGATCAGTTGCTGACTGAACGCAACATCATGCGCGGTCACAGGCGTACCATCAGAAAACCGCGCCTCGGGACGCATATAAAAGATCACCCAATCTTTGCCTTCATTATATTCCAAGCGCTCACACAGAAGGCAGTAATACTCGGCATAGACATCTGCAGGGGCAGGCGCATTCACACCCTCACCCAAAAGGCTTTCGTACATCACAGTCGACAGCGCACCACCTCGACCCTTTCGGGTATAGGGATTCATGGAATCAAATGTGCCAAGCGTGGCAATCGAAATCTCACCACCTTTAGGGGCATCGGGATTTACATAGTCAAAATGCGGATAGTCGGCAGGGTACTTCAGCTCACCGTAAAACGAATACCCATGACTGCTGATGACATCATCCTTATCAGCACGCGCCGCCCCGGCCCAGATCAACGCCAGCCCCAAAACCAAAAACGCAGTCCATAATGCCAATATCTTGCGGTGCAAAATCCGGGTGGCGGCACGGGTCTGTGGTTTTGTCATCTGGCAATCCTCTTTGTCGCGTTAACCGCAAGCTATTGTCGTCATTTAGGCTAAGGGTGCAATGGGCCAAGTTACAAGTTGCGAATATGTTATCTTTGCCTGGAATTCGCCAAACCACCCCATCACATCGACGTCAGCAAAGAAAAAGGCCGCCCCGAAACGGAAGCGGCCTCTGAATCCCAACAGGGATGATATCAATTGCCTAGGCTGTTTAGATAGGCAATCACATCCGCCCGATCGCCAATTTTTTTGAGCCCGGCAAATCCCATGGTCGTGCCCGGTGCAAAACCCTTGGGGCTGGCAAGGAAATCATTCAAGTTTTCTGGTGTCCAAACATCAGCAGCTTTTTCCAAAGCACCGGAATAAGAGAACCCTTCAGCGGCATCTACAGGACGGCCCACAACACCAATAAGGTATGGACCAACGGCATTGGCACCCTTCTCAACCTTGTGGCAAGCGCTGCATTTCTTGAAAACCTTCGCGCCCTTTTCGATGTCCGCTTCGGCCAGCAACGCGGTAAAATCCACCTCTGGCTCATCCGTATCACCGCCAGCGTCGGCAACTTCGATCACATAAGACGGATCACCATGCGCATCGGCATGATACATTTCTTCACCCGCCCATTTGCCAAGAAGAAGGATCAGCCACGCGCCTAACAGGCCTGCGGCGGCTTTGGTGATGGTCATTGTGTCAAACATAGGGCTAGGTCCACTGCTTAGTATCAGGCGTTGCTTTTATAGCGTTACTATTGCTTTCCCTTGGCGCGGGCAAGGTGTAGTTACCGCGACCAATTGCCCGAGTGACCCGATTTATCCAAGGAACAGGTAAATGAACGCCCAAACAACCCCACGCATCGCCTTTCAGGGGGCCTTGGGCGCCTATAGTCACGAGGCCTGCCTGCAAGCACGCCCCGAGATGATTCCCGTGCCCTGCACCACATTCGAGGGCGTCATCCGCGCCGTGCGTGAAGGCCGTGCCGATCTGGCGATGCTGCCCGTTGAAAATACTACCTATGGTCGGGTGGCGGATATCCATCGCTTGCTACCAGAAAGCGGGCTGCACATTATTGACGAGGCTTTCGTGCGCGTTCGCATCGCCCTGATGGCCCGCCCCGATGTTGAACTGGCGGATGTCAAACACGTCCGCGCGCATTTGGTGTTGCTGCCACAAGCACGCAGTTTTCTGGATCAACATGGCATCACGTCAGAGCCCGCCGCCGACAGCGCAGGTGCCGCCGCAGAATTGGCCGAAACGGTCGGATCGACCGATGGTGTACTGGCCAGCGAAGTCGCCGCCGATATTCATGGGCTCGAGGTGTTGGCCCGCGATATCGAGGATCTGGATCACAACACCACCCGGTTTCTGTTGATGGCCCCTGATATCGACCTGACCCGGCGCGGGTCCAAAATGCTGACAACCTTCGTGTTCGAAGTTCGCAACATCCCCGCCGCGCTTTACAAGGCCATGGGCGGCTTCGCGACCAATGGCGTCAACATGACCAAACTTGAAAGCTATATGGTCGGCGGATCATTCACCGCGACACAGTTTTATTCAGATATTGAAGGGCATCCCGAAGACCCCGGTGTGCAGCGCGCCTTAGAAGAACTGGGGTATTTCACCAATATGCTTGAGATACTTGGCGTTTATCCCGCAAGCGACGGGCGCGGCTAAGCGCAACGTACAAAGCTGAGGGTTTGCCGATCAAGCTGATCAGGCAAATCCTCAAACTGTTTTGTCTCTATAGTCCCAGCCGATTCTGTGTGCGACGCACTTCGTCTTGAAATTTATAGCCGCGTACCATGGATGATGATCCCCTCATCAACCACCATTCAGAATCGCCTGGCCAAGACCGCCAGACCCGGCCCGCGGCATCAACGACATGCGAGATACAGGACGTTTCGCCCGTGCTTGATCCGGCGCGATTGCCGTTTGGCCAATACCACTTCAGCTTATAACACATGTTGCCGTTGTTATCGGTTGACCATGTGCCAGCACCCAGATTGTTGCCCTTTTCAGCACACCACGCCCGCGCCTGCGCGCTGCCGCCATAATATATGCCGCCGGAACAATCAGCGTCCCACAAATCCGTCTTACCTGCATATGCACGCGCAATCTGGCTCGCGCTTGCCACCTTTGCGCCAAGGGGTTTCGGGTCTGCGGATGCTGCGATGGGCGCGCACGCCAAAATAGCGGCCGCAACAAGCCCGGCACTGAAAATTTTCATGTCGTACCTCTTAAAATAACTACACTTCGCTTAAAAATGACACAGTATTCGCATCGGTCAAGGAAACGCTGGTGGACAAAGTGTTTCGCCAAACGACACAATCACAGCTTTGCGTTGTGCATTTTCTTGCGATTGCTCTTTGCGATGCACACTGCCGCTACTTACGACCCGTGCAGGTAATCGCCGTGATCGATCCGCAATTTCCCGAACAATAGCATTCCTGACTCTGATCCGCTGCCGCCACATTACCCGTCATCATACAATCAACATGGACTGTAAAATCTGTGCTGCCCGGGGTGAATGCAACAACATCTGAGTGCCCTTTCCACTCACAAAAATCTTCTGCCACCCACTCACCGCAAAACGCGCCAAGATCATTGGTACAGGCGTCAAGCGGCACACCACGGTCGCCTGGATTTGAATAGGTGATCGTGTTCGCCTGACAGGTCGCAATGCGCGCCTGCATCTGCCCCACCTGCGCATTGACCCACGCCGCATCAGGGGCGGTATTCTCAAGACACTGCTGACGATCGGCCACGGGATTTGACACCGTCAGTACAAAATCCTCGCGTCCAGCACAGGCTTCGTTGTGCTGCTGATACAGCGGCGCCATGGCGGTCGCATAAAACGCACAGACACCCGATAACTTCGCTTCCCGACACTGATCAATGCCAATGTTCGTGGCTTGATTCTGGGCGACGACATTGTCTGCGGGTTGTTCAAGACACCAGCGATAATGCCCGTCATAATTGTCGTCATAGGCGCTGTTGCCTTCGTATCCACAACCAAGGCGACGGCTTTCGCGCGCCTTCAAAATCGCTGAATTGGCATAATTCGCACAGGCCTGCGGATCGTTCATCACCTTTGGTTTCGACGCCAAACATTGGTTCAACATCGCCTGTCGGTCCTGAAGGATCTGGGCAATCTGCGCGTCTGTCACTGTGGGCTGCCGACACCAGTTGGCATGCCCTTCGTTGTCGTCAGCCCAAGCGCCGCCAACAAACCCGCAATTATTCTCTATATTGTAGCGGGCATAATTCGCCGCCGCCTGACCAAAACCATCGCAGTTAGAGGCTGCTTGCGCGCCGGTAGCGCCAATGGAAAACGCCAAAAACAACAGCACGTGACCAAATCGAAAAATCCGTATCATCCGCATGTCCTTTCCTTCGCTGAAAGAAGGCAGCGCGGCCATGTGGCGTTACCGCCGGGACAATAGTATATCACAAATCCGCGGTTTTGCTGAATCGAGACTGTTCGGGTTAAGCACGTTGATTAATCGTTCTCGCAAAGCGAAACGATATCAGACACTTTTAACCACCTACGGGTTCATCAACGGTCAAGCCGTCTTTAGATACCGCTCTTCCATTCCCTTGGCATATTCTGCCACTCGCAGTTTATACTTCCGGGTCAGCGACCCCTTGGCCAACTTCATCGACTGCACCAACAACCGTGCGGAAAGGGTCAGCGGCTTCACCTCCAACGCCACATTGACCCGCGTGCGGCTGCGCGACAGTGCCATCAGTTCAAATTCCATCTTACCGATTAATCCCGGTGATGTGCTTTCAATGACGATATCGTTGGGCCGGTCAAAAGTGACCATTTCGATCTGCAATTCACGCCGCTTGCCGCGCATTTCAAACACGGCGTTCCACATCATGCCAACACCGGGGGTTGTCAGCGCATCAACGCGCTGCACCTCCGCACCACGCCGCATCGCCGAGCGTTCAAAGCTCTCAAAATCGCACAGCATCTCAAACACAGCGTCAATCGGCGCTTCGATGTCTTCTTTGGTCGAAAATTTCATGTCCCTGCCCTTATCGCTGCTGTTGTATCAGCGCGTCAATTCGTGGCACTCGCTACCCGTTAACCTTTTGTTAATCATTGTTGCGCTAATCCAGCGTGTCCGCAAGCCAGTTTTCTAGTAGAAAGTGTGCGATAGCCCCCTTGCGTGCAGGCAGTACCGTCGCATGGTTGCCTGCAAATATCTCCATCATCTCTTCGCGATTGATCCAAATCGCATCTTCGATTTCAACCGGGTCAACTGTAATCTCGCGACTTGTTGCAACACCTGCACATCCGAACATCAAGGATGCCGGGAACGGCCATGGCTGACTTGCGAGATAACTAACAGACCCGACCTGCACCCCGGCTTCTTCAAACACTTCGCGGCGCACCGCCGCCTCCAGTGTTTCACCGGGTTCGACAAACCCCGCCAACAGCGAATACATCCCCTCGGGCCATCCCGGCGACCGACCCATCAGTACCGAATTGCCATGGGTAATCAACATGATCACCACCGGGTCGGTACGCGGAAAATGCGCACCGTTACAAGCCGGACAAGACCGCTGCCACCCCGCCTGCGCAATATGCGTTTCATGCCCACAACGCGCGCAGAAACCATGGGTTTCATGCCAGCCCAATATTGCCTTACCGGACGCCGCCAATTCAGCATCGCGCGCGTCCAGCCACGTCATGATCCGGCGCAATTCGGCAAACACCATGTCGCTTGGCAGCAGCGGGTGATGTTGTTCACTTGGGTCAAGAAAACCGCCTAAGACAGCATCATCCGCCAAATCCGGCGTCCATGATGAAATATCAAAGGCAAACCGCGCGGCACCATCTTCTCGGCCCAGCAAAATCGGCTCCGCTGTTGCCTCGGCCAGCACCGGATGGTCCATCGGCAGCCGGACCAATGCCGCAGGCCGTGCCGGGGTGATCAACGGTTTGCCGCGCCAGTACAAAATCGCCCGCGCCGCCGGATCAATCCGCGCCGCAGCTACTGCATTTGCATCACCGCGTATCTCGCCCGCGCGGTCCAGTGCTGAACCGCCAAATGTCACCTGCTCTGCATGTTTCATGCGAACCTCAATTTCTTATCTTGGTCTTCTGTCACTTTCACGCAACGGACACGAGGATTGCCGCAAAGGCAAGGCCCGTCGCCACTTGCACCCTATGCTATAATCTGATCCACGATTTCACTTATAAGTTGCCTGCTATTCTAAACGTCAGATGGGATCCTGTTGTGAGTTTAACGACATCAACAACTGACTGCGAAACCACGTTAGCTCAAAATGTTCAGGGCAAAACTGTACTGCTTCGAATACTGGCAACGACAGACATTCATATGCAATTGCTTGGCTATGATTATGTCACGGATCAACCAACCGCGACCAAGGGGCTTGCGGGTATTGCAACACTGATCAGTGAGGCCCGCGCAGAAGCACAGGCGCAAAATGCCGGATGCATCTTGTTGGACAACGGCGATATGTTTCAAGGCTCGATCATCGGTGAGATCCTAGCGGTCACCCCGGTGACACAAGCTCACCCGCTTGTCGCGAGCGTTAATGCCCTGCGCTACGATGCAATTGGGTTAGGCAACCATGATCTTGATTTCGGTCTGACCTATCTGCGCGATATCTCAGCGCAATTGGCAATGCCATTGATCAGTACAAACCTAAATTTGCACGCCAAGAGTTTCATTCAGAACAGCGCATTAATCGACTGTAGAATGCCGCCGGAAGAAGAGAAGGATGGCCCGTTGAAGGTTGGCATCGTGTCGATTTTACCGGCAAAGACCGCCATCTGGAACCGCCATGTCCTTGATGGGCAAGCCGATATTGCCGACCCAATCCCCTGCCTGACTGCCGCGATAAAAGACCTACGCGCGCGCGGTGCGCAGGTCATCATTTTGCTGGCGCATATGGGTATCGGCAACGGCGACCCGGATCAGAACGACAGCGCACTTTCATTTGCAGAATTTCCCGGCGTCGACGCCATTGTCGCGGGCCACACCCATCGGCGTTTCCCCGGACAAGACCACGAGGGGCGATGTGGTGTGGACGCATCAAACGGCACCCTCGCCGAACGCCCTGCCATCATGCCCGGCAACGCGGGATCGGATCTTGCGGTGCTTGATCTGACATTGTCCAAATCCGCAACGGGCCAGTGGCAAGTCACAGGGCACACCAGCAAATTGCGTTCTAACAATTCCACCATCGCCACCGATCCAAAAATCAAGGCCATTTGCCTGCCTGCCCATCATGCCGCGCGCGATATCCTGTCAGAACGTATCGGGCACACAGACATCGCCCTGCACAATTACTTTTCACTGGCGATGCCAACCCAGATTGCGGCCCTGACAGCACATGCCAAGATACGGGTGGTGCGCCGCGCATTGGCAGGTACGCCAGACGCGGACACACCTGTGCTGGCATCGGTTGCCGCACACACTGCAGGCGGGCGCGGCGGGCCTGATCACTATTTGTGTATTCAGAAAGGCTCTATTTTTCGGCGTCACATTGCCGGGCTTAGCCCCTATGCCAATCAAATCTGGGCCGTGCAGATCACTGGTGCAACGTTGCGCGTTTGGCTGGAAAGCACGGCCTCAGTTTTCAACACCCTTGCGCCGGGCAACGCAGACCAACCATTGCTGAACACGCAGATCCCAGCCTTCAATTTTGATACTGTTTTTGGCGTGACCTACAAGATTGATCCAACCCAACCAGCGGGTAACCGCATTTCTATGCTACGGTTTGAGGGGCGCTCGATCGCACCGACCGATTGCTTTATCCTCGCAACCAATCAATTTCGCGCCGCAGGCGGCGGCGGCATCCCCGCCACGGATCAAAACGATATCATCCTACGCAGCAGTGTCAGCGTCGCAGACGCCCTTGTTGATGTGATTGCGCATCCCAATCCCGCACCGACCCAAAACAACGTCCCGTGGTCATTCGAATGCGCCGCACCACAGGTGCAGGCGACATTGCATACCTCGCCCTCTGCCTTGAATTGCTTGGACGACGCCGCACATCTGAAACCGAAATCACTGGGGCTCACACCGGACGGCTTTGCCAAATTACGCCTGACCCTGTGACACTTGCGTTTGGGCAAACCTCATCCTATATCAGCGGTGAGAGGTTGGTGCGGGCAGGCGCCTCGCCAACCCGGTCAGAGCCGGAAGGCAGCAGCCGTAACGAGTCCCGCTTGGGTCGTTATCAATCTCTCACCAACGTGCCTCCGCGCAGCGGAGGTCGCGGTCTGGCGGTGCCCTTGCAAAGCAAAGGTCACGAGAAGGCAAACACTCGCAAAATCAGCAAATGGTGTGAGCAGTCCGACAGGCGCATCCGAAGCATGCGGCCAAGAGGACCAGACACTCCTACAAATCTTCCCAAGCACTCAGCCTCCACTTCCGTCGCCCATACGCACTGAACAGCGCCATCGCGCAGCCAAAGAACACCCCAGCAAGTACCGCCGAAAGCACCATGCCCCGTATCGGCAATTCCGTCCCGCGCCATTCAAAAAACCACATGAATATGCCCCAGAACAGCCCAAAGAACACGCCCTGCCCGATCAGCACCTTAACAAAGCTATCATAGTGCGGCGGCCGCACTTTCAATCCAAGTTTGCGGTAGAAATGATAGATTGGCGGCGCGTAATTGCTGGGCCACATCTCGGTCGCCTCAAGCTCCTTCATCGCCGCATCATGTTTGCGCTCGTACTCGCTCACAACCGATCTGCCGCAAATGTATCACATTGGCCGACATTGCCACTGTCATAGCCTCGCGCGAACCACCGCGCCCGCTGCTCTGACGTGCCATGGGTGAACGTATGTGGCTGCGGCACCCGCCCTGCCTGCCGCTGCAAATGGTCATCACCAATTTTGCGCGCGGCGTTCAACGCTTCTTCCAAATCGCCTTTTTCCATCAAACCCTGAACATTAACCGCCCAGATGCCCGACAGGCAATCGGCCATAAGCTCCAACCGGACAGTCAGTGCATTCGCCTCGGTCTTGGATGCCTGTTGCCGAGCGGCGTTCACTTTGGGCAGAATTCCCAGCTGGTTTTGCACATGGTGCGCCACCTCATGGGCAATGACATAAGCAGCTGCAAAATCACCCCCTGCCCCCATCCGCTGGCTCAACAAGTTGAAAAAACTGGTATCGAGATACGCTTTTTGATCCGCCGGGCAATAAAACGGCCCTGTTGCGCCCGATGCGCCACCGCAGGGGCTTTGCGTCACACCGGAAAATACAACCAACTTGGGCGGTACGTACTCACGGTTCATCTGCTCACGAAAAATCTTGGTCCAGACGTCTTCAGTGGTGGCCAAAACCTGTGCGCTGAATTGCGTGGCACGGTCGTCGTTCTGCGACACTGGGGCACTTTGTTGGCTTTGTGGCGCACCGCCGCCGTTCAACAAGGGGCTGACGTCAATCCCGGTGAAATAGCCGATTGCAAGCACCGCCAAAACGCCAACAAGCCCGACACCACCTGCCTTGCCCGCACGCCCGCCACCGCGCCGCACCTCAACGTTTTTACTCCGTCTGATCCCTCGTAACCGCATCCCAATTCCCCTCGATATGTCTTAACCTATTGTCAGCCGAACACGCCCCGCGCACAATAGCGCAATGGGAAGTGACAATAAACTGGCCGAAGATCGCACCGATTGGGCCGAGGACCGCACCATTCTAGCCAATGAACGCACCTTTGCGGGCTGGATGCGCACGGGCATGGCATCGCTTGCTGTTGCGGTGGGTCTCAAGGCCGTGTTCGGTGATTTCGACCCGACATGGGCCGCAAAAGCCGTGGCAACGATATTTGTCATCACCGCTGTCTATATCTTTTGGGCCGCGCAGGATTCAGCATGTGCAACCCTCAAGCGCCTGAATGACAACGAAGCGCACGCTCAACCTTCGCGTCGAATGAAAACTCTGGCGTTGATCTTTGCCTGCGGCTCCATTGCGGTTGGCGGCATCCTTTGGATGCTTTAGCCTGACATTTGCATCCGAATCCGTTACGGAACCCCCATGACCGATCAAAACGCCTACCGCGTGCTTGCGCGCAAATATCGCCCTGAGACCTTTGCCGATCTGGTCGGCCAGGAACCGATGGTGCGCACGCTGAAAAACGCGTTCGAGGCGGACCGCATCGCGCAAGCGTTCATCATGACCGGCATCCGCGGGACCGGCAAAACCACCACCGCGCGGATCATTGCCAAGGGCATGAATTGTATCGGGCCGGATGGCGCGGGCAAACCCACGACCGAACCCTGCGGGACATGCGAACATTGCACCGCCATCATGGAAGGACGGCACGTTGACGTAATGGAAATGGACGCCGCCTCAAACACAGGCGTCGCCAACATTCGCGAAATTATCGACTCGGTACATTACCGCGCCGCATCCGCCCGCTACAAAGTCTATATCATCGACGAAGTGCACATGCTGTCCACGGGCGCGTTCAATGCCCTGCTGAAAACGCTTGAGGAACCGCCCGAACACGTCAAATTCATCTTTGCCACAACTGAGATTCGCAAAGTGCCGGTGACGGTTCTGTCGCGGTGCCAGCGTTTCGACCTGCGCCGCATCGAACCCGAGGTGATGATCGCGCTGATGCGCAAGATCGCCACGGCTGAGGGTGCGGAAATCGCTGACGATGCGCTGGCCTTGATTACCCGCGCCGCCGAAGGCTCCGCCCGTGATGCAACATCGCTGCTGGACCAAGCCATCAGCCATGGCGCGGGCGAAACCACCGCCGTTCAGGTCCGTGCCATGCTGGGTCTGGCCGACCGAGGCCGCGTGCTTGACCTCTTTGACATGATCCTGCGCGGCGACGCGGCAGGCGCGCTGACCGAACTTTCCGGGCAATATGCCGACGGTGCCGACCCAATGGCGGTGCTGCGCGATCTGGCGGAAATCACCCATTGGGTATCGGTCGTGAAAATCACCCCCGAAGCTGCCGAAGACCCGACGATATCCCCGGACGAACGCAGTCGCGGTCTGACGATGGCCGAAAATCTGCCGATGCGCGTGCTCACCCGTCTGTGGCAAATGCTGCTCAAGGCACTGGACGAGGTCGCCGCTGCCCCCAACGCAATGATGGCTGCCGAAATGGCAATTATCCGCCTGACCCATGTGGCCGACCTGCCCAGCCCCGAAGAACTGGTCCGCAAGCTGCAAAACGCAACGCCGCCACCCGCCACATCGCCCTCGGGTGGCATCTCCAACGCCCCCAATGGCGCACCGACCGGATACCGACAAAATACCGACGTGATACAGACACCCAATTCCGGCGGTTCTGTCACTGCCCTCGCCCCCGACATCGACGCCGCCCTTGCCCGGTTCCCGACCTTTGATCACGTGGTCGAACTGATCCGCGCCAACCGCGATGTCAAACTGCTGGTCGAGGTTGAAACATCCCTGCGGCTGGCCAGTTACCAACCGGGTCGCATCGCATTTACCCCCACTGACGCCGCCCCCCGCGATCTGGCGCAACGTCTGAACACCGTCCTACAACGCTGGACCGGCAACCGCTGGGCCGTGACCATCGTCAATGATGCCACAGCTGAAACCATCGCCGAAATCCGCGATGCCAAAGATTTGAGCCTGCGTTCCCAGGCCCAAAACCATCCCCTGATGCAAGCCGTGATCGCGCAATTCCCCCGCGCCAAAATCACCGCCATCCGCACGCCTGAGGAAATCGCCGCCGCCGCAGTCAGCGAGGCATTGCCGGAAGTCGAGGACGAATGGGATCCGTTCGAGGACAGTTGATCCTTGGCCGCGCCACCCTCATATGAAATCAAACCAAACATAACGGAGATAACAATGCTCAAAGGACTAGGCTCACTTGGCGACATGGCCGGGATGATGAAAAAAGCGCAGGAAATGCAGGGCAAAATGGCCCAGCTTCAAGACGACATGGCTAATATCATGGTCACAGGCGAATCCGGTGCGGGCCTTGTCAAAGCCACCGCAACCGCCAAAGGCGAACTCAAAGGTCTGGATATCGACCCATCAATCTTTAACGGCGACGACAAAGAAGTCGTTGAGGATTTGATCCTCGCCGCGATCAAAGACGCACAAGCCAAAGCCTCCGACCGCGCGCAGGCCGAGATGGCGAAGCTGACCGAAGGCATGGGTTTGCCAGAGGG